>NZ_AP022590.1:3711324-4020601 GCF_010731775.1 Mycobacterium mantenii | reverse complement strand
CGGCTGATGCGGGTCGGCCCAGTAATTGCCGATCGCGCCGATCGGGTCCAGCTTGCGGATCGGCACCATCACCAGGCTCTTGACGAAGGTGGGACGGTACAGGGTGTGCGGGATGCGCGGGTCGCGGTAGATGTCGGGAATGACCGCCGCGTCGCGATTGAGCATCGCCCACCCGCTGATGCAGGACCTGATGGGAAAGCGGCTGCCCTTCCACAGCGGGGCGATCGCATCCTCGTCGGCGTAGTAGCACCGGTCGTTTTCCCGCAGCACGAAGGTCGCGCCGTCACAGCCGGTCAGCGCGCGCGCCGAGAACCGGACGATCCGCTGGATGTCGGGCAGGCTGCGGGCCAGCGAGAGTTCCTGAATGGCATGCACCAGGCGCTCCATGCCGTCGACATAGTCGGACACGACGAATGTGGGGTTCGGCGAGGGAGAGGCCGCAGGCTCCGATACCTGCTCGGCGGTCATGCGCACCTCCGTGCCGAAGTGGCGTACCCGTCAAGGCTAACCGCCGGGGCCGCGGGCAGTGTGCTTATCCGCATTCCGCCCCCGCACACGCTCGGGTGCGCCGCCCCGGGCGACCACTTAACACCCGTCAAGTTTGGCGGCGGTACAGTCTGCGCATGCAGATCCGCCCTTACCTCGGCGCCGACAAACCTGCTGTCATCCTGTACCCGTCCGGGACGGTCGTCACCTTCGACGACCTGGAGGCCCGTGCCAATCGACTGGCACACCGGTTCCGCGGGGCGGGTCTGCGCGAGGGCGACACCGTCGCGATCCTGATGGAGAATAACGAGCACATCCACGCGGTGATGTGGGCGGCTCGTCGCAGTGGGTTGTACTACGTGCCGATCAACACCCACCTGACCGCGGCCGAGGCGGCCTACATCATCGACAACAGCAGCGCGAAGGCCATCATCGGCTCGGCGGCGCAGCGCGACACCCTCGCCGGCCTGGGTGAGCACCTGCCGGTCGGGCTGCCCGAGCTGTTGCTGATCGCCGACGGCGATTTACCCGGCTGGGAGCGTTACCCGGAATGCGTTGCCGGTCAGCCCGATACCCCGATCGACGACGAAATCGAGGGTGACCTGCTGCAGTACTCGTCGGGCACCACCGGCCGGCCCAAGGGCATCAAACGCGAATTGCCGCACGTCCCACCGGAAGACGCGCCGGGCATGATGTCGGCTCTGGTCGGATTCTGGCTGGACCCGGACGCGGTGTACCTCAGCCCGGCGCCGCTGTACCATACGGCGCCGTCGGTGTGGTCGATGACCATTCAGGCCGGCGGCATCACCACGGTGATCATGGAGAAGTTCGATGCCGAGGGCACGCTGGACGCCATCCAGCGTCATCGGGTCACCCACGGCCAATTCGTCCCGGCCATGTTCGTCCGGATGTTGAAACTGCCTCAAGAAGTCCGTGATTCGTACGATCTATCCAGCCTCAAGCGGGTGATGCACGCGGCGGCGCCGTGCCCGGTGCAGATCAAGAAGCAGATGATCGACTGGTGGGGACCGATCGTCGATGAGTACTACGCCTCCTCGGAAGCGCACGGTTCGACGCTGATCACCGCCGAGGACTGGCTGGCGCATCCGGGTTCGGTCGGCAAACCCATGGGCGGCGCCGTACACATTCTCGACGAGAACGGCGACGAGTTGCCGCCCGGCGAGGCCGGCGAAATCTATTTCGAGGGCGGGTATTCGTTCGAATACCTCAACGACCCAACGAAAACCGCGTCGTCTCGTTCCAAGCACGGTTGGGCCACCGTCGGCGACATCGGCTACCTTGACGAAGAGGGCTACCTGTACCTGACCGACCGGCGCCACCACATGATCATTTCCGGCGGGGTGAACATCTACCCGCAGGAGGCCGAGAACATGTTGGTCACCCACCCGAAGGTGCTGGACGCCGCGGTGTTCGGGGTGCCCGACGACGAGATGGGTCAGCGCGTGGTGGCGGCGGTGCAGACCGTCGATGCGGCCGATGCCACCGACGAATTCGCCGACGAGTTGACGGCGTGGCTGCGAGACCACTTGGCACACTATAAATGCCCGCGATCGATCGCATTCGAGGCGCAGCTGCCGCGCACCGACACCGGCAAGCTCTACAAGAATGGGCTGATCGAGAAGTACTCGGTGTGACCGATGCTCCGGGTGGTCGACCTGTCGAGCCCGCCGCAGGACGGCCCGCCGTCGCCGCCCGGGACGATCGTCGGCGTGGGCTCGGCCGCCGACATCGCCGCGGCCGGACCATGGCTTGACGCAACAACTTTCACCCTTACCGAGGACCCCTGCGCCGATCGGCGGGTGATCACCGTCGATTCGGTGCCGGCCACCGTGGACGAGCTGACCGCGCGCTGTCGACGTTGGCCGCACGCCAGTGGGATTTGCGACGACGTGTTGCGCGCGGTGGATCCGCAGGGCCCGACGCTGTCCGGCGTGGTGACCGAGTCGTTGGCGTACTCCACCCTGCAGGCCGGCCCGGAGTTCGCGCGGTGGCTACACGAGCGCGGCCCGGCCAGGGTGCCCGAGATCGCCGACCCGGTGCGGGTGCAGCGCGACGGGGACGTCGTGCGCATCGCGTTCAACCGGCCGCATCGGCACAACGCGTTCTCCACCGATGCTCGGGCCGCGCTGCTGGAGGCCCTGGCGGTCGCGCAGCTGGATCCGTCGGTCACCGGCATTGTGCTGAGCGGCCACGGGCCGTCGTTCTGCAGCGGCGGGGACCTTGCCGAGTTCGGTACGTTTGCCGACCCGGCGAGTGCGCACCTGGCCCGTACCCGCTACAGCCCCGCCCTGGCGCTGGATGCGCTGACCGCCAGGCTCGGCCGGGCGTGCCGGGCCGAGGTGCACGGCCGGGTGATGGGCAGCGGAATGGAGATGGCGGCGTTTTGCGGATGGGTCCTCGCCGGCGACGACGCGGTGTTCGGGCTACCCGAATTGGCGTTAGGGCTGGTCCCCGGGGCCGGCGGCACCGTCAGCGTCACGCGGCGGATAGGTCGTTGGCGCACGGCGTATCTCGTGTTGTCCGGCCGTACCATCGACGCGGATACTGCGCTGGCCTGGGGGCTGGCGGACGAGATCGCGATTCAGAAGCCCGAATAGGTGGTGGTGGTCGTGGACGGGATGGTGGACACGATCGCCGCGAACATGGCGAACCACACGACAACCCCGATCACCGCGACGACGGCACCGACGATCGCACCGATGATGGCCCACTTCTTGGCGTTGTTGGACGCCTCCTGGGCTTCGGCGTACCGCCCCTGGGCCCATAGCCCGGACACCTTGGTGGAGTAGACGATCGACACGATCCCGAGCGGCAGGCAGCACAACACCGTGCACAGGATCGCCCACACGAGATAGTTCTCGGGCTCCTGCCATCCCGGCTGCGGCGCCGACCATCCCGCGGGTGGCTGTCCCTGCCAGCCCGGCGCCTGCTGAGGTTGCCACCCGGCGGGCTGCTGGGCCTGCCATTCCGGTTGCTGGCCTTGCCGTTCCGGTTGCTGCCCAGGCCATCCGGGCGAACCTCCGGGTGGCACGGGAGGATAACTCATGGCGGCTGCCTTTCCCTATGGTTCCCGCGGCCGGCGAACGACTTTGCTTACGCGACGGTTTGCCAGCCGGAGAAGTCAGGTAAATATACTCCGAAAGTTCCTTCGCGGGCCGCGTGATTGGCGGGCCGGGTCAGATTCCGCCCCGCGTCACCAGTTGCCGGGCGATCACATTGCGCTGGATCTCATTGGTGCCCTCACCGACGATCATCAGCGGCGCGTCCCGGAAGTAGCGTTCGACGTCGTATTCGGTGGAATAGCCGTAGCCGCCGTGGATTCGCACCGCATTCAGCGCGATCTCCATGGCGACCTCGGAGGCGAACAGCTTGGCCATCCCGGCTTCCATGTCGCAGCGTTCGCCGCTGTCGTACCGCTCGGCGGCGTACCGGGTGAGCTGACGAGCCGCGGTCAGTTTGGTCGCCATGTCGGCCAGGTAGTTACCGACCGACTGGTGCTGCCAGATCGGCTGGCCGAAGCTCTCGCGCTGCTGGGCGTAGGCCAGCGCGTCGTCGAGCGCCGCGGTGGCAACGCCCAGGGCGCGGGCGGCCACCTGGATGCGTCCCGTCTCCAGGCCCTTCATCATCTGTGAAAAACCTTCGCCCGCAACGCCACCCAGCAACGCCGACCGAGGCACCCGGAAGTCGTCGAACGACAGCTCGCAGGATTCCACGCCCTTGTAACCCAGCTTGGGTAGATCCCGCGACACCGTCAGGCCTGGCCCGTGCTCGACGAGCACGATCGAGATGCCCTGGTGGCGCGGCCGGGCGTTCGGGTCGGTCTTGCACAACAGGGCGATGAGCCCGGAACGGCGCGCGTTGCTGATCCAGGTCTTGGAACCGTTGATCACCAAACCGTCCGGGCCGTCGGGGACAGCCGTGGTCGCCATGTTCTGCAGATCCGAACCACCGCCGGGCTCGGTCAGCGCCATGGTGGCGCGCACCTCACCGCTGGCCATCCGCGGCAGGTAGGTCCGTTTCTGGTCCTCGGTGCCGAACAGCGTCAGCAGTTTGGCGACCACCGTGTGCCCGCCCATCGCCCCGGCCAGGCTCATCCAGCCGCGCGCCAGTTCCTCGGTGACCCGCACGTAGCACGGCATGGACACCGGCGACCCGCCGTATTCCTCCGGGACGGCCAGGCCGTAGATGCCGATCCGCTTCATCTGTTCGATCCACGCCTCGGGGTAGGTGTTGGCGTGCTCGACCTCGCGAACGCCCGGTTTGACGTCGCGGTCGATGAACGCCCGCACCGTGGCGACCAGCATCTCTTCTTCGTCGTTCACCTGTGATCACCCTTCACACTGATAGTGGCGACCCGCTTCGCCCGGCTTCGCCGCGCTCGCGATCGCCACGAAGCCCTGATAGTGGCGACCCGCTTCGCCCGGCTTCGCCGCGCTCGCGATCGCCACGAAGCCCTGATAGTGGCGACCCGCTTCGCCCGGCTTCGCCGCGCTCGCGATCGCCACGAAGTTGACCCTCGATTCCACAGCCTGCCAGCATGGGGTGTTGTGACGCGTGACGGGTATGCGGGGATCCGCGAGGGCGGACCGTACTTCGACGACCTCTCGGTGGGGCAGGTGTTCGACTGGGCGCCCTCGACGACGCTGTCGTCGGGGCTGGCCGGCGCTCACCAGGCGATCGTGGGGGACCGGCTGCGGCTGGCGCTGGACGCCGGTCTGTGCGGGGCGGTGACGGGCCTGCCCGCGCCGCTGGCGCATCCGGCACTGGTGTGCGACGTGGCGATCGGGCAGTCGACGCTGGTGACCCAACGAGTCAAGGCCAACCTGTTCTATCGCGGCCTGGTGTTTCACCGGTTCCCGGTCATCGGCGACTCCCTCTACACCCGCACCGAAGTCGTTGGGCTACAGGCGAATTCGCCCAAGCCGGGCCGGGCCCCGACGGGGCTGGCGGCGCTGCGAATGATCACCATCGACCAGGCCGACCAGCTGGTGCTCGACTTCTACCGATGTGGCATGCTGCCCGCCGGCCCGGACTTCACACCCGACCAGGCGCCGCACGACGATCTGTCCGCCATCGGGGTCGACGTGCCCGGCCCGGTCCACGATCCGACGGCGACATGGAAAGGCGCGGTGTTCCGCGACAAGGTGCCCGGCCCGCATTTCGATGCCGGCCTGGCGGGATCGGTGCTGCACAGCACCGCCGACGTGGTCAGCAGCGCTCCCGAACTGGCCCGGCTCACTCTGAACATCGCTGCCACGCATCATGATTCGCGAGTCGGCGGGCGCCGCCTGGTCTACGGCGGGCATACCATCGGGCTGGCCTTGGCGCAGGCGAGCAGGTTGCTGCCCAACCTGGTGACCGTGCTGAACTGGCAATCCTGCGATCACACCGGCCCCGTGCACGAGGGCGACACCCTGTACAGCGAGCTGCACATCGAATCCGCCGAGCCGACCGATCACGGGGGGGTGCTGGGGCTGCGGTCGCTGGTGTATGCGGTCAGCGACACCGCGGATGAACCGGACCGCCCGGTGCTGGACTGGCGCTTTCACGCGCTTCAGTTCTGAGCCGGGTTTGCCGGTCGCCGCGGCGCCGCGGGTCACGCGCACAATGGGGGCGTGAGTTCGGCTTTGTTAAAAGGGGAGTCCCAGCCGGTCGAAGAGTGGGGCAGCAGCGGGCTGGCCTACCTGACCGGCCTGCCCGACGGTCCCGCCGACTTCTCCCGCGCCGGCGTGTTGACCCGCGCGCACGACGTGGCCTCGGCCATCGGTGACTACCTGGGTATCGGCGTCGACGCGGTGAGCCTGTTGACCGGGCGGGCGGCCTTACTGGGCCTGACCCGCCGCGGCCGGATCTCGCCCGGTGGCGGCACTCGCCTGCTTACCGCCCGGGACGGCTGCTGCGCGCTCACCCTTTCGCGCGCCGACGACCTCGACGCCGTCCCGGCCTTGCTGCAAGTCGATGACGTGGCCGCCGACCCGTGGCCGGCGCTGCAGCGCTGGGCGGCCACCCACTCGCTGGGTGAGATCGTGGAGCGGGCCGGGCTGCTGGACATTCCAGTAGCGGGCCTGGGCGAGGCCGCGCCCGCGCCGCCGCGGCTGGGCCCCAGCGCAGCGCGGACGGCCCCGCGGACGCCGCAGGGCCTGCTGGTGGCCGACCTGTCCTCGATGTGGGCGGGCCCGCTGTGCGGGCGGCTGCTGGCGCGTGCGGGAGCGACCGTCGTCAAGGTCGAAAGCCCGCGCCGCCCGGACGGCACCCGGGCCGGGAACAGAGCCTTTTTCGACTGGGTTAACAGCGAAAAATTGAGCTACACAGTCGATTTCGATAGCAAGGCCAACGAATTGGGGGAACTGCTCGCGGCCAGCGACATCGTCATCGAAGGCTCGCGCCCGGCGGCGCTGGCACGCCGAGGGCTCGGGCCCGACGACGTCATACCACGCGCGGGCCGAATCTGGTTGCAAATCATCGGTTATGACGGCCGCAGACCGGGATTCGGCGACGACACCGCGGTGGCGGGTGGCCTGGTCGGCACCAGCGTCCAGGGACCGGTGTTCTGCGGTGACGCCATCGCCGACCCACTGACCGGGCTGGAGGCCGCCCTGGCGGTGGCCGAATCCCTGGGCCGCGGTGGCGGCGAGTCGATCCGCGTGTCCATGGCCGGTGTCGCCGCAACCTACGCGGCGCTGCCGGCGGCGCCGTCGGCATCGTCGGCGCCGGTGTCACCACCGTCGGCCCCGCCGGCGTCGCGCCGCGCGTCCGGGCTGGGCGCCGATAACGAGAAGGTGCGCCACCTGGTCAGCCAAAGACGTTGCCTATCATGTTGATTCAGCGGGCTAACCTGCTGGACGGGACCACGACAGACATCCGGGTGGGTGCGCTGATCGAGGACATGGCACCGCCGGGTGAGAGTCTGGTGGCGCGGGCGGGGGAGGGCGTGCTGTACGCGGGCGGCGGCGCCGTCCTGCCCGGGCTGCACGACCACCATGTGCACCTGCGCTCGGCGGCCTCGGCGCTGGATTCGTTCTTCGTCGGGCCGCCCGGGGTCAGCACGGCGGCGCAGCTCACCCAATTGCTGGCGAACGCCACACCCGGGCCCGACGGCTGGATTCGCGCTGTGGGCTACCATGATTCGGTTGCCGGAGAACTGGACCGGGGCGCCCTGGACGCCATCGTTCCGCACGTTCCGGTGCGCATCCAGCACCGCAGCGGGGCGCTGTGGATCCTCAATTCCGAAGCGCTGGGGCGGGTCGGCCTGGCCGAACATCCTGACGGCCGGCTGCGCAGCGCCGACCGCGGCTGGTCGCTGGCGCTGCAACGACGCGAAACCGATCTGGCCGAACTGAGCCGCCGGATCACCGCGACCGGCGTCACCGGCGTCACCGACGCCAGCCCCGATCTCGATGCCGACGACATGGCGTCGCTGACGGCGGCGCACCAATGTGGCGAGTTCCGGCCGCGGCTGAGTTTCCTGTCGCCGGGCAAGAAGATCCTGCACGATGATCGCCTGGACCTCGATGCCCTAACGGAATGGATTGCCTGCCAACACGATAGCGGCCAGCCGGTGGCCGTGCACTGCGTGACCGCGGCCCAGCTGGTGGTGACCATCGCGGCCCTGCGTGCGGCCGGCAGCCATCCGCGAGACCGCATCGAACACGCCGCCGTGGTGCCCGACGACAACCTCGCCGACCTCGCCGAGCTCGGGGTCACGGTGGTGACGCAGCCCAACTTCGTCGCCGAGCGCGGCGATCAGTACCTCACCGACGTCCCCGCCGCCGAGCACGATCAGCTGTGGCGCGTCGCGTCCCTGCGCAACGCGACGGTGCCGGTCGCGCTGTCCACCGACATGCCCTTCGGCCACGGCGACCCCTGGACGGCGATGCGCGCCGCGGTGCACCGCAGCACACTTCAGGGCACCGTGCTGGGAAGGCGTGAATGTGTCTCGGCGCGAGAGGCTTTGACGATGTTTCTGGGCCGGGCGGATCAGCCGGGACGGCCGCGCACCGTGGCGATCGGGCAGCCGGGGGACCTGTGCGTGCTCAACGAGCCGCCCGCTGTGGCACTGGCCGCCCTCGACGCCGGGCTGGTGGCGGCCACCGTCATCTGCGGCGAGTTGGTGTACTTCGCGATGTGAGCCGCGTCAGGCGGTGGGGGCCAGCGCGGCGCGCAGACTGTTGCACTGGCTGTCGAAAAACCGCTGGGACACTTGGGCTTTCGGCAAGACCAGGTCGAAGCCGTGGAACGCGCCCGGAATGGTTTCGACCTGGCACGGCACCCCCGCGGCCTGCAGGCGTTCGGCGTAGGCCAGGTCTTCGTCGTGGAACAGGTCATGCGTGCCCACCCCGATCCAGGCCGGTGGCAATCCGCTGAGGTCGTCGCGGCGCCCGGGGACGGCGACGCCGGGATCGGCGTTGCCCAGATATGCCGCCCAGCCGAACCTGTTGCTGCGGTTGTCCCACAGCCGGTATTTCGCACTGGGCGCGGTGGCAGAGCTGCGGTCGTCGAGCATGGGGTAGGTCAGCAGCTGGAATGCCGGGCTCACCTCGGCGCGGTCGCGGGCCAGCAGGGCCAGGGCCGCCGCCAGGCCGCCGCCGGCACTGGCGCCGCCGATGGCGATGCGGTAGCGGTCCACCGCCGGCAACCCGGCCAGCCACGTGAGTGCCGCATAGCAGTCTTCCAGCGGTGTGGGATACGGATGTTCGGGCGCTAGGCGGTAATCCACCGATGCGACGGTGATGCCCAGCCGCCTGCTGAACCCGCTGCACAGCTGGTCGTCCTGCTGGGCGGTGCCGATCACGTACCCGCCGCCGTGGATCCACAGCAGCGCCGGCGTCGCCCCGGTGACCCCGGCCGGGCGGAACAGCCGAACACCCGCCCCCGAAGCGAGCGTGATCGCCTCGACGCCGGCGACAGGCTTGCCGAGCCGCCCCCGCCACGCGAGCCCGTTCCGCACGAACGGCAGGGTGCGGGGGCCGACGAGCCGTCGTGGGGCGAAGCGGGCAAATCGCTGCAGGTCAGGATGAACATCGTTGTCCGTCACCGGTCAAGTATCACCGACGCGGAAAATCAAGGACACGGCGATGCGTGATCCGCCGCGCACGCGACGACGTCAGGAGGCAGCGTGACCGCCAACACCCCCCGGCTGGCGACGCGGTTCGTCGATACCGTCCTCGGGACGCTCCGGGTTCAGGTGAGTACGGGGACCGGGCCCGCCATCCTGATATGGCCCAGCCTGTTGATGACGGGCGACCTGTGGTCCGGGCAGGCCGCGCACTTCGGCGACAGCCATCGCCTGGTGCTCATCGATCCGCCCGGCCACGGTGGCAGCGCGCCGCTGCACGCGATGTTCAGTTTCACCGACTGCGCGCGCTGCGTCGTCGACCTGCTGGACGGCCTCGCCATCGACACCGCGCACTTCGTCGGCAATTCGTGGGGAGGGATGATCGGCGGCACCTTCGCCGCCCTCTACCCCGACCGCCTCAACCGCGCGGTGCTGATGAACTGCACGGCATCGAAAGCCGGTGTCGCGCAAAAGGTGCAGTATGCGGTCTTGGTGCGGTTGGCGACCGCGCTGGGCGGAATCCGGCCGCCGCTGACCCACTCGGCCGTCCGCGCCTTTCTGGGCCCGACGACGCTGCGCACCCGCCCGGACGTGGTCGACACCGTGCGGAACAACGTGCAGACGGTCGACACCGATTCGGTCCGCTGGGCGGTGCGCAGCGTGGTCTCCGCGCGGCCGGACCAGCACGCCCTGCTAGGCCGCGTCACGGCCCCGGTTCTGGTGGTCGCCGGCGCGGAAGACGCCACCTTTCCGGTGGCCGAAACCCGCGCCATGGCCGACTCGATTCGCGGGGCGTCCTTCACCGTGCTCGACGGCGTCGCGCACCTCGCGGCGCTGGAGGACCCCGGTCGGGTGAACGCGCTGCTCGACACGTTCCTGTTCGGCTGAATCTCCTACCGGCCAGTCAGGTCTGGAAGCAGCGAAAATCCTTGTCAATGAAGAGAATTCGGGTGTATATCTGGCTCCGTGACCGAGGCGGGGTGCGGATCCGGTCGCCGACGCCCGGTGAACCATGCCGGGCGCTGCACCGTAGCCGCAGGGAAAGGCCTAGGAAGGGAAATGGATTAGCAAACCCACGATCGGGGTATCGGTGCAATGCTGACGCACGTGCTTGCCGTCAGCTTGTTGGGGTCTACCGGCACGTCGCCGCAACGTCCCGCATGGGACCGCGCGTCGTCACGCCGCCCGATCGGCCAGGACGCGAGGGACGTGAAATGCTTGGGCAACTTTACGATCGGGCACTCGGCGGGGAGCGATGTTGGATCCGTCATGACGACGGTGAACTACGGCCGTTGCCGGCGCACCGCTGGCTGGGTGTGCGATGTCCGGGTGATGGATCTGGCCCCACATTCGACGAAGCCGTCGACGAAGTTTTCGACGAAGCCGTCACGCAGATGTGCACCGGGCCGACCATCGAGTTGGGCTGCGGTCCGGGCCGGTTGGTGGCGAGGCTGATTCAGCGGGGCATCCCCGCACTCGGTATCGACCGGTCCGCGACCGCGATCCAGCTGGCGGGTCGCGGTGGTGCACCGGCCCTGCTGGGTGACGTGTTCGAGCCATTGCCGGGCACGGGCCTGTGGCAGACGGTCCTGTTGGTCGACGGCAATGTGGGGCTCGGCGGGGACCCGCGGCGAATCCTCGGGCGCGCCTTCGAGCTACTGGCCCGCGGTGGCCGTTGCGTTGCCGAATTCGAAGCCGAGGCCATCGGCATCTGTTCGCGGTGGGTCCGGCTGGAGTCCGCGGGCGAGGTGGGACCCTGGTTCCGCTGGGCATCCGTCGGGGTGGACAGCGCCGCCGCGCTGGCCGCACAGGTAGGGTTGACGCTGACCGGCGTCCGTCTGGCCGGCGGCCGGGTAATCGCCGACCTGGTCGCGTTGTAAGCGTGTTGTTCACAGCAAAAGTCGCCGACGTCAGCGAACCGCGAGAATCGGTTCAAACAGCGTAAATACCGCACTCAGCGAGCCCGCCGGGCAAAGCGTTTCAGCCACCGCCGCCGGTTCTCCGAAAACGTCAGTTTGTGAAACCTACGGAGGGGTACAGTCCCCTGCATGACGGCGAGTGGACCGGGCATTACCGATTGCGTCAAATGGTTGCTCCGGGCCCGTCCCGGCGACTATGCGCTGGCGCTGAGCGCGGCCGGGGCTTCGCTGCCCGTGGTCGGCAAGCACCTTGAGCCCCTTGGTGGTTTGACCGCCATGGGTGTCTGGGGCGCAAGGAACGCGCCGGAGGCGATCGCCGCGGCGACCAAGGATTGGTTCACACCAGGGATCGGCGACGCCCGGCGCCGCGATCGGGCGAGCACCCAACAGGTCTCCCTCGCCGCGTTGCGCGGAGTCGTGGCGGCCGCGGATCTCGAGATGGAATGGCCGGTCGCCGAGAAGACACCGCCGATCTGGGACGGTCTGCGTCAGCGCCGCTACCTGTATCGCCGCGCCGTCCACTACGGCGACCACCCCGATCAGGTGCTCGACGTCTGGCGGCGCAAAGACCTGCCCGCACAGCCCGCGCCGGTCCTGATCTTCCTGCCGGGCGGCGCCTGGGTGCACGGCAAGTGCATGGGCCAGGGGTCGGCGCTCATGTCGCGGCTCGCCGAGCAGGGATGGGTGTGCCTGGCGGTCAACTATCGCGTCTCGCCGCACCACCGCTGGCCGCGCCACATCATCGACGTCAAAACCGCGATCGCGTGGGCGCGCGCCAACGTCGACAAGTTCGGCGGTGACCGCGATTTCGTTGCGATAGCGGGGTGTTCGGCCGGCGGCCACCTGTGCGCGCTGGCCGGGCTGACGCCCGACGACCCGCAGTTCCGGGCGAAGCTGCCCGAGGGCGCGGACACCTCGGTGGACGCGGTCGTCGGAATCTACGGCCGCTACGACTGGGAGGACCGCTCGACGCCGGAGCGCGAACGGTTCGTCGAATTCCTGGAGCGGGTCGTGGTGAAAAAGTCGATCGCCCGTCGCCCCGAGATTTTCCGCGACGCGTCCCCGATCGCGCGCGTGCACCGCAACGCGCCGCCGTTCCTGGTCATTCACGGCAGCAAGGACACCGTCATCCCGGTCGAGCAAGCGCGCAGCTTCGTGGAGCGGTTGCGGGCGGTGTCGCATTCGATGGTCGGCTATCTGGAATTCCCCGGTGCCGGACACGGGTACGACCTCATCGACGGCGAGCGAGCCGGCGCCGCGGCGCACGTCACTTCGCTGTTCCTTAACCAGATTTACCGAACCAAGACGCGCGTCGGGGCAAAAGAGGTTATCTGAGCCGCCACCGGCTGAGTATGGTCCGTCTATGGGCAAGGGGCAGCGGTGAAAAGGCTTAGCGGGTGGGACTCTGTACTGCTGTACAGCGAAGCGCCGAACGTTCACATGCACACCATCAAGGCCGCGGTCATCGAGCTGGACGCCGACCGCCGGTCGTTCGACGTCGACGCCTTTCGGCAAGTCATTGCCGGGCGGCTGAACAAGCTCGATCCGTTCTGCTACCAGCTCGTCGAGGTGCCGTTCAGTTTCCACCACCCGATGTGGCGGGAGCACTGCGACGTCGACCTGAACTATCACATTCGCCCCTGGCGGCTGGCGCCGCCCGGGGGCCGCCGCGAGCTGGACGAGGCCATCGGGCAAATCGCCAGCACGCCGCTGGATCGCAGCCGTCCGCTGTGGGAGATGTACTTCGTGGAGGGCTTGGCCAACAACCGGATCGCGGTCGTCGGCAAAATTCATCACGCCCTGGCCGACGGTGTCGCGTCGGCGAACCTGATGGCCCGGGGCATGGACCTGCAGCCGGGCCCGGAGGGCGGCCCATACGTCTGTGACCCGGCGCCCACCACCCGGCAGCTGATGACGTCGGCCTTCGCTGACCACATGCGCCATGTCGGGCGGCTGCCGCACACCATCCGCTACACCGCCCAGGGTCTGGGCCGGGTCCGCCGCAGCTCGCGGAAATTCTCCCCGGAACTGACACGGCCCTTCGAGCCGCCGCCGACCTTCATGAACCACAAGATCACCGCGGAGCGTCGGTTCGCCACCGCCACCCTGTCGCTGGCCGACGTCAAGGAGACCGGCAAGCGGCTCGGGGTCACGATCAACGACATGGTGCTGGCGATGGCGACCGGCGCGCTGCGTACCCTGCTGTTGCGGTACGACGGCAAGGCCGAACCGCTGTTGGCGTCGGTGCCGATGAGTTTCGACTTCTCGCCCGAACGGATCTCCGGCAACCGCTTCACCGGCGTGCTGGTGGGTCTGCCGACGGATTCCGACGATCCGCTGGAGCGGGTGCGGTGCAGCCACGAGAACGCCATCGCCGCCAAGGAGAGCAACCAGCTGATGGGGCCGGAGCTGGTCAGCCGGTGGGCGGCCTACATGCCGCCCGCGCCCACCCAGGCCTTCTTCCGCTGGGCGTCCGGCCGCGACGGGCACAACAAGCTCCTCAACCTGAACATCTCCAACGTTCCCGGTCCGCGGGAGCGCGGCCGGGTGGGCGGGGCACTGGTGACCGAGATCTATTCGGTGGGCCCGTTGACCGCCGGCAGCGGCCTCAACATCACCGTGTGGAGTTACGTCGATCAGCTCAACATTTCGGTGCTGTCCGACGGTGCCACGCTCGAGGACCCGCACGAGGTTTCCGACGCCATGGTCGCCGACTTTATCGAAATACGCAGGGCCGCAGGAGTTTCCGAAAAGCTGACGGTCATCGAGGCCGCGATGGCTCCGGCGTGATCGGCCCAGGTTTCTAGTCAATCGGCCCCGGCGGTAAGCCGAATCTCTCCGGGGCGTTAACGCCATTTCCGCCGACGGTTACCATCGGTCCGTCAGGAGCTATCTCAAAGCCACCGATCGTATAAGGAGCTGTGCGGCACCGTGAGCAGTGGAAACCAAGAGGGCGGCACCGAAGAACCCGAAGTTCTGGTCGAACAACGGGATCGAATTCTCATCATCACGATCAACCGGCCGAAGGCCAAGAACGCGGTCAACTCCGCGGTGGCCAATGGCCTGGCCGCCGCCGTGGATCGGCTCGACAACGAGACCGGCCTTTCGGTGGGTATCCTCACCGGGGCGGGTGGCTCGTTCTGCGCGGGGATGGATCTCAAAGCCTTCGCCCGCGGTGAGCTCCCCATCGTCGAGGGCCGCGGCATGGGCTTCACCGAGCGTCCCCCGGTCAAGCCGCTGATCGCGGCGGTCGAGGGCTACGCGCTCGCCGGCGGCACCGAACTGGCGCTGGCCACCGACCTGATCGTGGCCTCGAAGGACTCGGCGTTCGGCATTCCGGAGGTCAAGCGTGGGCTGGTCGCCGGCGGTGGAGGGTTGCTGCGGCTGCCGCAGCGCATCCCGTCCGCGATCGCCATGGAGCTGGCACTGACCGGTGAGAACCTGAGCGCCGAGCGCGCGCATGCGCTGGGCATGGTCAACGTGCTGGCCGAGCCCGGCGGCGCGCTGGACGCCGCGATCGACCTGGCCGAACGGATCGCGGCCAACGGGCCGCTCGCGGTGGCCGCCACCAAGCGGATCATCGTCGAGTCCCGCGGCTGGAGCCCAGAGGACATGTTCGCCGAGCAGAACAAACTGCTGGCCCCGGTGTTCTCCTCCAATGACGCCAAGGAAGGCGCCATCGCCTTCGCGGAGAAGCGCCCACCCAAGTGGACGGGCACCTGATACTCCGCTAGGCGGCTCGATTCTCTTCGGCCGCAAGGTTTTCGGCGTCCGCGCTGTCCTCGGCGGTGACGGGGCGGTCCGGCACGGAGCCTGGTCGGCAGGTTGGGCGTCGGCCGCGCTTGCGCGTTGCTGATCGTCGGCGTCAACCTCACCGTTCCGGGTTTAACCGATCGTCGGCGGCGGATAAACCGCGGATAAACCATTGCGGCGCAACGAACGCCCGCCCAGGCCTGGTCGACGGCGCTGGACCGTGGGATGCCCGGGTAATCTAAACTACAGTCGAGCATGACACTTTTGGCTAGCTTTGTAACGTGCCGCTACCGGAGAAAGTTCAAGCGTGAGTATTTCTTTGCTGCTGGAGATGGCCGCGTCGGGCAACCCCGACCGGACGGCCGTTGTTTCTGAGGGGCCGTCTAGCTCCATGCGGCTGACTGCGCAGCAGCTCAGTGATCTCGCTGACGGCGGCGCGGGCGTCATCGCGGAGTCGGGCGCGCAGCATGTGGCCTACGTCGGGACCGGCGGAGCGCTGCTGCCGGTGCTGATCTTCGCCTCGGCCCGCGCCGGAGTGGCCTTCACCCCGATCAACTACCGGCTGTCCGCCGAGGGCATCCAGGCGCTGATCGAGCGGCTGCCCGAACCCCTGGTGATCGTCGACAGCCGCTATCGGGACGCGGTCGGCGAGTCGTCGAAACGGGTGCTGGGATCCGAAGAGTTCTTGGCGGCCGCCCGCAGCGCTGAGCCCGCTGCCGAGTTCCCCGACCCGGAGTCGGTCGCGATCGTGCTGTTCACCTCGGGCACCACGTCGCAGCCCAAGGCCGTCGAACTCTCGCACAACAACCTGACCAGCTACATCACCGGTTCGGTCGAATTCGACTCGGCCCAGCCCGACGACGCCGCGCTGATCTGCGTGCCGCCGTACCACATCGCCGGGGTGAGCGCCGCGCTGTCGAATCTCTACGCCGGCCGCAAGATGGTCTACCTGCCCAACTTCGATGCCGCGGAATGGGTGCGGCTGGTCAACGCCGAGCGGGTGACCACCGCGACGGTGGTTCCCACCATGCTGGACCGCATCGTCACCGCGCTGGAGGCCGGCGGACACGAGCTTCCGTCGCTGCGCAACCTGGCCTACGGCGGCTCGAAGGTCGGCCTGCCGCTGGTTCGCCGAGCGCTCGAGCTGCTGCCCGGGGTGGGCTTCGTCAACGCCTACGGGCTGACCGAGACGAGCTCGACGATCGCGGTGTTGACCCCCGACGACCACCGCGCCGCGCAGGCGGCGTCGGATGCGGCCGCCGTGAAGCGGTTGGGGTCGGTCGGACGCCCGGTGCCCGGCATCGAGGTGCAGATCCGCGACGAGGCCGGCAACGTGCTGCCGCCGGGTGAAACCGGCGAACTGTTCGTGCGGGGCGAGCAGGTGTCCGGCCGCTACACCGGGATCGGCTCGGTGCTCGACGAGAACGGCTGGTTCCCGACCAAGGACATCGCGATGCTGGACGACGAGGGTTACCTGTTCATCGGCGGACGCAGTGATGACACCATCATCCGCGGCGGCGAGAACATCGCGCCCGCGGAGTTGGAGGAGGTGCTGGTCGAGCACCCCCACGTGCGCGACGTCGCCGTGGTCGGGGTCGAAGACCCGCAGTGGGGCCAGGCGATCGTCGCCGTGGTGGTGCCGCGGCCCGGCGCCGACCCCGACCCCGAGGAATTGCGGGAGTACGTCCGCAAGAGTTTGCGCGGTTCGCGTACCCCCGACCGCGTAGTGTTTCGCGACGAGCTGCCAACCACACCCACGGGCAAGGTGCTTCGGAGGGAAATCATCGAGACGCTAGAAGGATTACGCGCATGATCAAAAACGGAACCCGCCTCGCCAGCCAGGTATGCGACACGCAGGTGATCGTCGTCAGAAGCGCCGACAGCCTCGACGACTTGCGTTGTGGCGGTGCGCCGATGGTGCCGGTCGGGGGCGAACGGTCGGGCGAACTGGACCCGTCTTTCGCCGACGGCACGGTCATGGGCAAGCGCTACGTCGACGAGACCGGTGCCGAGGTGCTGGTGACCAAGCCGGGCTCGGGGAGTCTGAGCATCGGGCAGACCGCCCTCCAGCTCAAAGAGGTCAAGCCGCTACCGGCCAGCGACTGAGCGGGTCAGTTCGAAGCGTCCTGCTTGCCCGGAATCTTGTTCCGGACCACGAACTCCTTTGCCTTGATCAGGAATTCGAGCTGCTCCCCAACCTGGTGTAGCGGGCCCGCGTTGCGGGTCGAGCGGGAGAGCAGGATCGCGCCCTCCAGCGCGGCGATCGACGTCACGGCCAGCGACGCGGCGTCGGCGTCGGCGAAGCCGTCGTTGACGAACGCGCGGGTGAGCGCGGTGCACCAGCGGCCCAGGATGGCGCCGGCTTCGGTGGAAAGATTGGGGCCGTCCTCGTCCGAACAGCCGATCGCCGCCGCCACCACCGGACAGCCGGCGGTGAAGCCGCCCTCGGTGAGCAGCCGCTCCCAGAATTTGACGAACTCCTGCAGCAACACCCGGGCGCCACGGCCGGCGGCGTCGTCGATCATGGCGGTGATGGAGTCACCCGAGTAGCGCAGCGCCTCGGTCAGGATCTGATTGCGCCCGTCGGGAAAGTGGTAGTACACCGAGCCGCGCGGGGCGCCGCTGCGGGCGAGCACCGCGTCGATGGTCACGCCGGCCGCTCCGCGCTCGCGCATCACCTCGGCGGCGCTGGCCAACATTTTGGTCCGGGTGCCGCCGCGTTTCGGGGCTTGCTCCGGCGCGGCCTCTCCGATAGTCGGCGTGGGTGTATCTCCCATGGCCGGGGTCATGCAGCGTGCGAGTGCCGCAACGCCGGCCAGTGCATATGACGTGGGCTGAAGCGGAATGGGCGGCGCCGCAAGTCTGGCATCTCGCGGATGTATTGATAGCCGGCGACGTTCAGTTCGATGATCCACATGATGTTCTCCCGGCCTGTGCGCGGCCCATGATTATGCTATGAAGCATATAAGACGTCCGTAAATTAAGCAATTTCTCAGGTCAAATGTGACGTACGCCGCATAAATTGCGGCAGAGGATGGCGCGACCCGCACTTGCGGTCCCGCAAATGGCCGAAAATTATGCTCTATTGCATAGTCACGAGAACTGGGAGTGGCTGGCCAGCAGCGCTAGCCCCGCGACCGGCTTCGGCGGCCGCGAAACGCCGAACGTGCACTCACGCGAAAATCGGCAGACATCTCACCAGGTGTGCACGTTCGACGCACGCAAGACCTAGCTCTCGACGGTGTAGCCGATCGGCATCAGCACGCTCTTCTGCTGCGTGAAGTGCTCGACACCTTCCGGCCCGTTCTCGCGGCCGATGCCGGAGTTCTTGTAGCCGCCGAACGGGCAGCACGGGTCGAACGCGTACCAGTTGATGGCGTAGGTCCCGGTGCGGATCTGCTCCGAGACCTTGATTCCGCGCGGCACGTCGGTGGTCCACACGCTGCCGGCCAGCCCGTACGCGGAGTCGTTGGCGATCTTGATCGCGTCCTCCTCGGTGTCGTATCCGATGATGCTCAGCACCGGCCCGAAGATCTCCTCCTGGGCGATCGTCATCTTGTTGTCCACGTCGGCGAACACCGTGGGCTGCACGAAGAAGCCCTCGTCGAGGCCTTCGGGGCGACCGCCGCCGCACACCAGCCGCGCGCCCTCCTCGACGCCCTTGGCGATGTAGCCCTCGACCCTGGCGCGCTGCTTCTCCGAGATCAGCGACCCAATCTGGGCGGCCGGGTCGTCCGGCTTCCCGATCGGCAGCATCTGCACGAAATTGCTTACCGCATCGACGATTTCGTCATAGCGCGAGCGAGGCGCCAGGATGCGGGTCTGGGCCACGCACGCCTGCCCGGTGTTCATGATCCCGGAGAACACCAGCATCGGGATCGACGCCGCCAGGTCGACGTCGTCGAGGACGATCGCCGCTGACTTGCCGCCGAGCTCCAGCGTGCATGGCTTGAGCATCTCCGCCGCGCGCTTGCCGATCTCCTTGCCGACGGCCGAGCTGCCGGTGAAGGAGAACACGTCGACGTCCGGGTTCGACGTCAGCGCCTGGCCCGTTTCGATGCCGCCGGGCACCACCGACAGCACGCCCTCGGGCAGGCCGGCCTCGGCGAACACCTCCACGAAAGCGTTTGCGCTCAAGGGGGTTTCGGCAGCCGGCTTGAGCACCACGGTGCAGCCGGCGAGCAACGCCGGGCCCAGCTTGTTGATCGCCAGGAACAGCGGCACGTTCCACGCGACGATCGCGCCGACCACGCCGAGTGGCTCACGATGGACGATGGTCTGGCCGTAGCCGCCGTTGCGGATCTCCCGCCACTTGACCTGGTCGACGGCGGGGCCGGCGAAGAAGTTCATCGCCCCGATGCCGCTCATCCACTGCATCGTCTCGACCGAGGTCGGCGGCTGGCCGGTCTCGAGGCCGAGGACCTTGACGAAGTGGTCCTTGCGCTCCTCCATCAGCTTGAGCACATTGCCGATGATGGCCGCGCGCTCCTTCGGCGGCGTCGACGGCCACGGGCCGTTATCGAACGCGGCGCGGGCGGAGGCGACCGCGGCGTCCACGTCGGCGGCCGCGGCCAGCGGTACCTTGCCGACGTACTCGCCGGTCGCCGGGCAGTGCACCTCGATGACCTCATTCGTCGACGGCTCGGTCCACTTGCCGCCGATGAAAAGCTTGTCGTACTCCGTTGTCTGACTGTCGGCCATCTGCGCCGCTCCTCCTCATTGCTCCGCGCTGCATCGTCGCCGGCGCGCATGGGCGTCACCCTACCCAAGCCGACACAAAACGAGAACACGTTCCACTATTGGGGTTGCAGGACCAGCACCAGATTACTCACCAGGAACTCGCGCAGCAGCGGCGCCGAGGTCAGCCACCATGCCCATCGTGGGTGGTAGCGGGGAAATGCGGCCACCATCGCCCCGGTGTTCTCGGCCCAGCTCAGCCCCTCCGCCGCCGACACCGCGAACAACGACGACCCGTAGTTGTTTTTTGCCGGATGGCCGTGCTTGCGGGCGTAGCGGGCGGCGGCGCGGGCGCCGCCCAGGTAGTGCGTCAGACCCATCTCGTGGCCGCCGAACGGCCCCAGCCAGACGGTGTAGGACAGCACGGCCAGCCCGCCCGGCTTGGTCACCCGCAGCATCTCGGCGCCGAGCCGCCAGGGCCGCGGCACATGCTCGGCGACGTTGGAGGACAGGCAGACGTCGACGGAGTCGTCGGCGAAGGGCAGCGCCATTCCCGAGGCGCGCACGAAGGTCCCCGCGCCCCCGGCGACGGCGGGCCCGGCCGCGTGCATCTCGCCGGGGTCGGGTTCGACCCCGATATAGCGGACCCCGGCGTCGGTGAAGGCCGCCGCGAAGTAGCCGGGCCCGCCGCCGACGTCGAGCAGCGTGCGGCCGGAAAAAGGCACATCGTGGGTGGCCCGCCACAGATCGCTCATCATTGCCGCGGTGTCGGCGGCCAGGGCGCCGTAGAAGCGGGCCGGATCCGGTTGCTCGTAGCGAAACTCGGACAGCAGCCGCACCGACCGGGAAAGCGTCGCGCGGCGGGCGAAGAGGTCGGTGGCGGCCACCGGCCACACCCTACGGATGTGCGGCGCTGCCCGGTGCACATCATCGCCGGTTAGGCTGACGACCAATGTCTTCCTTGCGCTCCGTACTGCTGCTGTGCTGGCGCGATACCGGGCACCCGCAGGGTGGGGGCAGTGAAGCGTATTTGCAGCGCATCGGCGCGCAGCTGGCGGCCTCGGGAATCGCCGTGACGCTGCGCACCGCCCGCTATCCCGGGGCACCGCGCCGCGAGGTCGTCGACGGCGTGCGGATCAACCGTGCCGGGGGCCGCTACTCGGTGTACGTGTGGGCGTTGCTGGCGATGGCGTGGGCCCGGATCGGGATCGGCCCGCTGCGCCATGTCCGGCCCGACGTGGTCGTCGACACCCAGAACGGCCTGCCCTTCCTGGCCCGGCTGGTCTACGGCCGCCGCGTGGTGGTGCTGGTGCACCACTGCCATCGCGAGCAGTGGCCGGTGGCCGGGCCGTTGCTCGGGCGGCTCGGCTGGTTTGTCGAGTCGACGCTGTCGCCGCGGGTCAACCGGCACAACCAGTACGTCACCGTGTCGCTGCCGTCCGCGCGCGACCTGGTGACCCTGGGCGTCGACGGTGCGCAGATTGCGGTGGTGCGCAACGGCCTTGACGAAGCGCCGGCGGAGTCGTTGTCGGGCCCGCGGTCGGCGGCGCCCCGGGTGGTCGTGCTGTCGCGGCTGGTACCGCACAAGCAGATCGAAGACGCCCTGGAAGCGGTCGCGCGGCTGCGGCCGCGGATACCGGGTCTGCACCTGGACATCGTCGGCGACGGCTGGTGGCGCGAGCGCCTCGTCGAACACGTGCAGCGGCTCGGCATCAGTTCGGCGGTGACGTTCCACGGTCACGTCGACGACGTGACCAAACACCGTGTCCTGCAAGCGGCTTGGGTGCACCTGCTGCCCTCGCGCAAGGAGGGCTGGGGCTTGGCCGTGGTCGAGGCGGCCCAGCACAGGGTGCCGACCGTCGGCTACCGATCCTCCGGCGGCCTGTCGGACTCGATCGTCGACGAGGTGACCGGGATCCTGGTGGACGGCTGCGCCGAGCTGGTGGATCGACTCGAAGAGCTGCTCGCCGATCCGGTGCTGCGCGATCAGCTCGGCGCCAAGGCGCACACCCGCAGCGGCGAATTCTCCTGGACGCAAAGCGCGGACGCGATGCGCGGCGTGCTCGAAGCGGTGCGGGCCGGCCGCACGGTCAGCGGCCTAGTCACCGGGGGCTGAGCGGGCGCGGCGCCCCCACGCGCCGATCACCGCGCCGGCGCCGCCGCCGACCAGCATCGCCAGCCACGCCAGATGCGCGATCACCGTCGCCGCCCGGCGCCCGGCGGCCACCCCGGCGGTTTGGCCGCCGATCCGGTAGAGCGCAATCTCGTTGTCCCGATAGACCGGCGCCAGCGCACCCAGGGTGCGGGCTGCCGCCCCCATGTCGCCGGCGCTGTCGGCTTCGACCACCAGCCACGCCACGCCGGCCGCGGCCAGCGCTGCCGGGTGGGGCCCGGACAGGAGCAGCCGCTGCACCGCCCGCCCCTGCGCGCCTTCCCCGGCGATGGTGGTCCCCGAGATCACCAAATCACCGGTGGTCAGCACGTCGGCGCGCACCCAGCGCGGCAGCGGGTCCAGCACCGGTGCGGGGCCGGACCAGGAGAACAGCCGCATGGTGCCGGCCGGCAACACCGCTATCGTTCCCGGCTGGGCGTTGATCGTCGCCGCGACGGCGGTCCAGCCGCGCGGATAGCGCACCGGCGCCACCTTGCCGAACACCCCCCAGG
This sequence comes from Mycobacterium mantenii, assembly GCF_010731775.1. NCBI lineage: Bacteria > Bacillati > Actinomycetota > Actinomycetes > Mycobacteriales > Mycobacteriaceae > Mycobacterium > Mycobacterium mantenii. The sequence continues at coordinate 3,998,026 of NZ_AP022590.1, read as the reverse complement.
CCAGGTCGGGCAGCGCCAGCAGCAGCACCAGGCAGCAGACCAGCGCCGGTGCGCCGGCCCCGGAAAGCCGCAGCCAGCGGCGCAACGTCACCGTCGCGCCGGCGCCGGCCAGGGCGTAGCCGGGTACCGCTAGCGCAACCCACTTCTGCCCGTCGCGCAGCACCCCGAAGGCCGGCACGGTGTCGACCACCGCGCTCAGCAGCTGCAGGCCCGACCCGGTGGCCAGCGCCGCCGGGATCAGCACGGACACCGCCGCCAGCACCAGCAGCGGCACCGCCGCCGGGCGGCGGATGACGGTCGGCAGGCCCGCCGCCACCACGCCCAGCAGCACCACGGCCGAGACGACCGCGAAAAGGGTGGTGCGCGAATCGGGTACGGCGTCGCCGTTCCAGATGCCGCCGAGGCCGGCCAGGCTGCCCAGGGTGCCCAGCCCGGGCTCGGCGCGGGGCGCGAACGCCTCGACACCCAGCCGGTTGGCCGCCGTGTGGGCGGTCAACGACGACCCCGTCACCGATGCCGTCAGCCACGGCAGCGCCGCCACCAGCGCGGCGCCCAGCGCCGCGCCGGCACACCACCCGCGGGACCGGCCGCCGCCAGGCGCGGCAAAGCAGACCAGCGCCACTGTTGCGGCGAGCAGCAGCCCGGTCGGGGTCAGCCCGGCCAGCGCAACCCAGAAGGCCAGCCCGAAGAACCCGAACCCGGTCGTCCGCAGCGTCAGCATGGCCGTGGCCACCCAGGGCAGGCACCCGTAACCGACCAGCAGGCTCCAATGACCCTGCAGAAGCCGTTCGGCGACATAGGGATTCCAGATCGCCACGGTGGTGGCGACGAACTGGCCGGGCGCGCCGGCGTCCGGCAGGGCGACCGCGACCAGCCGGGCCGCGCCCCAACCCGCCATCCACAGCCCCGCGACGAGCAGCGTTTTGACCACGACGCCGCCGTCGACCACGTGCGAGGCCAGCGCCACCGCAAAGTCTTGGGGGGTGGCGCGCGGGGCCGATGTCAGTCCCAGCGCGGTGTCGGACAGATACGACCGCGGCGTCGACACCGCGTCGCGCAACAGCAGGTATCCGGGTGCCAGCAGCGGCCCGACCACCAGCAGCGCCAAGACCAGTGCGTAACCGGGTCGGGTCCAGCGCACGGTCAACGCGTCCGGGCCGGGCTATTCGCGGTCGTGCGGGCCGGGCGGCTTCGGCTCGGCCGGCCCCGCCTCGGTCGGCTCGTCCGGGTCGGGCGGGCCGGGTGGGTCGGGCGGGCCGGACTCCTGACGCGTCTCGGGTCGCTGGGTGGGCAGCTTCTCGGTCTCGGCCTCGGCGCCGGGCACCGGTTCCTCGAGGCCGCTGCGGCCGAAGAAGTCCTGTTCGCTCCGGTCCAGGCCCGGGTCGGTCAGCGCGCTCTCGCTGCGCAGGCTGAACGACGCGAGCAGCCCGCCGCCGATCAGCGCGATCAGGCCGACCGCGGTGAACGTGATCGGCAGCACCCGCGACCACAGCGCCAGCCGGTCGCGCTCGTCGCGGGCCGCGTTGACCTGGGATTCGACGGTGTCTTCGGTCGAGGTGACCTTGTAGTCGGCCAGCGTGAGCTCCGGCTTGAGCGGGTCACGGGCGAAGTAGTGGTGGGCGTGCTCGGTCTCCTTGACGATGGTGCCCGACACCGGATCCACCCAGAAGGTGCGTTGCGCCGCGTAATAGCGGGTCATGGTGATCTGTTCGTTCGGGTCCCCACCCTGGATGCCCCACATCGACGCCGAGGTGGTCTGCTTGGCGTCCTCGTTGCCGGCCAGCAGCGACGGGTAGGCCACCGGGGCCACCAGCTTGCCGTCGCCGTTGTAGCCGACGTTCTGGGTGAACTTGTAGGTGGTCAGCCCGTTGACGTCTTCCTGGGTGTCGTAGTTGACGTCGAACGCCTTCTGCGCGATCGGATCGAAGTAGGGGTAGGTCTTCTTCTCGGTGTGGAACGGGAACCGGTAGGACAGCCCGTCGTGCCGGAGCGGCATCGCGGTGGGCGGGTTCTCGTCGTTGACGGCGCGCGGCTTCTGCACCGAGCCACCGGTGTGGGTGTCGTCGGAGACGGCCAGCGCGGTCTTGCGGTTGAGCGTGACGGTGTCGACGATCGCCAGCAGCAGCCCGCTGTCCTTCTGCTTGTCGGTGCGCCGCAACGAACTTCCGACCTGCAGCGTGACCACGTCGGCGTTGGCGGGTGACTCGACACTGACCTGCTGCTGGGAGACCAACGGCACGTTCTGGTTGACGACGACGTGGTCGGTCGACAACGACGCAGAGTCCAGTGCCGTCCCGGTGCCGTCACTGATCAGCGTGGCGTCGACGTCCAAGGGGACCTTGGTGATCCTGCTGGTGGTGTACGTCGTCAACAGCAGCGCGGCGATGAGCAGGGCAGCTCCGAGTCCGATGATCCCGCATGCGGCGAACCGCAACATGACTGCTCGGTTCACGTCGCCGTGCCCTCCTCAATTTCTTGCTTCAACCAGCCGCGACCCGACCCGAGCGGGCTGCCCGGGGCAAACTCGTTCGACCCTAACAGCAGAAGGTAAGGCAGCGACTTACGAACCGTCGCTCCTGCGGACGGGTCCTCGGGGTGTACCCACTCGCCGGCAACCCAGCACAGGCAAACTGTGATGGTGAGTGATGACCAGCGGGTGGGCGGCGTGCGCAGCTTCCTGCCGGCCGTGGAGGGCATGCGCGCCTGCGCGGCCATGGGCGTGGTGGTCACGCACGTCGCGTTCCAGACCGGGCACTCCAGCGGCGCCACCGGCAGGCTGTTCGGCCGCTTCGACCTCGCCGTGGCGGTGTTCTTCGCGCTGTCGGGCTTCCTGCTGTGGCGCGGACATGCCGCGGCGGCCAGGGGCCTGGGCCCGCGCCCCCGCACCGGTCACTACCTACGCTCCAGGGTGGTCCGCATCATGCCCGCCTACGTGGTCGCCGTCGTCGTCATCCTGACCCTGCTGCCCGACGCCGACCACGCCAGCCCGACGGTGTGGCTGGCCAACCTGACCCTCACCCAGATCTACGTGCCGCTGACCCTGACCGGCGGGCTGACCCAGATGTGGAGCCTGTCCGTCGAGGTCAGTTTTTATGTGGCGCTGCCGATTCTCGCGCTGCTGGCCCGCCGCCTGCCGGTGCGGGCCCGGGTGCCGGCGATCGCCGCGCTGGGGGCGCTCAGCTGGGCCTGGGGCTGGCTACCCATCCAATCGGGGTCCGGCATCAACCCCCTGAACTGGCCGCCGGCGTTCTTCTCCTGGTTCGCGGCCGGAATGCTGCTGGCCGAGTGGGTGCACAGCGGGATGGGGTGGCCGGTGCACTTGGCGCGCCGGCGCCTGGTGATGGCCGCCATCGCGGTGGTCGCCTACCTGATCGCGGCGTCACCGCTGGCCGGTCCCGAGGGTCTGGTCCCCGGTACCCCGGCCCAGTTCGCGGTCAAGACCGCGATGGGCTCGCTGGTGGCCTTCGCGCTGGTGGCCCCGCTGGTGCTGGATCGGGTGGACACCGGCCATCGCATCTTGGGGACCACCGCGATGGTGACCCTGGGGCGCTGGTCCTACGGGCTGTTCGTGTGGCACCTGGCGGCGCTGGCCATGGTGTTCCCGGTCCTCGGGACGTTCCCGTTCACCGGCCGCATGCCCGCGGTGTTGGTGTTGACGCTGATCTTCGGCTTCGCGATCGCCGCGGTCAGCTACGCGCTGGTGGAGTCGCCGTGCCGAGAAGCGTTGCGCCGCTGGGAGAAACGCGCGAGGCCGGGGGAGACGGCCCAGGCCGTCGACGCCGAGGCGGATGCGATCGCGCCCTAGCCGGTGCGGTCCATCCACTGTTCCAGCGCGTGTGCGGAAGGCAGGCAGATGGCCTGCTCGATCTTGGCGAACAGGTCGCGGCCGTACTCGACGGCCGATTTGATGAGGTTGCCCAGCGCCTCGATGTGGATGCCATCGCTGAGCAGGTATGCGTTCTCACCGACCACGCTGACGTGGGTTGGTCGGGCGGTCTCGCGCACAAATGCCTTAGGCCAGTGAGTTTCGCGATTCCAGTCGTTCACCAACTCCATCAGGCGCGGCCGTTCGGTAGCGGGGTAATAGCCGGCGGGGCTGATGGTGATCTCGAAAACGTCGCGCCGCAACCCGTTGATCCGCATGTTCACGTGCAGCTTGCCGCGCTCGTAACCGGGCAGCATCATGAACTCCTCGCCATCATCGCTGCGGAAGAACCGCGACTGCCGCGATCGCAGGTAACGGTCGATCAGCTCGGTGCACAGCGGTTCGATCTGCATACCCCGATGATGCGGCTGCGGGCTTGGAGGATTCTTGGTCCGAGCGCTCGCGCGTCAGCTCGCCTCCGCGGCAGCCAGGCGCTCCATGATCTGGGCGCGCACCGCCGAGCGGCGGGCCTTGCCGGCGTCGTCGCGCAGCGGGGTGTCGACGAACTCGACGAAGTGCGGCACCTTGTACCCCGCCACGTGGTCGCGCAGAAACGCTTGCACGGCAGCGGAATCCAGCGTCGACCCGTCGGCCGGGTGCACCAGCGCGTAGGGCACCTGGCCGAGATCGTCATGGGCGACGCCGACGACCAGACAGGACAACACGTCCGGGTGCGCCGAGAGCGCGTTCTCGATCTCGGCGGGGTAGACGTTGCGGCCGCCGACGGTGAACATGTCCACCCTGCGGTCCGACAGATACAGGAATCCGTCGGCGTCGAAATAGCCGAGGTCGCCCAGCGAGTCCCAGCCGTCGCGGCTCTTCGCCGTCGCGCCGACGTACCGATACGTCGGCGCGCTGCCCGGCGCGGGCCGCATGTAGATCTCGCCTTCCACGCCGGGTGGACACGGGTTGCCGTCGTCGTCGAGCACCTTCATCTCGCCGGCGACTACCACCCCGACCGAGCCGCGGTGGGTCAGCCACTGGTCGCCGGAGATGAAGGTCAGCGCCTGTAATTCGGTGCCGCCATAGAGTTCCCACACTTTTTCCGGACCCAGCAGTTCGATCCACGCCTGCTTGACGGCGGGCGGGCACGGCGCCGCCAGATGCCAGAAGCGGCGGATCGATGACAGGTCGTAGGCACCCGGATCGGCGTAATAGACCGGCAGCGTCCGCTGCATGATCGTCGGCACCGTCGTCAAGAAGGTGACTTTATGGTCGGTGATCAGCTGGAGGAATTGCTGCGGCTCGAACCGGCTCATCAGCACCAGGTGATGGCGCATCAACAGTGCCATGGTCGCCGCGGTGAAGCCGGTATTGTGCGACAGCGGCACCGGCATCAGCGTGACATCGCCCTCCTGTGCGCCCAAGGGATAGCCGATGGCGGCCGGTATCCGGCTGTCGCCGCCGGATTCGATCAGCTTGGGACGGCCGGTGCTGCCGCCGGACCCCATCGCCTTCCACACCGGCGACACCGCCTCCGGTAGCGCCGCGTCGGACAGCGCCGGGTCGGGAACGAAACACGCTGGTAGACTTGGGAAGTCGGGATGCTCGCGGCCCACCAACAAGGTGGGCGGGCGCAACTCCAGCAGGCCCTGCAACTCGGCCTCCGGCAGCCGCGCCGACAGCGGCTGCGGCACCGCGCCCAGCTTCCAGCACGCCACCGCGGCCTGGATCCATTCGATCGAGTTGGGCAGCACCATGGTCACGTAGTCGCCCACCCCGACACCCCGCTCGGCGTAGGCGCGGGCCAACCGGTTCGTCGAACGGTCGAGCTCGGCGCGGGTGACGGTCACCCCATCACAGGTGACCGCCGGCTCGTCGGGAGCGAGTTCGGCAAGCGCGGAGATCTGGGTGCCGATCGGCGGGATCGGCTCACTCATATGCGCCCTGCCGCTCGAAGATGCGCCGCGGGTTATCCACCAGCATGGTGTGCAGCTGCTCGTCGGTGACGCCGCGTTCCTTCAGGGCGGGGATCACATCGTTGTGGATGTGCAGGTAGTGCCAGTTCGGCGCCATCTGCGGCACCAGCTCTTCGGGGAGCGCGTCGAAGTAGCAGTTGGCGTCGTGGGAGAGCACCATCTTGTCGGCGTGCCCGCGCTCGCACATCTGCGCCACGATTTTGACCCGCTCCTCGAACGGTGAGATCACGTCGAGGCCGAACCTGTCCATCCCGAGATAAGACCCTGGGGCGATGAGCTCTTCGAGATAGCCGATGTCGGTGCTGTCCCCGGAGTGGCCGATGACCACCCGGCTCAGGTCGACGCCTTCCTCTTCGAAGATGCGCTGCTGATCCAGGCCGCGCCGCAGGCCGGCATGGGTGTGCGTGGAGATCGGTACGCCGGTGCGCTTGTGCGCCTGAGCCACGGCGCGCAGTACCCGCTCGACGCCGGGCGTGAGGCCGGGCTCGTCGGTGGCGCACTTGAGGATTCCGGCCTTGATGCCGGTGTCGGCGATGCCTTGCTCGATGTCGCGGACGAACATCTCGGTCATGATCTCGGGACCGCCCAGCATGCCGCCCGGGCCCTCGTAATGGAAACGGAACGGCACGTCGTTGTAGGTGTAAAGGCCGGTCGCCACAACGATATTCAGCTCGGTGGCCGCCGCGACTCGGGCGATGCGCGGGATGTAGCGGCCAAGGCCGATCACGGTGAGGTCGACGATGGTGTCCACGCCGCGCGACTTCAGTTCGTTCAGTCTGTCGATGGCGTCGGCGACGCGACGTTCTTCGTCACCCCACGCTTCGGGGTAGTTCTCCGCGATCTCGGTGGTCATGATGAACACGTGCTCATGCATGAGGGTCACGCCCAGCGCGGCGGTATCGATGGACCCGCGAGCGGTATTGAGTTCTGACACGCCACTGATGCTAGGTCGACCGACACCCGATCAACAGGGCCGTTTTGTTCGGTGTGCCCCGACGGCCGCGCCAATTGCAGTACCGTCACCCTCGTCCTCGTCGAGAACCCGCTGGGAGTCACGTCATGTTGCTCAATCCCAACCACTTGCAGCGCCAGTACCCAGACCGCCGCTCGGGGGAGATCATGGCGGCGACGGTGGACTTCTTCGAGTCCCGGGGCAAGGCCCGGTTGAAGTCCGACGACCACGAACGGGTGTGGTACTCGGACTTTTTGGAGCACATCGGCCGGGAGCGCATCTTCGCCTCACTGCTGACGCCGTCCGAGTACGGCGCCGACGACTGCCGCTGGGACACCTATCGGATCAGTGAGTTCGCCGAGATCGTCGGCTTCTACGGGCTGAACTACTGGTATCCCTTCCAGGTCACCGCGCTGGGCCTGGGTCCGATCTGGATGAGCGCCAACTCCGACGCCAAGCGCAAGGCCGCCGCGTTGCTCGAGGCCGGCGAGGTGTTCGCCTTCGGCCTGTCGGAGCAGACGCACGGCGCGGACGTCTACCAGACCGACATGAACCTGACGGCGTCGCCTAACGGGGGCTGGACCGCGAGCGGGCAGAAGTACTACATCGGCAACGCCAACGTGGCGCGGATGGTCTCGACCTTCGGCAAGTTCGAAGGCACCGACGAGTACGTGTTCTTCGCCGCCGACTCGCAGCATGACCGCTACGACCTGATCAAGAACGTGGTGAATTCGCAGAATTACGTGGCCAACTACGCGCTGCGCGACTACCCGGTCACCGAGGCCGACATCCTGCACCGCGGTCCCGACGCCTTCCACGCCGCGCTCAACACCGTCAACGTCTGCAAGTACAACCTCGGCTGGGGTGCGGTCGGCATGTGTACCCACGCCATGTACGAGGCTGTCACCCACGCGTCCAACCGCATCCTGTATGGCACCGTCGTCACCGATTTCTCCCACGTGCGGCGGCTGCTCACCGACGCCTACACGCGGCTGGTCGCGATGCGGCTGGTCGCCACCCGGGCCAGCGACTACATGCGCAGCGCGTCGGTGCAGGACCGCCGCTACCTGTTGTACAGCCCGCTCACCAAGGCCAAGATCACCAGCGAGGGCGAACGCGTCATCACCGCGCTGTGGGACGTCATCGCCGCCAAAGGCGTGGAGAAGGACACCATCTTCGAGGCGATGACCCGTGAGATCGGCCTGCTGCCAAGGCTGGAGGGCACCGTCCACATCAACATCGGGCTGCTCGCCAAGTTCATGCCCAACTTCCTGTTCGCCCCCAACGCCGCGCTGCCGTCGATCGGCCGGCGCGACGACGCGGCCGACGACACGTTCCTGTTCGCGCAGGGACCGACCGGCGGCCTGGGCAAGGTGCGCTTCCACGACTGGCGCGCGTCGTTCGACCGCTTCGGGCAGTTGCCCAACGTCGCGCTGCTGCGCTCGCAAATCGACGTGCTGGCCGAGATGCTGGCCAGCGCCACCCCGGATGCCGCGCAGCAGAAGGACATCGACTTCGCCTTCGCCGTCGGCCAGCTGTTCGCCACCGTGCCCTACGCCCAACTCATCCTGGAGGAGGCCGGGCTATCGGGCTCCGAAAAGGGTTGCGACGAGACCTTGATCGACGAGATCTTCGCGGTGCTGGTCCGCGACTTCAACGCCTACGCCGTGGAACTCAGCGACAAGCCCGCGACAACGGACGAGCAGGCCCGCTTCGCGCTGCGGATGATTCGCCGCCCCGCCCACGATCCCGCGCGCTACGACCAGATTTGGAAGGATCACATCCAGCCAATCAACGGTGCGTACCGGATGCGTCCGTAGATCTCTCGCCGCCGCCCGAGCGTCACGCCGGCGTGACGTTCGCATTCCGCCGTCACGCCGGCGTGACGCTGGGCGTGCCCACGTGGTTATCCGACCCCTTGACTGTGAGGTTCCTCACAGTAAAATGACCAGTGGTCATTCACCAAAGGAGGGGCATTGCCAACGGTCACCTGGGCGCGGGTCGATCCCGCTCGTCGCGCCGCGATCATCGAAGCCGCCGAGTCGGAGTTCGGCGCCCACGGGTTCTCCCGGGGCAGCCTCAACGTCATCGCGCGCCGCGCCGGGGTCGCCAAGGGCAGCCTGTTCCAATACTTCGCCGACAAGCGTGACCTGTATGCGTTCATCGCCGACATCGGCAGCCAGCGGGTGCGAGCCTACATGGAGGACCGCATCCGCGAACTCGACTCGAGCCGACCCTTTTTCGAGTTTCTCACCGACTGGCTCGACGCATGGGTGGCTTACTTCGCGGACCATCCGCACGAGCGCGCGCTGCACGCCGCGGCGACCCTGGAGGTCGACACCGAAGCCCGCGTGAGCGTGCAGAACGTCATCCACCGCCACTACCTGGAAGTGATGCGCCCGCTCGTCCGCGACGCGCAGAACCGCGGCGACCTGCGTGCGGATTCCGATACCGACGCGCTGCTGTCGTTGCTGCTGTTGATCTTTCCGCACCTGGCGCTGGCGCCCTACATGCGCGGCCTGGACCCGGTCCTGGGGCTCGACGAGCCCTCGCCGGAGCAGCCGGCGCTGGCCGTGCGCAGGCTCGTCGCCGTGCTGGCGGCCGCGTTCTCCGCGTCGTCCGTCGGCTCAGCCCCGAAACAATCTGAGGAGGTCACATGAATCGAACCCGAATTGCCTCGATGGCCGAGGGCGGTCTGAACTGGGACAGTTTGCCGCTCAAGCTGTTTGCGGGCGGCAACACGAAATTCTGGAATCCGGCCGACATCGACTTCTCCCGCGATCGCGAGGACTGGGAACGCCTGACCGACGACGAGCGCAGCTACGCGACTCGGTTGTGCGCCGAGTTCATCGCCGGCGAGGAGTCGGTGACCCAGGACATCCAGCCGTTCATGGCCGCGATGCGGGCCGAGGGCCGGCTCGGCGACGAGATGTATCTGACGCAGTTCGCCTTCGAGGAGGCCAAGCACGTCCAGGTGTTCCGCATGTGGCTCGACGCCGTCGGTATCACCGAGGACCTGCACAACTTCCTCGACGACGTCCCGACTTACCGCACGATCTTCTACGAGGAGCTGCCGGACTGCCTGCACGCGCTGACGGTCGATCCGTCTCCGGCCGCCCAGGTGCGGGCGTCGGTGACCTACAACCACATGGTCGAAGGCATGCTGGCGCTTACCGGTTACTTCGGCTGGCACAAGATCTGCGTGGAACGCGGCATCCTGCCCGGCATGCAGGAGTTGGTGCGACGCATCGGCGACGACGAGCGACGGCACATGGCGTGGGGCACCTTCACCTGCCGGCGCCACGTGGCCGCCGACGACGCCAACTGGGGCGTCTTCGAGACGCGGATGAACGAGCTGATGCCGCTTGGCCTGCGTCTCATCGAAGAGGGCTTCGCCCTCTACGATCCAATGCCCTTCGGCCTGTCGGTGGACGAGTTCATGCAGTACGCCTCTGATAAGGGGATGCGCCGATTCGGCACCATCTCCAGCGCGCGCGGGCGCCCCGTCGGCGAGATCGACCTCGACTACGCGCCGCTGCAACTTGAGGACACCTTCGCCGAGGAGGACGAGCGGGCCCTGGCGGGGGTCTGATGGTGGCGGCGCGCTTCGCCCGGCTGGACCTGGTGGCGGCGACCCGCTGCGCCCGGCCGCGCCGCGCTCGCGACCGCCGCCCGGCCTAGCGGACGCACGCCGAGTGTGGGCCCTATAGACGGGCATTGCCTACATTTCGTGCGTAGGCCCCACGCTCGGCGGCCCGGCCCGGCCCGGCTAGCGGGCCGGGCGGTCACTCGATCTTGTTGTCGCCGGCCGCGGAGCCGCTCTCGGATTCCCCGACCCACACGGTCTTGGCGTTGACGAACGCCCGGATGCCCAGGCCCGCCAGTTCGCGGCCGTACCCCGACCGCTTGACGCCGCCGAACCCCAGCTCGGGATAGGACACCGTCATCCCGTTGATGAAGACCTGGCCGGCCTCGATGTCGTCGATGAAGCGCTGCTGCTCGGCCTCGTCGTTGGTCCAGGCGTTGGACCCCAATCCGAAGGTGGTGGCGTTGGCGATGTCGATGGCTTCGTCGATGTCCGCCGCTCGGTACATGGATGCGACCGGGCCGAACACCTCCTCGGTGTACAGGGCCATGTCCTTGGTGATGTCGGTGACCACCGTCGGCGGGTAGTACCACCCCGGCCGGTCGATGGGCTTGCCACCGAGGCGGATCGTGGCGCCCGCCGCGGCGGCGTCGTCGACCTGCTTGGCGATCTCGTCGCGGCCCGACTCGGTGGCCAGCGGACCCACGTCGGTGTCCGGGTCGGTCGGGTCGCCAATGGTCAGCGCCTCCATCCGCTCGGTGAACTTATCGACGAACGCGTCATAGACATCGGTGTGAACGATGAATCGCTTTGCGGCGATACAGGACTGGCCGTTGTTCTGCACCCGGGCGGTGACCGCGGTCTTGGCGGCCTCGTCCAGGTCCGCCGAGGGCATGACGATGAACGGGTCGCTGCCCCCGAGCTCGAGCACCGTCGGCTTGATCTCGTCACCGGCGATGGCCGCCACAGATTGGCCGGCCGGTTCGCTGCCGGTCAGGGTGGCCGCCGCGACCCGGGGATCGCGCAGGATTCGCTCGACCGCGCTGGAGGAGACGAGCAGGGTTTGGAAGCAGCCCGCGGGGAAGCCGCCGCGGGCGATGACGTCGGCCAGATACAGCGCGCTCTGCGGGACGTTCGACGCGTGCTTGAGGATCCCGACGTTGCCCGCCATCAGCGCGGGCGCGGCGAAACGAACGGCCTGCCAGAGCGGGAAGTTCCACGGCATTACGGCCAGCACCACGCCGAGCGGCTGGTAGCGAGTGTAGGCCTGCTTCGCGCCGACCGCCTTGGCGTCGGCCGGCTCGTCGGCCAGCAGCTGCTCGGCGTTTTCGGCGTAGTAGCGAAAACCCTTGGCGCACTTGATCGCTTCCGCTTTGGCCGATTTCAGGGTTTTGCCCATCTCCAGGGTCATCATGGCGGCGACCTCGTCGGCCTCCGCCTCAAGGAGGTCGGCGGTGGCGTTTGCCCACTGGGCGCGCTGGGCAAACGTGGTGTTGTGGCGGTAGTCGAGGAAGCGTTCGTAGGCGCGGGCAATCGCGGCATCGACTTCTTGATCGGTGGCCGGGGTGAAGGTCTTCACTGTCTCGCCGGTAGCCGGGTTGATGGTGGCGATGGGCACGTCGGCGCTCCTTCGTCGGGTTCGTATTGCTTGGTGGCGGAAAGTCCAACACCTAGCCTGCCACTATCGTTCCCCTAAGGGAGGTGTCGGATGAGCAAAGCCGCTGAGCTGATCGTCAAGTGCCTGGAAAACGAGGGTGTTTCCGTCGTGTTCGGGGTGCCCGGCGAGGAGAACATCCGGTTCGTGCAGGCGCTGGCTTCCTCGACCATCCGCTACGTGCTCACCCGGCACGAGCAGGCCGCCTCGTTCATGGCCGAGATGTATGGCAGGGTCACCGGGCGGGCGGCGGTAGTGTCGGCCACGTTGGGGCCCGGCGCGATCAACATGCAACTCGGTGTGGCCGACGCCACTACCAACAGCACCCCACTGGTCGCCATCTCCGCCCAGGTGGGTCACGACCGGGAGTTCAAGGAGTCGCACCAGTACGTCGACCTGGTGTCGATGTTCGCCCCCATCACGCGGTGGTCCGCCGGCATCCCGACCCCGCGCGCCATCCCCGAGATGGTCCGCAAGGCGTTCAAAGTCGCCGAGTCCGAACGTCCGGCCGCGGTGTACCTGGCCGTGCCCGAGCACATCGACGCCGATGACTCCGACTACGACCTGGGACCGTTGCCCCGCAACGTCGTCCGCGCCGACGCTCCGGCACCCCGCCAGGTGGCACGCGCCGTCGACGTCCTGCGCGAGGCGAAGCGCCCGGTGTTGCTGGCCGGGCACGGCGCCGCGCGCGCCGACGCCACCAAGGCCCTGGTGCGCTTCTCCGAGGAATTCGGTATCCAGGTGGCCAACACCTTCCACGGCAAGGGGGTGATGCCCGACGACCACCCCAACAGCATCGGCACGCTCGGCTTCATGCGGCACGACTACGTCAACTTCGGGTTCGACAACGCCGACGCCGTCATCACCGTCGGTTATGAGTTGCAGGAGTTCGACCCGGTCCGGATCAACCCGCAGGCCGACAAGAAGATCATCCACATTCACCGATTCCCGGCCGAGGTCGACGCGCACTACTCGGTCGACGTGGGGATCATCGGTGACATCAGCGATTCGCTGAACGCCCTGACCGACGCGCTGTCCGGTCACAGCTTCGACCATGCCGACGAGGTGCCCGGCTCGGGTCTGCTGACCGAGGAATTCGAACGGGGTCAACAGGATTCGCGCTATCCGCTGGCGCCGGCCCGGGTGGTCGCCGACACCCGGGCGGCGCTGGGGCGCAGCGACATCGTCCTGGTCGATACCGGCGCCACCAAGATGTGGATGGCCCGGCTCTACCCGACCTACGAGCGGAACACCTGCCTGATCTCAAACGGCTTATCCACCATGAGTTTTGCCCTCCCGGGCGCACTGGGTGTCAAGCTGGCGCAGCCGGAGACCAAGGTGCTCGCCGTCGTCGGCGACGGCGCGTTCCTGATGAACTCGCAAGAAATCGAGACCGCCGTGCGGGAGCGGATCCCGCTGGTGGTGCTGATCTGGGAGGACGGCGGTTACGGCCTCATCGAGTGGAAGATGGACCTCGAACTCGGCGCGCACTACTACGTGAAGTTCAACAACCCGGACGTGGTGACCTACGCGGAAAGCTTCGGCGCCAAGGGATACCGGATCAACAGCGCCGAGGAGCTGCTGCCGACGCTGCGGACCGCGCTGGCCGACGACGGTGTCTCGCTGATCAGTTGCCCGGTCGATTACTCCGAGAATCTGCGGTTGACCGACCGCCTCGGCGAGCTGGACGAAACCCTGTAACTCTCGCCGGTTGCACCCTTCTTGCCCCAAAGCAATTGCGCGAGTGTGAATCTGTGGCGACTCGGACGCCCGCTTTTGTCGGTGGATGCGGCTAGTTTGGCGGTGTGAGTCCAAGTAGTCCCCAGGATGTCGACGCGGTGTTCGACGCGCTCGATACCGACTTGGACCGTGCCTGCGCCTTGACGTTTGATGCGTTGAACACGCAGCAGCGGCTGGCACTGCTGGATCGTTGCGAGAAGCTGCGCCGGCGCATACCCGCCGTCGAGCATCCGCTGATCAACGCGGTCGCCCGCGAAGCCACACCGGCCGAACTCGGTGGCACTCTGCCGCACGCGATCGCCGAATCGACGTTGATCAGCCGCGCCGCGGCGTCCCGGCGCATCAAAGAGGCCGCCGACCTCGGGGAGCGCGTCGGTCTGACCGGCGAACCCGTGGCACCGATGCTGGCGGCCACGGCGGCCGCCCAGCGCGACGGGACGCTAGGGACGGGGCAGGTCGCTGTGATCCGCAAGTTTCACCACCAGCTGCCGGGCTGGGTCGACGGCACAACGCGGGCGCGGGCCGAGGCCGAGTTGGTGGCGAAGGGCCGAGAGTTTCGCCCCGAGCAGCTCGCCTCGCTGGCCGCCACCTTGGCCGATTGCCTCAACCCCGACGGCACCTACCGCGACGAGGACCGCGCCCGCCGTCGCGGCCTCACGCTAGGCAACCAGCAGGCCGACGGCATATCCGAGCTGCGCGGCCTGCTCACTCCCGAGGCCCGTGCCACCCTGGAAGCTGTGCTGGCCAAACTGGCCGCCCCGGGTATGTGCAACCCGCTCGACGAGACACCGTGCGTCGGCGGCGCACCCACCCAGGAAGCCATCGAACGCGATCCGCGCTCGGCGAGCCAACGCAACCATGACGGGCTGCTGGCCGCGCTGCGCGGCGTGCTGGCCTCGGGAGAGTTGGCTCAGCACAACGGGTTACCGGCCTCCATCATCGTCACCACGACGCTGCAGGAGTTGGAGGCCGCAGCCGGCCGGGGGCTGACCGGTGGCGGCACCATCCTGCCGATGAGCGACGTGATCCGTCTGGCCCGGCACGCGCACCACTATTTGGCCATTTTCGACAAGGGCAAAGCGCTGGCCCTGTATCACGCCAAGCGCCTCGCCTCACCCGGACAGCGAATCGTCCTGTACGCCAAGGATCGTGGCTGCTCCTCGCCCGGGTGCACCGTGCCCGGCTACTACTGCGAAGTCCACCACGTAACCGAGTACAGCAAACGCCACCGACGTTGACCAACTCACCTTCGCGTGCGGGCCGCATCACCGCCTGCTGCAACCCGGCGGCTGGTCTACCCGCAAAAACAACGCGGGCGACACCGAATGGATCCCGCCGCCCCGGCTCGATCGCGGCCGGCCCCGCACCAACACCTTCCACCACCCCGAGCGACTTCTCCGCCGCCAGGACGAATAGCGGGCGCCGACATGATCGAATGGGCGCATGCTGTTCCGTCAGCTGGAGTACTTCGTCGCGCTCGCGCAAGAACGCCACTTCGCGCGCGCGGCGGCCGCCTGCTACGTGTCACAGCCCGCGCTCTCGGAAGCCATCCGCAAGCTCGAGTCCGAACTCAACGTCCCGCTGGTGCGGCGCGGGCAGAAGTTCGAGGGCCTCACCCCGGAGGGCGAGCGGCTGGTGCCGTGGGCGCGGCGCATCCTCGCCGACCGCGAGGCCCTGACACAGGAAGTCACCGCGCTGCGGGCCGGCCTGACCGGCGAACTGCGTCTCGGCGTGGTCCCGGCCGCCTCGACCACCGTTGCGCTGCTTACGGATCCATTCTGCGCGGCGCACCCCTCGGTGCGGGTTCAGCTCGAGGTGAACCTGCGCTCGGCCGGGATCGTCGAACGGGTCCGCAATTTCGAATTGGACGCGGGCATCCTCTATCCGGACCAACAGGACACCGCCGACCTACTGGTCACGCCGCTGTATCACGAGCAGCCGGTGCTTATCGCCGGCGCCGAGCTGCTTGGTGGCGAATCGCAAACCATGGCGTGGTCGGACGCCGTGCAGCTGCCGCTGTGTCTGCTGACGCACGGCATGCGTGGTCGCCGGCTCATCGACGACGCGTTGGCCACCCACGATCTGCGGGTGACCCCGCAGCTCGAAACCGACTCCGTGGCCGCGCTGTTCGCGCACGTGCGCACCGGCCGGTGGGCGAGCATCGTGCCGCAGCCATGGATCCACACCCTGGGCGTGCCCGCCGGGGTCAGCGTGCTGCGGCTGCGGCGCCCGTCGGTCACCGCGTTGATAGCACTGGTGACCAACCGGGCGGAGCCGGGCTCGTTGTTGGCCCGCGCGTTGCGACGGACCGCACGCGAGGCCCGTATCGGTGCGACGCTCAGCGAGCCGTCTTAGACCCGCGCCTCGGGTGATCGGCGTTGCCTATCGGCCGGTCGGAATCGCGTCTTGGACACCACGGTGGGCGTCCTCCGAGACTGGGCTTGATTGCCGATTGAAGGAGAGTTCGATGGCCAAGTGTGTGATGGTGCTCTATCCCGACCCCGTCGAGGGGTACCCCCCGCGTTACGCGCGTGACAGCATCCCGACCATCCCCGGTTACCCCGACGGCAGCGCCGTGCCGACCCCGTCGGCGATCGACTTCACCCCCGGTGAGCTCCTCGGCTGTGTGTCGGGTGCCCTGGGGCTGCGCAAGTTCTTCGAAGACGCCGGGCACGAATTGGTGGTGACGTCGGACAAGGACGGCCCCGACTCGCAATTCGAACGGGAGCTGGCCGATGCGGAAATCGTCATCTCGCAACCGTTTTGGCCGGCCTACCTGAGCAGGGAACGCATCGCCAGGGCGCCCAAACTCAAGCTGGCGTTAACCGCCGGCATCGGCTCGGACCACGTCGATCTGGCCGCGGCCAAGGAGCGTGGGATCACCGTCGCCGAGGTGACCTACAGCAACAGCATCAGCGTCGCCGAGCACACGGTGATGCAAATCCTCGCGCTGGTCCGCAATTTCGTGCCGTCGCACCGGTGGGCAGCCGAAGGCGGATGGAACATCGCCGATTGCGTCGACCGCGCGTACGACCTGGAGGGGATGGACGTCGGCTTGATCGCGGCCGGCCGGATCGGGCGTGCGGTATTGCGCCGGCTGGCGCCCTTCGACGTCAACCTGCACTACACCGACACCCGCCGGTTGGCGCCGGAGGTGGAGCGACAACTCAACGTGACCTTCCACCCCACGGTCGAGTCGCTGGTGCGGGCCGTCGACGTGGTGTCCATCCACTCACCGCTCTACGACGACACCCGCAGGATGTTCGACGAGAAACTGATCTCGACGATGCGGCGGGGCTCGTACATCGTCAACACCGCACGTGCCGAGGAGACCGTCCCGGAAGCGATCGCCGACGCCCTGAAGTCCGGCCAGCTGGCGGGCTACGCCGGAGACGTGTGGTACCCGCAGCCGCCGCCGCCCGACCATCAGTGGCGGACCATGCCGAATAACGCCATGACACCCCATGTTTCGGGCACCACGTTGTCGGCCCAGGCGCGCTACGCCGCCGGCACCCGGGAGATTCTGGAAAGCTGGTTCGCCGGCAAGCCCATTCGTCCGGAGTACCTGATCGTCGAAGGCGGAAAGCTCGCGGGCACCGGAGCGCTGTCCTACCAGAAGTAGCCCGCCGAGCGACCCTCAACGGCGCTGGTCGCCGTCGACAAGGTCATCGGCGGCACGTAGCCGCCGATCAGGGCGCGATGCCACCACGCGCGGTCGCGCCGCAGCTCGGTCGGTGTGGTGAAACGGTATTGGTAGAGCTGGGCCCGCACAAACCGGGGCGGCGAATCCGGAAACGGGTTGTGGCGCAACAACCGCAGGGCGGGCCGATCGTTTTCCAGCAACCGCTGCAGGAACGGTCTCAGCCACGGCTGCGCATAGCCCGGCGAGATGGCGGCGAACCACATCAGCCAGTCCAGCCGCAGGTGATAGGGCGCCCACTGTCGGGGCAGCCGGCGCAGCGCCCCCGGCTTGCCCTTGAATTCGTATTCCTTCCAGACAGTTTGGCCCGTGATGACCGCCTCGTCGGTCCCTTCGATCACCACCTCCCGGCGGATCCTTCCGATGCTGCCGAAGGCGCCATAGGTGTTCACCAGATGAAATGAGTTGAACGACATGTTCATCCGTTGACGCGACGACAGCATGTTCACCATCGGCCAGTAACTCATGAACAGCACCGCGGCCGTGACCGCGACCACCAGGGCGACGAACCACAGCGGAGTGGCCGCCAGCGCCGGGTGCGCCGGGACAAGGCTCCTGGGCAGCAGCACCGCGATCGATGCGTCGTCGATGGCGCTGAACGCCAACAGGATCGTCACCCAATTCAGCCAGGCGAAGTTGCCCGAAGCGACCAGCCACAACTGGGTGATGACGATGATCGCGGCGGCCACGCTGGACACCGGCTGCGGCGCGAACAAGCCGAACGGCACGATCAGCTGCGCGAAGTGGTTGCCCGCCACCTCGATCCGATGCAGGGGTTTGGGCAGATGGTGGAAGAACCAGCTCAACGGACCCGGCATCGGTTGTGTCTCATGGTGGTAGTACAAACACGTCAGGTCGCGCCAGCACGGGTCGCCGCGCATCTTGATCAGTCCCGCACCGAACTCGACGCGGAACAACAGCAGCCGGACCATCCACAGTGTGAGCACCGGCGGTGCGACGCCGTGGTTGCCCAAAAAGATCATCAGGAACCCGGTCTCGAGTAGCAGCGATTCCCAGCCGAACGAGTACCAGGTCTGCCCGACGTTGACGATCGACAGGTAGAGCACCCACAAAACCAGCCACATCGACATCGCGGCCCACAGCGGCACCGCGTCGGCGGCACCGGCGACGATTGCCGCCGACAGCGCCGCGCCGAACCAGGAGACGGCCGAAAACAGCCGATCGGAATAACGCAGGTGGAACAGGCTCGGGGTGCGCCAAAAGGATTGCCGCGCCAAGAACCGCGGAACGGGCAGCATGCCGCGCTCGCCGATGAGCGCGCGGAACTGGACAGCGGCCGCGACGAATCCCAGCAGGTAGATCGCCGCGGCGCCGCGCTCGAGCACCAATCTGCCCACCCAATATTGGGGTGCGGAAAACCAGTCCATGGCGCGAACTCCTCGGTCGGTGACGGCTACGCCAACCCGCATATCCAGTCAATCAGCCGGTAAACGGGTAGCCAATAGCCCGGCCGACTATTCGTCGCGTGGATCGCGCGCCCGATTGGGGATCGTGACCACCGAAGCGGCGAGCACCGCAAGCGAAATCAACGCCAGCAGTTGGACACTCGCGGAATGGCCGGCATAACCGTCGGCCGACCGCCATGGTTGGCGCGACAGTGCCGCCCCGGCCAGAATCAGCCCGCCGGCACAGCCGACGACGCTGAGGCATTTCCAGCGCGCCCGGCCCAGCGCGTACCGCAGGCCCAGGGCGCCCCCCATCGCCACGACACCGGCCACGCCGGCGATCACCGCCGCGGCGACCAGCGCCGGGACGGCAGCCCATGCCCCGGGTCGCCATGGCCGCGCGGGCGCGGATTCGTCGTCCCTTCGTCGGCTGCGCCAGAGCGCCAGCAGCGCCAGCAACGGCAGCAGGGCCAGCCCCACCGCCAGACCCACCCGGTAGAGCGAGTTCGGGACAAACGTCAGCGTGATGGTGCCGGGGTCGCCCGCTGGCACCACCCAGCCCTGCTGCCACCCGTTGACCGCGATCGGAGTCAAGCGGGTCCCGGTGCCGGTGCGCGCCACCCATCCCGGGTTGATGCTTTCCGGGACCACCAGTACCCGGGAGGTGGCCGAAGCGGGAGCCTGCACTTCGCGGCGATCCGGGCCCCACGCCCGCCATGACGAAACACGCACGGGCCGAGCAACTTCGGTGTCGGCCCGGGCGGACAACTCGGCCCCGTCCACGACGAACTGCGCGCCCGGGCTGATCAACAGCTCCTGCTGGCCCGCGGGCAGCGCGATTGGGTCGCGTTCGCAGGGCACCGCCGCGACGGGCGCGTCATCCAGGATTGTCCCCACCGTGGTGTGGATCGCGGTGTGCACGAACCGTCCCGCGACCGCGATGACGGGCCCACGGTCGCACCCAACGGTGATCTCCCGGCTGCGGTTGCGGCCGGCGTCGGCGGGCGCGATAGGGCTCCCGTCGGCGCCCAGCGCCGCGACCTCGGCCAGCCCGGGCGGTTTGAGCTGATCGAAACCCAGCGCGTTGCGGTCGATCACGTCTTCCCAATTGAGCAGGCTGATGGTCACGGTGTCGGTCACCCGGGGTTTGAGCGGCACCATCTGCGCCCCGTCGGGCTTCACCGCGGCGGCCTGGGGGCCGTCGCCGAGGTTGACGGCCACCATCGTCGGGTGCACGGGCAACGCCGAGCGGCTGGGAACCAGCCGCACCCCGGTGACCTCGGTGGGCCGGGGCAACCTGAGCGTCAGGGTCGGCGGGGTCTTGTGCTGCACCACCCGCTGCGGCGCCGTCCACGCGGTGCCCGGGTCGCCGTCGGTGGCCGCGTAGGCCGAGCCGAGCACATCCACCGTGTCCGAATCACCTTGAGCGACAGTGGTATTCGGTTCAGTGATCAGGTCGGCCAGTTTGGGTCCCTGCCGCGGCCGCACCCACACCGTCGGGGTCACCGACATTGGTGCCGGCACGGTCAGGGTCCGGCTGAAATTGACCGGTTCCTCCGGGGCCAGGGACATCGACGGCGCGCAGCGCACACCCTCGGGCGCGTGGGCACAGCCCGGTCTGCCCAGCAGTTCGGATCCCAGGTCCCATCCCGTGATCGGCGTGCCCGGTGCCGGCCCGGGCACCCGCACGGTGTGCCGCAGGTCGACCTGGTGGGCGAACCCGGACGCGTCGTACTGGGTGACCGTCAGGTCGGTGATGCCGAACTGCACCCCGGCCGATCCGTCGTCGGTGCCAGCGGCGGTGATCCGGACCCAGGGAGTTTCGCCGTAGGGGAGTGCCGCGGCAAGCGGCTTGCCCGACTCGTCGAAGCGCAAAGTGGTGCTGCCGGTGGCGGTTTCGATCAGGATGCGGCGCACCTGGGCGCCGACGGCGGTGGCGCTGGGCGTCAATGTGATGGCCGCATTGGTCACCGGGTGGTCGAAATCGATCTGCATCCATTGACCGACGGCGGCCTGCAGCGAGTTGGACACCCAGGCGGTCGCCGAATCCCCGTCGATGGCGGCGGCCGGCGAAGTCGCCGGTGCCACGTCGGGCATCGCGGTGGAATCCGACGACGAACTTGACACCGTGATCCGGCCGGCGGCCCAGGCCCCCGTCACCGGATCGGCCCCGGGGACGGGGTAGTCGGGCACCCGGTTGTAGGTGTGCCGCGCGTCGCCGGGGGCCCGGATCGCTGACGAATGTTCGTCTACCCGACCGTAATCCGTCTCGCGGGCCACCGGGGTGTCGGTGATGGTCACCCCGGTTGTCGTTGGCAGTCCGGCACCCCGCGCGTCCGCGGTCAACAGCGCCGGGCCCAGCGGCGGACGGCCCAGCAGCCGCCGCCGCTCGTCAAGGCGCAGCAGCGCCTCGGGCCCGCCGTCGACCCGGGACATCAAGTCGGTGTCGACGAAATACGGTGTGCCGGGGTCGCTGTCGGCTCCGACGGAAAAGATCTCGACCGCCGGGTAGCGCGGCCGCAGTCCGCTGTCCGCGACGAAACCGGCCAGAGTGCCCGGCCCCACCGGGGCGCCGAACTGCGCGACCTTGTGCAGTCCGGGTGACCCGTCGATGGCGCGGTGCACCAGGATGGGCCGCGCCGAGCGCGACGTGTCGGGGTCCAGGTCGTTGCGGACCACCACATACGAAATGCCTTGGCGGGCAAGAGTATCGGCAAGCCCCGCCGAGGGGCGGCCAGCCGCGAACAAACGCTGCACCGAATCGAGCGCCCGGATTGTCTGCGGCGGGGTCAGCGGGATGGAATCACGCACTCCCCACGGGCTACTGCCGAGGACCTGCAGTGGCTCGTCATGGCTGGTGCCCCAGACCTGGGTGGCGAACGGCGCCCCCGGGACGACGAGCACCCGCCCGGGCGCCGGCGTCCCGGTGTTGTGCTCGGTGAGCCAGTCCGCGGTCTCGTGCCAGTACTGCGGGATCGCGGTGAACGTTCCCGGCGGGGCCAGCCGACCGGTCCACGCCAGCGACGTGCTGACCATCAGCGCGATGAGGACCACAACCGCGGTCGCGACCCGTTTGTCGCGCTCGGGGTGCGCGAAGGCGCGCAGCCACACCGGCATCGGCGCGCTGCCCGGCAGCGGTATCCGGCCGAGCAGCTGCGCGAGTCCCAGCACCACCGGGATCCTGATCACCGACCCCAGCTTGTGCACGTTGCGCAACGGAGCGCCGCCGGCGTCGAGGAAGGCCTGCACCGCGTGCGCCACCGGCGAGCCCAGCCCGCCGCTGTATCCGGCGGCCATCAGCACCGCCCCGGCCAACAGCATCGTGACCAGTCGCCCACGCGCCGGCATGGCCGGGCTGGCCAGCCCCGCCAGCCCGGCCGCCGCGACCAGGCAGGTGCCCAGCACGGCCGCCGATCCGGTCACCAGCGGTGCGCCCGCGGTGGCGGTCGGCGCCACGTACGGGGTCCAGCTGTCGGTGCCGCGCAACATCTCGACCAGGGACGACCATTGCGTCGTCACGCCGGAAGATTCGATGAAGTCCAGGAACGGAGGACTGATGGCGCGCAGCATCACCAGCGCCACCACCCACCACAGCGTCGCCAGCACCAGGGCCAGCAGGCACCACCCGGTGTAGCGCCACCACAACCGGTTTGGCCGGTGGCACGCCCACCAGATCACCGCGGGCAGGCAGCCGGCCAGGGTGGCGATGGCGTTGACCGCACCCATCAGCGCGACGGCCAGCCCCGCCCGCCCGGCCAGCGCCCGCACCGACCGGTCGCCGCTGGCCCGCAGGGCCAGGATCGTGGGCAGCAACACCCACGGCGCCAACATCATCGGCAGGGTTTCCGACGAGATCGAGCCGAGGGTGGTCAGCACCCGCGGCGACAGCGCGAACGCGGTCGCGGCGATCACCCGCGACGCCGGGCTGCCGATCCGCAGCGCCTCGGCGACCCGCAGCAGCCCCCAGAACCCGACGATGAGCAGCAGCGCCCACCACAGCCGCTGGGTGATCCAGCCGGGCACTCCCAGCGCGTGGCCGATCAGGAAGAAGGTGCCGTGCGGAAACAGGTACCCGTAGGCCTGGTTCTGCGCCTGCCCGAACGGCAGCTCGCTGTTCCACAGATTGGTCGCCCGGGCCAGAAAGCGCAGCGGGTTCGCGGTGAGGTCGAGCTTGGTGTCAGGCGAGATCTGCCCGGGGGATTGGGCGAACGTCAGCGCCAGCGCGATCGCACCGACCAACCACAACCACCGGCGCGAAACGGGTGCGACCGGCGAACTCGAGACCGGCGCGCCGGTGCCCGTGCTCGCCGCTGAATCCGATGGCGGCGACGCGCTGCGCCCGGCTTCGTCCTGTAATGGCGACCCGCTGCCTCCGGCTACGTCGCGCTTGCGATCGCCACGGCCGCGTTTGCGATCGCCGCTAGCTACGGTTGCCGTACTCGACCCGGTTGAGCACTGACGACTGCGGATCGCCCCCGGGAAGTGGCGGCTTCGTGTCTTGCTGGACCATCAAGGTGACCCCGAAGATCGCCGCCGCGCCGAGCAACAGGCCAACCACAACGCTGGCTGCGGCGGGCGCAACGATCCGGTTCATCGACGGCTCCTGAATTTTCGGGGTTTTGGTCGTTGAGGTTCAACCTGACGCCAACCTAGCAGAAGAGCGCCGGCCGACCGGGTCGCCGGTCACCAGTGGAGACAGTGCCCGTGCCAGCAGCGGTCGCCGTATTCCACCTGATAGGGCCCGGCCGGAAGCGCAGGGCGCTGCAGGCTCGGCACCGGCACCAGGCTATGGTCCGCCACGGCGAGCGTGATCCCGACGGTCGCCGCGACCCCGACGGACAAGCCCACCGCGATGCTGACCGCGGCCGCCAAGGTGAAACCGGTCATCGCTGGCTCCTCCCTGCCAGTCAGTTGGGCACGCAGCCCCCCTGATCAGCAACGTACCGTTGATGCCCCCTGGAGCCGGGCGCGAAACGCCCGCCGTGAAAGCATGGCCCGATGGCATTTTCGCGCACCTTCGCCGTGCTCGCAGCCGCGGCGGTGCTGGTGGCCGGTTGCGGCCACCACGCCGCGCCTCCGGCCCGTTCGTCGACGTCGAGCAAGCCGGTGGCCGCTCCGCCGGCGCCGCCGGTGTGCGCCGACCCGACGGCGGTTCCGGCCACGATGGGAATCCGGGACAAGCTCGCCCAACTGTTGATGGTCGGTGTCAAGAACGCCGACGACGCCCGGGCGGTCGTCAACGGCTACCACGTCGGCGGCATCTTCATCGGCAGCTGGACGGACCTGTCGATCTTCAACGGCCCGCTGGCCGACATCTCCGCCAAGGCGGGACCGCTGCCGCTGGCCGTCAGCGTCGACGAAGAGGGCGGGCGGGTCTCGCGGTTGAAGTCGCTGATCGGGACCTCGCCGTCGCCTCGCGAGCTGGCGCAGACACAAACGGTTCAGCAGGTCCATGACCTGGCCGCCGACCGCGGCAGGAAGATGCACGACCTGGGCATCACCGTCGACTTTGCGCCCGTCGTCGACGTCAGCGACGAGCCCGACGACGCCGTGATCGGCAACCGTTCGTTCAGCGCCGATCCGGCCAAGGTCACCGACTACGCCGGTGCCTATGCGCAGGGCCTGCGGGAGGCGGGGCTGATGCCGGTGCTCAAACACTTCCCCGGCCACGGGCACGGCTCCGGCGACTCGCACACCGGGGGCGTCGTCACACCGCCGCTGGATGCCCTGCAGAACAACGATCTGGTGCCGTACCGGACCCTGGTGGCCGTGCCGCCTGTCGGGGTCATGGTGGGCCACCTGCAGGTTCCCGGTCTCACCGGCGACGCCCCGGCCAGCCTGAGTCCCGATGCGGTGCAGCTGCTGCGCAACGGGGTCGGCTATAAGGGCCCGCCATTCACCGGCCCGGTGTTCAGTGACGACCTGTCCAGCATGGCCGCCATCTCCGACCGGTACGGGGTAGCGGAGGCCGTGCTGCGCAGCCTGCGGGCCGGCGTTGACGTGGCGCTGTGGGTCACCACCGACGAGGTGCCGGCGGTCCTCGACCGATTGCAACAGGCGGTGGCGTCCGGCGACCTGCCGGCCAAGCAGGTCGACGAGTCGCTGGTGCGGGTCGCGACGATGAAGGGCCGCAGCCCGACCTGCGGGCACTAGCGGTGATCGCGGGCCACATTGCTTACTCTTGAGTCAGATCGACGGGCTGGAGAGGCAAGCGATGGCGGGTGGTACCAAGCGGTTACCGCGTGCCGTCCGCGAACAGCAGATGCTCGACGCCGCCGTGCAGATGTTCTCGGTCAACGGCTATCACGAGACCTCGATGGACGCCATCGCCGCCGAGGCGCAGATCTCCAAGCCGATGCTGTACCTGTACTACGGCTCCAAGGAAGACCTGTTCGGCGCCTGCCTGAACCGGGAGATGAGCCGATTCATCGACGTGGTGCGCGCCGACATCGATTTCGAGCAGAGCCCGAACGACATGCTGCGCAACACCATCGCGTCGTTCATGCGCTACATCGACGCCAACCGGGCGTCCTGGATCGTGATGTACACCCAGGCGACCAGCTCGCAGGCGTTCGCCCACATGGTCCGTGAGGGGCGCGAGCAGATCATCGACCTGGTGGCCGGCCTGATGCGGGCGGGCAGCCGCAACCCGCGCTCCGAGCGCGAGCACGAGATGATGGCCGTGGCCCTGGTGGGCGCGGGCGAGGCTGTCGCCAATCGGCTCAGCACCGGCGACGTCGACGTCGACGAGGCGGCCCAGCTGATGATCGACCTGTTCTGGTACGGCCTCAAGGGCTCACCGGCGGAACGGGAAGCGGCGGCGGCCCAGCCCGAGGCGGCCGGCTCGGACGCCGTCGGCGACTAGCCCCTAGATTCGTTCAGGTGGCCCGAATGAGCGCGCCCGGCTCGGACCGCGGCAGCCTCGACTTCTTTTGTGCGGTGATCATCGTCGGGTTGCTCGCCGGAGTCGCCGGATTGGCGACAATGTACGTGCTGCGCGTCGTCCAGCACGCCACGTACAACTACAGTTTCGGCGCGTTGCTGACCGGGGTGGCCGCCAGCAGCCCGATCCGGCGCGTCGTGAGCCCGATGATCGGCGCCGCTGTGGCGGGCCTGGGGTGGTGGCTGCTGCGGCGCCGGGCCGAGGTGCCCCCGCTGGCGCAGACCATCGCCCGCCACGAACCCGTGCCGTGGCTTTCCTGGAGCATCGACGCCATGCTGCAGGTGCTGCTCGTCGGAGCGGGGGCCTCCCTCGGGCGAGAAGGCGCCCCGCGTCAATTCGCCGCAGCGCTAGGCGATTTGGGAACCGGATGGCTCAAGCGGCTCTCACCGCGCGACCGCGAGGTTCTGCTGGCCTGCGCCGCGGGTGCCGGGCTGGGCGCGGTGTATGCGGTCCCGCTGGCCGGTGCGCTGTTCTCGATCCGGATTTTGCTCAACACCTGGCAGCCGCGGGCGGTGGGTGCGGCGTTTCTTTCCTCCGGTCTGGCGGTCGCCGTCGGATCGGCCATCACCCGCGATCAGCCCAACCTGCAGTGGCCGACCGGGGAATCCACCTATCTGCTGACCGCGCATGGCTTGTTGCTGGCGCCGGTGGCTCTCGCGGTGGGCCTGGCGTTCAACCGGTTGACGACCGCGGCGCGACCGGTCCGCCAGATTCGGACCCCGGTGCTGATCCCCGCGCTCGCGGGGGCGGGATTGGTGATGGGCATTTGTTCGCATTGGTGGCCCGAATTGCCCGGCAACGGCCGCAGCATCCTGACGGTCAGCCTGGCCAGCGACATGACCCTGGCGGCGGCACTCGCGATTCTGGTGCTCAAACCCCTACTGACCGCGTTGTTTTTGCGCGCTGGCGGGGCCGGCGGACTGCTGACGCCCTCGCTGGCCACCGGCGCCGCCGCCGGGGCGGCGGTGGTGTTGATGATCAACTGGGCGACCGGGACGCACCTGCACGTGCCGGCGGTATCGCTGGCGGGGGCCGCAGGAGTGCTCGCGGTGACCCAGGGCTCGCCGATCTGGGCGGCGATCTTCGTCTGGGAACTCGCCCGGCCACCGCTGTGGCTGTTCCTGCTTTTCCTGTTGACCGCGACGGGCGCACATGGTCTGAAAGTCCTTGCCCAGGGCCGCGGTTCGACGCACGCGGGCTAGTGGGTCGCCACCGTCAGCACAGTGGCGATCGCGAGCGCGGCAGAGCCGGGCGAAGCGGGTCGCCACCGTCAGCACTAGAGCGATCGCGAGCGCGGCGGAGCCGGGCGAAGCGGGTCGCCACCGTCAGCACTAGAGCGATCGCGAGCGCGGCGGAGCCGGGCGAAGCGGGTCGCCACCGTCAGCACTAGAGCGGGCGCACCGTGCCGGTCAGGTGCGGGTATCCCTTGGCGATGTTGCGCAGCGAAATGTCCCAGCCGCCATCGTGTTCGTCGATGTAGAGCCCGGTGGTCGCGGGCAGCACCACCGGCTTGCCGAACCGCACCGAATAGCGCACCGCGTCGGGGATTTGCGCCTCGATATTGGCCAATACTGCTGCGGCACTGAACATTCCGTGCGCGATCACGGAAGGGAATCCGAACAGCTTGGCCGCGACCGAGTTGGTGTGGATCGGGTTGTGGTCCCCGCCGACGTCGGCGTAGCGCCGGATCAGCGCCGGGCTGATCCGCAGCACGGTGGACGGCGGTGGCAGCTTGGGCTGCTTCTGCGGTGGCGGCTTGGGCTCGTCGGACAGGCTGGTCCGCTGCTGGTGCAGGAAGGTCGTCACCTGATGCCAGGCGGTGTCGTTGCCGACGTTGACGTCGGTCACCAGATCGACCAGCAGGCCCTTGCGGTGCTCGCGCAGGTTCTCGGCGTGCACGCGCACGCCGACCGTGTCGGTGACCGCGATCGGGCGGTACTGCGTGATGTGGTTTTCGGTGTGTACCGATCCCATTGCGGCGAAAGGGAAGTCGAACCCGGTCACCAGCGACATCAGCGCCGGAAACGTTAGCGCGAACGGATAGGTCAGCGGCACGTGGTTGCCGTAGCGCAGACCGGTGACCCCCGCATACTCGGCCACGTTGGTGCGGTCGATGGGCAGTTCCTCGACGGTCACCGTGCGGGTGGGCAGGTCGCTGCCGCGGGACACTACCGGCAGGGCCCCGGCGGCCGCGCGCAGCATGTTTTTCAGGCCGCTTGGCTGGTTCATGGCGTTCTCCTCGACAGCCTCTTTGCTAGGCGCCCAACATGGCCTGGCCGCAGACGCGAATGACGTTACCCGTCACCGCATTTGACGCCGGGCTGGCGAAGTAGGCGATGGTCTCCGCGACATCGACCGGCTGGCCGCCCTGCAGCAACGAGTTCATCCGACGGCCGACCTCGCGGGTGGCCAGCGGAATGGCGGCCGTCATCTGGGTTTCGATGAACCCCGGTGCGACGGCGTTGATCGTGATGCCCTTGTCGTAGAGCTCCGGGGCCAGCGCCTGGGTAAGGCCGATCATCCCGGCCTTGGTCGTCGCGTAGTTGGTCTGGCCGCGGTTGCCGGCGATGCCGGCCATGGACGACAGGCCGATCACCCGGCCGCCTTCGCCGAGCGTGCCGTTGCCTACCAGCCCTTCGGTAACGCGAAGGGGGGCAAGCAGATTGACGGCCAGGACGGCGTCCCAGCGGGCGTCGTCCATGTTGGCCAACAGCTTGTCGCGGGTGATGCCGGCGTTGTTGACCAGGACGTCGGCGCGCCCGCCGTGGTGCTCGCGCAGGTGTTCGGTGACCTTGTCGACGGCGTCGGGGGCGGTGACGTCGAGCCACAGCGGGGTGCCGCCGACCCGGCTGGCCGTCTCGGCCAGCGCCTCGGCGGCCGATTCGACGTCGATCGCGACCACGCGTGCGCCGTCGCGGGCGAACACGTCGGCGATCGTCGCACCGATTCCCCGGGCCGCGCCGGTCACGATGGCGACCTTGCCGTCCAGCGGGCGGTCCCAGTCGGCCGGGGGCGTGGAGTCCGCCTCCCCAACGTAGAAGACCTGGCCGTCGACGTAGGCGGACTTGGCCGACAGAATGAACCGCATCGTCGATTCCAGGCCCGTCGCAGCGGGTTTGGCGTCCGGCGACAGGTACACCAGCGCCACCGTGGTGCCGTTGCGCAGCTCCTTGCCCAGCGAACGGGTGAAGCCCTCCAGCGCGCGCTGTGCGATCCGCTCGTGCGGGCTGGCGGCCGCGTCGGGCGTGGTGCCGACCACCGCCACCCGCGCGCAATGGCCCAGATTGCGCAGCAGCGGGGTGAAGAACTCGTACAACCCCTTGAGTCCCTCCGGTGTGTTGATGCCGGTGGCATCGAACACCAGGCCGCCGAACTTGTCGGCCCACCGACCGCCCAGGTTGTTGCCCACCAGGTCGTAGTCGGCGTCCAGTGCCGCGCGCAGCGGTTCGACGACCCTGCCCTCCCCGCCGATCAGCAGGGCCCCGGCCAGTGGCGGTTCACCGGCCCGGTAGCGGCGCAGCGTCTCGGGTTGGGGAACGCCGAGCTGCTTGGCGAGAAACGATCCAGGACCGGAATTGACGATCTGAGAGAACAGATCGGACGAAGCCTTGGGAGCCACCGGAGCTACCTTCCATGTTCTTACGAAGTCGGGGGATGCCTACAGCACAACCGTATCGAGGACGAACTTACTGCAGAGTAAGAACAGTGGGTAGTATGGCCCCAGACGGGCGGTTCCCAAACCGATAGACCGCACAAGCACGGAGATGAATAGTGGCCCCTGCAAGTTCCGAGGCAAGCAAGCAGCGCAGTTCCGAGCGGCGACGGGTGGCCGTCCTGGGCGGCAACCGCATCCCGTTCGCTCGGTCGGACGGTGCCTACGCGGAGGCGTCCAACCAGGACATGTTCACCGCCGCACTGGGTGGGCTGGTGGATCGCTTCGGGCTGGTGGGCGAACGGCTGGGCGTCGTGGTCGGCGGCGCCGTGCTCAAGCACAGCCGGGACTTCAACCTGACACGCGAGTGTGTGCTGGGCTCGCAGCTGTCGTCGTACACCCCCGCGTTCGATCTACAGCAGGCCTGCGGGACCGGGCTGCAGGCGGCCGTCGCCGCCGCCGAGGGCATCGCGGCGGGCC
Organism: Mycobacterium mantenii; assembly: GCF_010731775.1. Taxonomy (NCBI): domain Bacteria; kingdom Bacillati; phylum Actinomycetota; class Actinomycetes; order Mycobacteriales; family Mycobacteriaceae; genus Mycobacterium; species Mycobacterium mantenii. The sequence goes on along the minus strand of NZ_AP022590.1, from coordinate 3,968,069 downwards.
GCTACGAGGTGGCCGCCGCCGGCGGCGTGGACACCACCTCCGACGCCCCCATTGGTCTGGGCGACAACCTGCGCCGCACGCTGCTCAAGCTGCGCCGGGCCAAGTCGAACGTGCAGCGGCTGAAGCTGGTGGGTACGCTGCCCGCCACCCTGGGCGTCGAGATCCCGGTCAACAGCGAACCCCGCACCGGGCTGTCAATGGGGGAGCACCAGGCGCTCACCGCCAAGAAGATGGGGATCGCCCGCGTCGCCCAGGACGAGCTGGCCGCCGCCAGCCACCGCAACATGGCTGCTGCCTACGATCGCGGCTTCTTCGACGATCTGGTCACCCCGTTTCTGGGGCTGTATCGCGACGACAACCTGCGCGCAGACTCGTCGGCGGAGAAGCTGGCCAAGCTGCGTCCGGTGTTCGGCGTGAAGGCCGGCGACGCGACGATGACGGCCGGCAACTCGACCCCGCTGACCGACGGCGCATCGGTGGCGCTGCTGGCCACCGACGAGTGGGCGGCCGCGCACTCGTTGACCCCGCTGGCCTACTTCGTGGATTCGGAGACCGCGGCGGTCGACTACGTCAACGGACGCGACGGCCTGCTCATGGCGCCCACCTACGCGGTGCCGCGGCTGCTGGCCCGCAACGGCCTGAGCCTGCAGGACTTCGACTTCTACGAGATCCACGAGGCGTTCGCGTCGGTGGTGCTGTGCCACCTGCAGGCGTGGGAGTCCGAGGAGTACTGCAAGGAGCGGCTGGGCCTGGACGCCGCGCTGGGCTCGATCGATCGGTCCAAGCTCAACGTCAACGGATCCTCGCTGGCCGCCGGCCACCCGTTCGCGGCCACCGGGGGGCGGATCCTGGCCCAGGCGGCCAAGCAGCTCGCCCAGCGCAAGGCCGAGCAGAAGGGCGGCGGCACCGTGCGCGCCCTGGTCTCGATCTGCGCGGCCGGCGGCCAGGGCGTCGCCGCGATCCTGGAGGCCTGACGCCTCCTCGGCGCGAAGCCCGGCAGGCTCGACGCTCGATGAGTTGAGTCACATCCGGTTAGCCAAATCGGGGTGCGGGTATTCGTCTCACCGGATGACCCCGTGTTGTGGTCTGACCCCCCGACCCCGACGGCAATACGGGGCATCCCCCGAATGCGACCGCCCGTCCGTTCCGCGGACTGGCGTACGAAAAGGGCCGCCGCTGGAGTGAGGGGATCCAGCGGCGGCCTTTTTTGCTCTCCAGCCGGCCTATCGCTCGTACTGACCTAACGCACAAATCCCCCGCTTCGCGCGCGAAGCGGGGGATTTGTCATGCCGTTCCAGCTGGCCTAGAAGGCGGCCTCGTCGAGCTCCATGATGTCGTTGTCCAGCGTCTCGATCACCTCGCGGGTGCTGGCCAACAGCGGCAGGAAGTTCTTCGCGAAGAACGACGCCACCGCGACCTTGCCCTCGTAGAAGGACCGCTCCTCGCCGCTGGCGCCGGCGTCCAGCGCCGCCACGGCCACCGCCGCCTGACGCTGCAACAACCAGCCGATGACAAGGTCACCGACGCTCATCAGGAAGCGCACCGAACCCAGGCCCACCTTGTACAGGCTGGTCACGTCCTCCTGCGCCGCCATCAGGTAGCCGGTCAGGGTGGCCGCCATCGCCTGGACGTCGGTCAGGGCCTTGGCCAGCAGCTCCCGCTCGGTCTTCAGGCGGCCGTTGCCGGACTCGCTGTCGACGAACTTCTGGATCTGCTCGGACACGTGAGCCAGCGCCACGCCCTTGTCGCGGACGATCTTGCGGAAGAAGAAGTCCTGCGCCTGGATGGCGGTGGTGCCCTCGTAGAGCGAGTCGATCTTGGCGTCGCGGATGTACTGCTCGATCGGGTAGTCCTGCAGGAAGCCGGACCCACCGAAGGTCTGCAGGCTCTCGGTGAGCTTGGCGTACGCCTGCTCCGAGCCCACACCCTTGACCACCGGCAGCATCAGGTCGTTGACCTTGACCGCCAGGTCGGCGTCCACACCGTGCAGCGCCTCGGCGACCGCCGAGTCCTGATAGGTCGACGTGAATAGGTACAGCGCGCGCAGACCCTCGGCGTAGGCCTTCTGGGTCATCAGCGAGCGGCGCACGTCCGGGTGGTGCGTGATGGTCACCCGCGGTGCGGTCTTGTCGGTCATCTGGGTCATGTCGGCGCCCTGGACGCGAGACTTCGCGTACTCAAGCGCGTTCAGGTAACCCGTCGACAGGGTCGCGATGGCCTTGGTACCGACCATCATGCGGGCCTGCTCGATGACCTCGAACATCTGCGCGATGCCGTTGTGCACCTCGCCGACCAGCCAGCCCTTGGCGGGAACGTCGTGCTGGCCGAAGCTCAGCTCACACGTCGCCGACACCTTCAGGCCCATCTTGTGCTCGACGTTGGTGACGAAGACGCCGTTGCGCTCGCCCAGCTCACCGGTCTCGAAGTCGAACAGGAACTTGGGCACGAAGAACAGCGACAGGCCCTTGGTGCCCGGTCCGGCACCCTCGGGGCGCGCCAGCACCAGGTGGAAGATGTTCTCGAACAGATCGCCGGAGTCGGCGGAGGTGATGAACCGCTTCACACCGTCGATGTGCCAGGAACCGTCCTCCTGCTGGACGGCCTTGGTCCGCCCGGCGCCCACGTCGGAGCCGGCGTCCGGCTCGGTGAGCACCATGGTCGAACCCCAACCGCGCTCAGCGGCCAGCACGGCCCACTTCTTCTGCTCCTCGGTGCCGAGGTGGTACAGGATGTTGGCGAAGCCCGCGCCACCGGCGTACATCCACACGGCCGGGTTGGCACCCAGGATGTGCTCGTGCAGCGCCCACAGCAGCGACTTCGGCATCGCGACACCGCCGAGGGCGTCGTCGATGCCGACCTTGTCCCACCCGGCCTCGATGACGGCGTGGACTGACTTCTTGAAAGATTCGGGCAGCGTCACCGAGTGCGTCTTCGGGTCGAAGACCGGTGGGTTGCGGTCGCCCTCGACAAACGAGTCCGCGATCGGGCCTTCGGCCAGGCGGCTGATCTCGTTCAACATTTCGCGGGCGGTGTCGGCGTCCAGATCGCTGTAATCGCCTTGGCCCATTGCCTTGTCAACGCCCAGAACCTCGAACAGGTTGAACACCTGGTCGCGGACGTTGCTCTTGTAGTGGCTCACTACGGTCCTCCTCGTTGAGAATGCCACTTGTGGTTGGGTACTAGGTCTAAGTTACCCACCAGTAACACCGCTAAAATATCGCTCGCGTCAGTGGTATGCAAGGGAATGTGAGCTAGATTCCATTGCCTAATTAACCAACCGGTTGGGAAGCTGCAGGTCGTGCTGTTGAAACTCGATTTACCTGCGGCGATGACGCGCCTATGACCGATGTGTGGGGCGTCACTGCGCTGCCCTTCGAGATGCCGGTAGTGGACCTGCGGGCCGATCCGGGCCGCCTGCGCAAGGCGCTGCGCGCGGCCGGTCACGAGGTCGGCTTCTTCTATCTGACGGGCCACGGCGTACCGCCGGACTTGGTGACGCGGGTGCTGGACGCGGCGCGCCGGCTCTTCGATCTGCCGCAATCGGGCAAGGACGCCGTCGCGATGGTGCGCAGCCCCCATTTCCGCGGCTACACCCGGCTCGGTGGCGAGTTGACCCGCGGCGAGGTGGATTGGCGCGAGCAGATCGACATCGGGCCGGAACGCCCGCCGATCGGGGGGCTGGACAAGTCCGACTATCGCTGGCTGCAGGGTCCCAATCAATGGCCGGCCGCGCTGCCGGACCTGCCCGGGATCCTCGAGGAGTGGGACGCCGCGCTGTCCGTGGTGGCCCGCACCCTGCTGCGGCATTGGGCGGCCGCGCTGGGCAGTCCGCCCGACGTGTTCGACGCCGCGTTCGCCGAAGCGCCGGCCACGTTGATCAAAATCATCCGGTACCCGGGCCGCGCGGCCGGCACGCAGGGCGTGGGCGCGCACCGCGACTCCGGGGTGCTGACGGTGTTGCTGGCCGAGCCGGGCAGCGCGGGTCTGCAGGTGCGCCCCGCCGGAGACGTCCAGTCCGACGACGGCTGGATCGACGTTCCGCCGCGCGAGGGGGCGTTCATCGTCAACATCGGTGAACTGCTGGAGGTCGCGACGCGCGGGTACCTGCGGGCCACCGAACACCGGGTCAACCTGCAGGGGGTGGCGGGCGGCCGCATCTCGGTGCCTTATTTCTTCAACCCGCGCCTCGATGCGCAGATACCGGTGCTGTCGCTGCCCGACGCACTCGCGGTGCGGGCCGACAAACACTGGACGCCGTCGCACGATCGCGCCGACCCCATGTTTTCGGTCTACGGGCGCAATGCCTGGAAGAGCAGACTGCGGGCCCACCCGGATGTGGCCGCGGCGCACGGATATTCGGCAGGACGCTTAGAAAGCGGGTAAGGGTGGCCGCGCCCGGACGGCGCGCGGCGGGTAGGGTCGTTTCCGATAAATCCCGTCTCCGGCTCTAGGGGCGAATAAGTCCGGTGAACTCGAACAACAAGCTGACAGCGTCGTCACTTCGTGAGGCCTTCGGGCATTTCCCGTCCGGCGTGGTGGCCATCGCCGCCGAGGTGAACGGAACCCGCGAAGGCCTGGCGGCCAGTACCTTTGTCCCCGTCTCGCTGGACCCGCCGTTGGTATCGTTCTGCGTGCAGAACACCTCGACGACGTGGCCCAAGCTCAAGGACCGGCCGATGCTGGGCATCAGCGTGCTCGGCGAGGAGCACGACGAGGCCGCGCGCACGCTGGCCGCCAAGACCGGTGACCGGTTCGCGGGATTGGAGACCGTCTCCCGGTCCACCGGTGCGGTGTTCATCAAGGGCACCGGCCTCTGGCTGGAAAGCGCGATCGAGCAGCTCATTCCGGCCGGCGACCACACCATCGTGGTGTTGCGGGTCAGCGAGGTGACGGTGGACGCCGAGGTGGCGCCCATCGTGTTCCATCGCAGCGTCTTCCGCCGTCTCGGCGCGTGATCGCCGCGCCCGGCCGTTGACCGGCTAGGGGCGGTGGCTCAGCTCTTCCCGAAAGCCCTGGATGCGGCTTTCGAGTTCGGCGGCGTCGCTGTGCCGGCCTTCCTTGTTCGCCAGCTGGGCACGGACCGACAACTGCCGAATCGCGGTGCGAATGTTGTTGATGCTGGCGGTTTCTCGGGGTTCCATGAACTGCCTTTCCGGTCGTTGGTACACGGCCGCGCGGGGCGGCCCGACAGGATGCAGTGTGGTTACCCGGGTGCCGCGACGGCCTAACGTGCGACGACGGGATCGGCCCGGATTACAGCCCCGTGGGGCTCAGCGACGGAACAGCTTGTTGCCGAGCCACACCACCGGGTCGTACTTGCGGTCGGCGACCCGCTCTTTCATCGGGATCAGCGCGTTGTCGGTGATCTTGATGTTTTCCGGGCAGACCTCGGTGCAGCACTTGGTGATGTTGCAGTAACCCAGGCCGTGCTCGTCCTGAGCGTCGTTGCGCCGGTCGCGGGTGTCCAGCGGGTGCATTTCCAGCTCGGCGATCCGCATCAGAAAGCGGGGACCGGCGAACGCCTTCTTGTTCTCCTCGTGGTCCCGGACCACGTGGCACACGTTCTGGCACAGGAAGCACTCGATGCACTTGCGGAACTCCTGGGAGCGCTGCACGTCCTCTTGCGCCATCCGGTACTCACCGGGCTGCAGGTCCTTGGGCGGCGCGAAAGACGGTATTTCGCGGGCCTTTTCGTAGTTGAACGAGACGTCGGTGACCAGGTCGCGGATCACCGGGAACGTCCGCAGCGGCGTGACGGTGACGACGTCGTCCTCGGCGAACGTGGACATCCGGGTCATGCAGAGCAGCCGCGGCTTGCCGTTGATCTCCGCCGAGCAGGAGCCACACTTGCCCGCCTTGCAGTTCCACCGGACCGCCAGGTCGGGCGTCTGGGTCTGCTGCAGGCGATGGATGATGTCGAGGACGACCTCGCCCTCGTTCACCTCGACCGTGAAGTCCTGCAGATCACCGTTGGCGTCGTCGCCGCGCCACACCCGCATCGTCGCGTTGTAGGTCATTTGCCACTCCGTCCTGGGTGCCCGGCGAGTTCTTCGTCGGTGTAGTACTTCTCCAGCTCACCGATTTCAAACAGTTCCAGCAGATCGGGCCTCATCGGCGTCTGATCCTTCTTCGTGATGGTGATGTCGGGGATCACCTCGTCGCCGCCGCCCGCCTCGCAGACCAGCAACACCTTGCGCCACGATGAGTCCATCGCCGGGTGGTCGTCGCGGGTGTGCCCGCCGCGGCTCTCGGTGCGCTGCAGCGCGGCCTTGGCGACGCACTCGCTGACCAGCAGCATGTTGCGCAGGTCGATGGCCAGGTTCCAGCCCGGGTTGTACCTGCGCTGCCCCTCCACGTGGAGATTCTTGAACCGCTCGCGCAGCTTGTCGAGCCGCGCCAGGGCCTCGGAGACTTCGTCGGCGTTGCGGATGATGCCGACCAGGTCGTTCATCGACTGCTGCAGTTCCAGCTGCAGCGTGTACGGGTTCTCCGGTGCGCCGCTGGCCGGTGCCTCGAAGGGGGACAGCGCCCGCTTCGCCGCGGCGTCGATGGCGCCGTCGCCGACCGTCGGGCGGCTGCTCAGGGCCCGCACGTAGTCGGCCGCGCCCAGCCCGGCCCGCCGGCCGAACACCAGCAGGTCCGACAGCGAGTTGCCGCCCAGCCGGTTCGAGCCGTGCATACCGCCGGAGCATTCGCCGGCGGCGAAGAGCCCGGGGACCGTGGCCGCGCCGGTGTCGGCGTCCACCTCGACGCCGCCCATCACGTAGTGGCAGGTCGGGCCGACTTCCATCGGCTCCTTGGTGATATCGACCCCGGCCAGTTCCTTGAACTGGTGGTACATCGACGGCAGGCGGCGGTTGATCTCCGCCGGCGTCAGCCGCGACGCGATGTCCAGGAAGACGCCGCCGTGTGGGCTGCCGCGGCCGGCCTTGACCTCCGAGTTGATCGCGCGCGCGACCTCGTCGCGCGGCAGCAGGTCCGGAGTGCGGCGGGCCGAGTCGTTGTCCTTGAGCCACTGGTCAGCTTCTTGTTCGGACTCGGCGTACTGGCCCTTGAACACCGACGGGATGTAGTCGAACATGAACCGCTTGTTGTCGGAGTTCTTCAGCACCCCGCCGTCACCGCGGACACCCTCGGTGACCAAAATCCCCTTCACACTCGGCGGCCACACCATGCCCGTCGGGTGGAACTGGACGAACTCCATGTTGATCAGCGACGCACCCGCCCGCAGGGCCAGGGCGTGGCCGTCGCCGGTGTACTCCCAGGAGTTCGAGGTGACCTTGAACGACTTGCCGATCCCGCCGGTGGCCAGCACCACCGCGGGCGCCTCGAACAGGATGAAGTTCCCGCTTTCGCGGATGTAGCCGAACGCCCCGGCGATCGCGTCGCCGTCCTTGATCAGCTCGGTGATCGTGGTCTCGGCGAACACCCTGATCCGGGCTTCGTAGTCGCCGAGCTCGGCGTAATCCTCCTGCTGCAGCGAGACGATCTTCTGCTGCATGGTGCGGATCAGCTCCAGGCCGGTGCGGTCACCGACGTGGGCCAGCCGCGGGTAGGTGTGCCCGCCGAAGTTGCGCTGGCTGATCTTGCCGTCCTTGAGGCGATCGAACAGCGCGCCGTAGGTTTCCAGCTCCCAGACGCGGTCCGGGGCCTCCTTGGCGTGCAGTTCGGCCATGCGCCAGTTGTTGAGGAATTTCCCACCGCGCATCGTGTCGCCGAAGTGGGTCTTCCAGTTGTCCTTTGGGTTGGTGTTGCCCATGGACGCCGCGCAGCCACCCTCGGCCATTACCGTGTGGGCCTTGCCGAACAGGGACTTACACACCACCGCGACCCGCAGACCCCGTTCGCGCGCTTCGATAACCGCACGCAGTCCGGCGCCGCCGGCACCGATCACGACCACGTCGTACGTGTGCCGCTCGATTTCAACCATGAAACCCTCGCTAGCTAAATTCTGATTTATTTCGAGATGGCTTGTCAGCCAACAAATCTCAGGTCAGGGATGGTGCCGCTGGCCACCAGTGCGACGTAGAAGTCAGTGAGCATCAGGGTGCCCAGGGTGATCCACGCGTACATCTTGTGCCGGGTGTTGATATTGCTGACCTGGGTCCAGATCCAGTACCGCACAGGGTGTTTGGAGAAGTGTTTGAGCCGCCCGCCGGTCACGTGCCGGCAGGAGTGGCAGGACAGCGTGTAGATCCACAGCATGATGACGTTGCCGAGCAGGATCAGATTGCCCAGGCCGAAGCCGAATCCACCGGGCCCGCTGTCGGAGTGGAACGCGACGATGGCGTCGTAGGTGTTGATCACCGAGATGATCCCGGCGATGTAGAAGAAGTAGCGGTGCGTGTTCTGGATGATCAGCGGGAATTTGGTCTCGCCGGTGTAGTGGACGCGGGGCTCGGCCACCGCGCAGGCGCTGGGCGACTGCCACACCGTGCGGTAATAGGCGCCGCGGTAGTAGTAGCAGGTCAGCCGGAACAGCAGCAGGAACGGCAGCGTCAGCGCCGCGTACGGCAGCCACCACACGTCCGGCAGGACCTGCGGCCAGAATTCGCTGGCCTCTTTCACGCAGCCGGTGCTGACGCACGGCGAATAGAACGGCGTCAAGTAATGGTATTGGGGAACGAAGTAGTTGTTCTGCAGGAACGCCCGCGCCGTCGCATAAATAATGAATGCGGCGAATCCGAGATCGATCCGCAGCGGCGACATCCACCACCGGTCGGTGCGTAAGGTGCGTTGCTGGATTCGGGCGCGCGTGGGTGAAAAGACACCGGACGCAGGACGGTTCGCCGTAGGTGCGCTCATTTAGTGTGTTCCTCTTCGAACGGGCTGTAGCTCGAAGGGTACACAGACAGAAGCCCCCCTTTTCTGGGGGCCTGGGTTGTTCAGGACCTGCTGTGACCGCCGACACCCTCGTCGTCGACATCGCGCCAGAATTCGCTGTCGTACTGGGTGTCGGGAATGACGATCTTCTCGGCGGACTGCTGCACGGTGGCACCCGCCAGGTCCAATTCGGATGCGTCGGTGTCGAGCAAGTCGACGTCGGACATGATGCGGTCGGCGTCCATGACGATGCGCCGCATGGCCGGGCTGTCACCGTATCGGGCCCGCAGCGAGCTCACGCACCGCCGCAGGCCGCCGATGAGGTCGTGCAGTTCGGCGAATTCGGTCGTGCCAGTGGTGCTCGTCAACGGATCTCCTCGGCAGTGTTTCGGATCACAGTACGCCCCCGATACTATCCACGGCACACGCCAGACGTCAGGCCGTTGAGCCCGGATGCCGAGGGAGCAAACATTTATGACGGCACGCACCACCCCGGCCGAGCGCGCCACGGCGCTGCTGGAACTGCACCGGCCGGGCAACCCGGTCGTCCTGCCGACCGTGTGGGATGCGTGGTCGGCGCGGCTGGCCACCGGCGCCGGGTTCGTCGCCCTCACCGTGGGCAGTCACCCGATGGCGGATTCGATCGGCAAACCCGACAACGAGGGCATGTCGTTCGACGATGTCCTCACCCGGGTCGCACAGATCACCGCCGCGGTCGACGTGCCGGTGTCGGTGGACATCGAGTCCGGCTACGGACAGCCGGCGGGTCGGCTGATCGAGGGCCTGCTGAGCGTTGGGGCCGTCGGGCTCAACATCGAGGACACCGTGCACTCGGAGGGCAAGCGGTTGCGATCCGCCGACGAGCATGCGGAGTTGGTCGGGGCGCTGCGGTCGGCCGCCGACGCGGCCGGGGTGCACGTGGTCATCAACGCCCGGACCGATCTGTTCCTGCGCCAGGATGGCGAGGCGTCCGATCGCGTCGAGCGCGCGGTGGCACGACTGAATCAGGCGGCCGCCGCCGGCGCCGACGTGCTGTATCCGGTGGGCCGCCACGACCCCGACACCTTGCGGCGCCTGACCGCCGAGTTAGCGCTGCCCGTCAACGCGATCGCGCTGCCCGATCAGGACGACCCGTCGTCCTTCGGCCCGCTGGGCGTGGCGCGCATCAGCTTCGGGCCGTTCCTGCAGGCCGCGCTGGCGGCCCGGGCCAAGGAGCTGCTGGTCCGCTGGGGCTGACGCGCTGAATCCGGCGAAGCCGTTGCGGCTCCGCCGGATTCGGCTACTTATCTCCGAACTGGCCGGAGACTATTTGGTGATCTCGATGCGCTGTGCCTGGTTTCCGGCGTAGGCACCGGTGACCCGGACGGTCAGCACGCCGGCGTCGTAGGTCGCCGTGATGGCGTCGCCGGTGACGTGGGCGGGCAGCTGGAACGACCGGCGGAACGATCCGTATTTGATCTCCCGCAGTGTGCGGCCGGCACCTTCCCCTTCGTCTTGCGCGCGCGTGTCGCGGTGCTCGCCGTGGATGACCAAACGCCCGCGGTCGACCTCCACGTTGACGTCCTGGTCGACGTCAACACCGGGCAGCTCGACCCGTACGATCGCGTCGTCGCCGTCCTTCACGATCTCGGCGGCGGGCTTGAAACCGCTGGTCGCCGGGGTGTTCCAGTCCGCCGCGGCAGCGGGTCCGAAAAAGTCGCGCAACCACCGGTCGGTGTCCCAGGCCGGCCGCGACCACAATGCGAGGTTACTCATGGCGCTTGCCTTCTAATTCCTTGAGCTTCAATGTGAGATTCCTGTGACCGGTGCCTCCTCGACCGGCTACTAGGTCAAACATGAGCCGACCCCGCTTAAGTTCCACCTCGCCGTTCGCCGGCAGCGAACGCTCAATCACAGGCCTTCCTGTGAGTTGTGAGATCCTCGTCATAGGACCGTCACATTGCGCGAAAAGAACGTAATTTCCGGCCGTTACTCTCAAAGCCATGTCTGCAGACGGGATTTCGCGCGCCAGTTGTGCGCCTCGTCACATCATCGTAGTCGGACATGGCATGGTGGGGCACCGGTTCGTGGAGGCGCTCCGCGCCCGCGACACCGAGGGATCGTGGCGCATCACGGTTTTCGCCGAGGAGACCGACGCGGCCTATGACCGCGTGGGGCTGACCTCCTACACCGAGAGCTGGGATCGCAAGCTTCTGGCATTGCCCGGCAACGATTACGAGGGTGACGAACTGGTCCGGCTGGTGCTCAACCAGCGCGTTACCGAAATAGACCGCGCCGCAAAGACGGTGGTCACCGCCGACGGTCAACGGCACGGCTACGACGCGCTGGTCCTGGCGACCGGGTCGTATGCCTTCGTGCCGCCGGTGCCGGGCCACGAACTGCCCGCGTGTCACGTGTACCGCACCCTGGACGACCTGGACGCGATCCGCGCCGACGCGCAGCGCACCGTCGAAACCTCGCGTGCCACCGCGGGAGTCGTCATCGGCGGCGGACTGCTCGGGCTGGAAGCCGCTAATGCGTTGCGCCAGTTCGGGTTGCAGACCCACGTCATCGAGATGATGCCGCGGCTGATGGCCCAGCAGATCGACGAGGCCGGCGGTGCGCTGCTGGCCAGGATGATCGGCGAGCTCGGCATCTCGGTGCACGTGGGGACGGGCACCGAATCGATCGAGGCGATTGACCACTCGGACGGCTCCACCTCGGTGCGGGTAAGTCTGACCGATGGCCAGGTCATCGACGCCGGTCTAGTGATCTTCGCGGCCGGCATCCGGCCGCGCGACGAGCTGGCGACCGCGGCCGGGCTGGACCGCGCCGAGCGCGGCGGGGTGCTCACCGACGTGGCTTGCCAGACAAGCGATCCCGACATTTACGCGATCGGTGAGGTCGCCGCGATCGGCGGCCGGTGCTACGGCCTGGTCGGCCCGGGTTACACCTCGGCCGAGGTGGTGGCCGACCGGCTGCTGGAGGGCGTCGCCGAATTCGGCGAGGCCGACCTGTCCACGAAGCTCAAACTGCTGGGCGTCGACGTGGCCAGCTTCGGCGACGCGATGGGGCTGACCGAGAATTGCCTCGAGGTCGCCATCAACGATGCGGTCAACCGGACCTACGCCAAGCTGGTGCTCTCCGACGACGCCAAGACGCTGCTCGGCGGCGTGCTGGTCGGCGATGCGTCGTCCTACGGGGTGCTGCGGCCCATGGTCGGCAGCGAGCTGCCCGGTGACCCGCTCGCCCTGATCGCGCCGGCCCAATCCGGCGGTGGTACGGCCTTGGGTGTTGGGGCGCTGCCGGATTCGGCGCAGATCTGCTCGTGCAACAACGTCACCAAGGGCGACCTGAAATGCGCGATCGCCGACGGCTGCGCGGACGTCCCGGCGCTCAAGTCGTGCACCTCGGCCGGCACCTCGTGTGGGTCCTGCGTGCCGTTGCTCAAGCAGTTGCTGGAAGCCGAGGGTGTGGAGCAGTCCAAGGCGCTGTGCGAGCACTTCAGCCAGTCGCGGGCGGAGCTGTTCGAGATCATCTCGGCCACCGAGATCCGGACCTTCTCGGGTCTGCTGGAGCGCTTCGGCCGCGGAAAGGGTTGCGACATTTGCAAACCCGTCGTCGCCTCCATCTTGGCATCCACCGGCTCGGACCACATCCTGGAAGGCGAGCAGGCCTCGCTGCAGGATTCCAACGACCACTTCCTGGCCAACATCCAGAAGAACGGCAGCTACTCGGTGGTGCCCCGGGTTCCCGGTGGTGACATCAAGCCCGAGCATCTGATCCTGATCGGCCAAATCGCCCAGGACTTCGGGCTCTACACCAAGATCACCGGTGGCCAGCGGATCGACATGTTCGGCGCCCGGGTGGATCAGTTGCCGGAGATCTGGAAGCGCCTGGTGGACGGCGGCATGGAATCGGGCCACGCGTACGGTAAGGCGTTGCGCACGGTGAAGAGCTGCGTGGGCACCGACTGGTGCCGCTACGGGCAGCAGGATTCGGTGCAGCTGGCCATCGATCTGGAGCTGCGCTACCGCGGCCTGCGGGCACCGCACAAGATCAAGATGGGCGTCTCGGGCTGCGCGCGTGAATGCGCCGAAGCCCGCTCGAAAGACGTGGGCGTGATCGCCACCGAAAAGGGCTGGAACCTCTACGTCGGTGGCAACGGCGGCATGACGCCCAAGCACGCGCAGCTGTTGGCCAGCGATCTGGACACCGAAACACTGGTCAGCTACGTCGACCGGTTCGTCATGTACTACATCCGGACGGCCGACCGGTTGCAACGCACGGCACCGTGGGTCGATTCGCTCGACGGCGGACTCGACCACGTCCGCGAGGTCGTGTGCGACGACTCGCTGGGCCTGGCCGCGGAATTCGAAGCCGCCATGGAGCGGCATGTGGAGAACTACAAGTGCGAATGGAAGGGCGTGTTGGACGACCCGGACAAGATGTCGCGGTTCGTGTCGTTCGTCAACGCCCCGGATGCCGTCGACTCGACGGTGACGTTCACCGAGCATGCCGGGCGCAAGATCCCTGTGTCCATTGGCATGCCGCGGGTCCGTGCAGCGTCAACTTCGGAGGAATGAGGAAGAGATCATGACACTTCTCAACGACATTGCGGTGTGGACCAGCGCGTGCGCCTACGACCATCTCATTCCCGGCCGCGGTGTGGGCGTGCTGCTCGACGACGGCTCCCAGGCGGCGTTGTTCCGGCTCGACGACGGCTCGGTCCACGCGGTGGGGAACGTCGACCCGTTCTCCGGGGCGGCGGTCCTGTCCCGCGGGATCGTGGGTGACCGCGACGGCCGCGTGACGGTGCAGTCGCCGATCTTGAAGCAGGCGTTCTCGCTGGAAGACGGTTCCTGCCTGGACGATCCGGCCGTTTCGGTGCCGGTGTACCCGGTGCGGATCACGGCCGACGGCCACGTTCAGGTCGGGCGGGACTACCACTCGCGGGCCGCCTGAGCCCCACGGCCGAGTATCACCGGGTGATGTCGCCGACCAGATAACGCTGCATCGTCGGCCCGATCGCGTCGACGAGTGCGTCCACGGACATGGAGTGCAGCGGCTCGGAGCGGATGCCGTACCGCATGATGCCCAGGCCCACCAGTTGTGAGGCGCACAACGAGGCGCGCAGGGCGACCTTGTCGGCACCCAGAATTTTCAGCAGTGGGCCGAAGACCGGGCCGATGAACATGCCCTGCACGATTTCGGCGGTCTTCGCCATCCCCGTCGACGCGACGGCACTGGCCGCGAACGGGCCGCCACCGGCGGCATCCCACGTCGTGATCAGCATGCGCAACGTCCGGCGGCCCACCTGATTGACTCCGCCGGTGACGATCCGGTCGATGAATTCCGGTGTGCCGAAGGGCAACCGCAACATCTTGGCGACCGGGTCGAGGATCCCATGCGATGGCTCTTCGCGACGGGGCATAACGCCAGGATCGCCGGTCTGAGACCAAAGATCAAGGAATGCCGGGCCTCGGCGTGGCTCGCCGGCGGGCGTTTGGCGCTACGGACTGGACCGCACGATGCGTCCGTGCGCCAGCTGATGCGGGCCCGATCGGCCCGACGCATGCCGGGCGGTGGGGGCGAGGACCGGCGGCAGGGCCCGCCGGAATCGGTTCGCGACCAGGCGTGCCAGCCCGGGATGGGTGCCCAGCGGCTCGCTGACCAGGTCGGCACCGCAGCCGTGCAGTCGTTGCTGGAACAGGCCGTCGGCCAGCAGATATGAGGCGACCACGACGCGTCCGCCGGCGCGGCGTGCCCGGGCGCGCGCCCGGTCCACGGCTTCGGGCAGCTGCGGTTCACCGGTGGCCGCGAACGCCAGGCTCACCCGCGAGCCGGTCAGCGCCGACACCAATGTCGCCGTGGTGTGCAGGTCGGCACGCGCCTTGTCATCCGAGGTTCCCGCGGCCGCCAGAATCACCGAATCATTCGGGCGCCAGCCGCATTTCACCAGTTGATCGCCAACGATCCGGGCGATCTGGCCGCCGGGACCCAACGCGGGGGTGACGGTCACATTCGAGTGTCCACTGGCCGCGACGTGGGCGGGCAGATCGGCCCGGACATGGTATCCGCGGGACAGAAACGCGGGCACCACGATGGCGGCCCGGGCGGCGTTCTTCGCGCGCGCCAAGACTTCGCTGGGGGTGGGGCCCACCACGTCCACGAAGGCAACGTCGACCGTACCTCCGACGAGCGTACTGACCTGTGCCGCAAGGTCTTCGATCATCGTGACGCCGTCCGGCCTGCGGGTGCCGTGCGCTACCAGGATCAGTGCCACGGGGATTCTTCCGAGTGGTCGATCGCGAGCCGGTAGCCGCGCTTGACGACGGTCGCGACGATGCTCTTGTCGCCCAGCGCCGTTCGCAGCCGCAGCACTGCGGTGTCGACGGCGTGCGGGTCATTGCTGTTGCCGGGGAGCACCCGTAGTAAGTCGTTGCGCGCGACGACATCTCCCGGGCGTTGTGCCAGCGCGCGCAGGGTCGCCATGCCGGACCCCGACAGCGACTTCACCGCTCCGTCGACCAGCACGCAGGTTCCGCGGATCTCGATGTCGTGGCCGGCCGCGCGGATGGTGCACGACCGCAGCGGCGGGAGCTGCTGGGCGATGTGACGGGCCAACGCCCCCAATCGCATTCGCTCGGGCGACGACGTCGGGATGCCCGCACGCATCAAAGGTTGCGCGGTGACCGGGCCGACGCACATCGCATGCACGTCACTGCGAAGCGCTTGCAGCAGTTGATCTTCGATGCCCAACTCGCGGCTGCGCTCCAGCAGCGCCGCTCCGGCGGGCGCCGAGGTGAAGGTCACCGCGTCGAATTGGCGACGCGCGACCGAGGCGACGAGTTGGTCGAAGTCGCCGCCGGCCGGTGTCGGCTTCCAGCGGTAGACGTGAATGGGGACCACCTGTGCGCCCGCCGAGCGCAATCCATTGATGAAGTCGGGGAACGGGTCCCAGCCGTCGGCCGCGCCGTGCAGCTGGACGGCGATCCGCTTACCGGCGACGTCCGATTCGAGGAGGTAGCGCAGGACTTCGCGTGACGATTCGGATTTGGGTGACCACTCCTCGTGCAGCCCGGCGGCACGCAAGGCACCGGTCGCCTTCGGTCCGCGGGCCACGATCCGCGACTTGGACAGCGACGCCAGCAGTTGGGTGGCCAATCCCCATCCGTCGGCCGCGGCGACCCAGCCGCGGAAGCCGATACCGGTGTGCGCCACCAGGATATCGGGCGGTTCGGCGATCACCGCTTCGGTGTGGTTCTGTAGATCGTCGTCTTCGGGCAGCGCGATGATGTTGATGGCCGCGGCGCTGGAAACCTCGGCGCCGTTACGGCGCAGCAACGCGCACAGCTCCTCGGCGCGGTTCGCCGACGTGACGGCGATCCGGTAGCCGGTCAGCGGCGCGGAGTCGGGCGGGGCCAGTTGGGGGGCCATATGAAGTGTGTATGCCTGTGACGTTTCGGTTGCGTTACCGGTCAATTGCTGTGGCATTGCCCGTGTTGCGAGTCCGCTCACACACGGGCGGCCTCGGTTTCCGGCGTCGACCCGGACAAGCCCGGGGCCGCCGCGGGCCGGCGCACATAGACGATCCAGGTCATGATCGCCGCCACGACATAGGAAGCGAGAAATGCCCAGTACGCCGACGTTTCCGTGCCGGTGCTCAGGTAGGACTGGCGCAGCGCCAGGTTGATTCCCACCCCGCCGAGCGCTCCGACGGCCGAACAGATGCCGATCAGCGATCCCGAGTGCGCGCGGGCCCAGTGCCGACGTTCGTCCTCGCTCATGTCCAGCGAGCGACTGCGTGCCTCATAGACCGAGGGGATCAGCTTGAACACCGATCCGTTGCCCATGCCGGACAGGATGAACAGCACCATGAAGCCGCAGACGAAGCCGATCATGCTGGTGGAGTGCGTGCCGGTGTTCTGATCGTCGACGGTGCTGATGGTGACCAGCAGACCGGCCGCCAGGGTCATGCCCGCCAGGACCGCCAGCGTGACGCGGCTGCCGCCGATGCGGTCGGCCAACCGCCCGCCGTAGATGCGGGCCAAGGAGCCCAACAGCGGGCCCAGAAAGGCGACCTGCGCGGCGTGCAGCGCCGCGTGCTTGGCGCTCTCCCCGTTGGCCAGGAAGTTCACCTGCATCACCTGCCCGAACGCGAACGAGAACCCGATCCACGAGCCGAAGGTGCAGATGTACAGCAGCGAGATCACGTAGGTGTCCCGTTCGAACAGGATGGCGCGCATGGTGTTCAGCTCGGTGCCGTGGTGGACGTCGTCCATGAACAACGCGGCCGCGATGCCCACGACGGCCAGCAACACCAGGTATACCGCGCACACCCAGTAGGGCGCCTCGTGCCCGGCGGTGGCCAGCACCAGCAGCCCGACCAGCTGGATCACCGCCACCCCGAGGTTGCCAACACCGGCGTTGATCGCCAGCGCGGCCCCCTTGAGCCGCTGCGGGTAGAAGGCGTTCACGTTGGCCAGCGAGGCGGCGTAATTGCCACCGCCCAGCCCGGTCAGCGCGGCGCACACGATGAAGGGCCACAACGGCAGACCGGGATTGGCCAGCAACACGATCGTGCCGACCGTCGGGATCAGCAGTACGAAGGCCGAGAACGTCGTCCAGTTGCGACCGCCGAAGGCGGCGATGCCCAAGGTGTACGGGATCCGGGCGCAACCACCTACCAGGGTGGCAACCGCTCCCAGCAGCAGCTTGTCGCTCGCGGAGAAGCCGTAGACGGGCCCCGGCATGAACAGCGCCATGACGGGCCACAGGGTCCAGATCGAAAATGCCACGTGGTCACCGGCAATCGTGCAGAGCAGGTTGCGCCGGGCGATCTTCTTATTGCCGGCCTCCCACGCCGCGGTATCTTCCGGGTTCCAGTCCGCGATGCGGTGATTGCGGCCCATCACGTCACCTCTCCGCGGGACGACGCTCATGTTCGTGCACCCATCGACGAAATTTCTTGGGCGCGTTGAGGTATGGAGCCGGCGTGTGATGGCGTATCGACGGAATCCCGCCAGCTGGCGTGCATACAGATCCCTCTCGTCAGGCCCACGAACCGCCGCGTCCGACCGCCGCCGAGCCAGGGGGCGTCGCGCTAGCCCGGCTGTCGGGAAAGCTGTTCGGAGGCCGGCTTTCGACGCGTGGGCGCCTCGAATGAAGGGGCTCATGCCCCGCCGTATGCTCCGATGCTCACATTTAAGACGTGAGCGGGTCAACCGGAACCGGCCCATATCGCCTGTTAGTTGTTTACCAGTTGTCTGGTAAATCCCTGAGGGGGCGGTCAGTTCGCCGATGTGCGCCGGGCAAACCGTGAATGGGCGCCGCCATCAAGTGATTTCACGCATAGACCCGGTGCCGTGTGAGCTGTGATACAGCCGATCTCGGCATCGAGATCCAGCAAACGAATTGTGTTAGGAAACCGGCCAACTCGCGGCGTCGGAGGGGGCGCCCACCAGAGACCTGGGCCGAGCCCAGTGCAGCCGCACCGCCTGGCCGGGTCGCACCTGGGCAATCTTGTCGACGTCCTCGTCCACCACCACGCCGATCACCGGATAGCCACCGGTGACCGGATGGTCGGGCCCCAGGATGACCGGTAAACCGTTGGGCGGCACCTGGATTGCGCCACGGGTGGCGCCCTCGCTGGGCAGTTGCCGATCCGGGTAGCAGTGCTGCAGGGGCCGGCCGGTCAACCGCATTCCCACCCGGTCGCTGCGGTCGGACGCCATCCAATAGGTGTGCACCAGGCGGTCCGGATCGACGAACCAATCGTCACGCGGTCCGGGGACCACGAACAGCTCGACGACATGGGCGGTGATGGCCGCGACCGGCGCCTGGTCCAGTTCGGGGTAGGCGTCGGTGTGCTCGCCGATCGGCAGCCGGTCGCCGGCCCGCAGCGGCGACGGGCCGATGGCCGACATCACGTCGTAGCTGCGCGAGCCCAGCACCGGCTCCACGCAGATGCCGCCGCGGACCGCCAGGTAGCTGCGCAGGCCCGCGCGGGGGGCGCCCAGCGAGATCACCTCGCCATCACGCACGTGATGAAGGCTGTTGGTGCCGAACTTGATTCCGTTGACGGTGGGGTCGGTGTCGGCGCCCGTCACCGCGATGTCGACGTCGCCGCCGGACACCCGGGCCGCGAAACCGCCGAACGTGATCTCCACGGTGGCACGGTCGTCGGGGTTGGCGACGAGCCGGTTGGCCAGCTTGTGCGCCCGCCGGTCGGCGGCCCCCGACTGGCTCACCCCTAGGTGGGCCAGTCCCGGACGGCCCAGGTCCTGGACGAGGGCGAGCGGTCCGGTGCGGAGGATCTCCAGCATTGCCACGACTACTCCTTCACTACGGTGACGACCCGCTTCGCCCGGCTGCGCCGCGCTCGCGATCGCCACTGGCTAGACGGCCCGGAACTGCACCCACACGCCCTGCGTGAGCAAGGCCGGGCTCGGTCTCTGCAGGTCCCACAGCACCGCTTCGGTGCGGCCGATGAGTTGCCAGCCACCCGGGGACGGTCGCGGATACACCGCGCTGAACTCACCGGCGAGGCCGACGGAGCCGTCCGGCACCGAGGTCCTCGGCTCCGGGCGGCGGGGCACCCGCAGGCGCGGGTCGCCGTCCACCAGATACGCGAAACCGGGTGCGAATCCGTTGAATCCGACCCGCCACGGCGTGGCGGTGTGGGCGTCGATCACGGCGGGAATGGTCAGCCCGGCGTGGGCGGCAACCTCGGCCAGGTCCGGACCGTCGTAGACGACGTCGATGACCACGTCGGCTCGGCGCTCCGAGTCGGCGGTCCCGGTGGCGGCGACGCCCATCTTGCGCAGCCGCTGACGGATGACCCCTTGGCGCCGCGCGTCGTGGAGCTTCACCAGCACCGTGCGGGCCGCCGGGACGACATCGACCACGCCCGGGATCTCGGCGCGGCGCAGCGCGTCCGCCCACGCCAATACCTCAGCGGTACTGCCGCATTGCACCATCAGCGCCAGGTCGCCGTAGTCCACAACGGTGTTGCCGACCAGCTCCGTCGGAAGGTCGCGGGCCAGGCCGCCGCTAAGGTCCGTCACGCTCATTACTCGACGGTAACCCCGGGATCTAGGCCTGTGCGAGGGGCGCCGACGGAATTTCGAGCACTGCCAGAGCTGCCTTAGCAAACGCTCAAACAGCCGCGAGATGCCCGCGTGGCTAGCCCAGGATCTTGGTGATCAGCGGGGGCAGTTGATCGGCGATGACGGGGTAGCTCAGTGGCGACGCGAACGCGATCGCGCCGGCCTGGTCCTTGGTGGTGAAGATGTGGCGGTTCTGTGCGGTGGTGAGCGACCCGGCCACCTCGGGGTCGGCCAGTATCGCCTTCTGATCGTCCGGGCTCTGGGTCGTCCAGATCACCACGTCGGCGGAGTCGAGCACGGATTTGATGTGATCGCGCGGGATGACGGCGCGCTGATCGGTGCCGAAGGGTTTGATGGTGTCGGAGACGACCAGCCCCATCTGGTTCAGGAAGTCCGTCCGCCAGCCCGCCATGGTGGCGACGACGGTGCCCTGCCACAGCGCGCCGTGCATCAGCAGCGCCTTCTTGCCGGTCCATTGCTGATTCTTCTTGCCGATGTCGGTGAACTTCTGGTCGACGCCGTCGATCAACGACTTCATCTGGTCGACCTGGAAGACCGCCTGACCGACGGTGCCGGCCTGCTCTTTCCACGGTTCGAAGAAGGCGTCGCCGTCCGATTGCGCCACGGTTGGGGCGATCGCGGACAGCTTCTGATACGTGTCGGCGTCCAGGCCGGCGTTGACGGCCACGATCAGGTCGGGTTTGAGGCCGGCGATCTGGTCGACGGGAATTCCGTTGTCCAGGTTCAACACCGTCGGCTGCGCCCCGTTGAGCTTGGGTGCGGCCCACGGCCAGACAGCGAAGGGCTGATCACCGAACCAGTTGGTCACCGCGATCGGCACCACGCCGACCGCCAGCAGGTCGTCCTGCTCGGTGTAGCCGGCGCTGACGACCCGCTTGGGTGGTTCCTTGATGACGGTTTGACCGAACAGGTGGGTGACCGTCACCGATCCCGGCGCGGCTCCCGGAGCGGGTTTGTCTGAAGAGCACCCCGCCAAAAGCTCTGAGAACGCGGTCGCACCGCCGATCGCGGCCACCCCCGCAGCCCCTGCGAGCTGCAAGAATCCCCGTCGATTCCATCCCTGTCGCATCGCGTGAGAGTATCGCGTTCCGCCCTCTGACATGCGTCGCCGCGCTGTTGAGGCAGTTCAGCCCAGCGGCATGCCGGCGTCCATGAAATCCAGGGCGCGATAGATCGTCTCGGCGGTCTTCGGTGCGCTGTCGAACGCCGCCATCATGGCGCCCGTCAACGCCCCGGCGAACACTCGGACCTCGAAATCGTCTGGGGCACGGCCGATCCGGTGCGCGATCGCCTCGGCGGCCACCGTCACGGTGCGGTAGTACTCGTCGTACATCGCCGCCTTGAGCTCGGGTATCGAAAACATCAGGCGCTGCCGGGTGCTCTCGAACTCCAGCTGGTCGTCCGGCAGCTGGGCCATGACGGCCGCATAGGCGCCGCGGAAGGCCCGCGCCGGCGATAGGTCGCGCGGCTGGGACTTCAGCGCCTCGAGGATCAGCGGGTCGAGGTCGTCGGCGAGCAGCAGCGATTCCTTGGACGGGAAATAACGGAAGAAGGTGCTCGGCGACACGTCGGCCGCCTCGGCGATCTGTTCGACGGTGGTCGCGGCGAAGCCGTTCTCCTCGATCAGGCGAAACGCCTCGCGCCTGATGGCGCGGCGGGTCTTGATCTTCTTGCGCTCCCGCAGGCCCAGGGGAGCCTCAGTCACCTGCATGCGCCGATTGTCGCGCATCGACGCCTCGCCGTGGGCCCGCGACGTCCTCTCGTTGCAGAGTTCTGACAAACGGGGACAGGCCGTTGCGATTTCTGCGTATCGCCCACGTAACTGTGCACACCCAGACCGGTAACAGCGCGTCTTTAACGTCGAGAGGTCCTTGCCCGCGCCGCATCCAACACAGGAGTCCCACCAGATGACCACGACCATCAGGCCGGTAACGCAGCCCGCGCCGCCGCGCGAGCGTCATACGGGACGGCACTGGATCGATGACTGGCGGCCCGAAGACCCCGAATTCTGGGAGACCACCGGCAAGCCGATCGCTCGCCGAAACCTGGTCTTCTCGATCTTCGCCGAACACGTCGGATTCAGCGTGTGGATGTTGTGGAGCATCGCGGTGGTGCACATGACGGCGGGGGCGCACGGGCACCCGGCCGCGTCCGGGTGGGCGCTGACCGCCAGCCAGGCCCTGTGCCTGGTCGCCGTGCCCAGCGGTGTCGGGGCATTCCTGCGGTTGCCCTACACGTTCGCGGTCCCGCTGTTCGGCGGCCGCAACTGGACGACGATCTCGGCGGCGCTGCTGCTCATCCCGTGCCTGCTGCTGGCGTGGGCAGTCAGCCATCCCGGCATCCCGTTCGGCGTCCTGGTGGCGATCGCGGCTACCGCCGGCTTCGGCGGCGGCAACTTCGCCTCATCGATGGCCAACATCTCGTTCTTCTACCCGGAGAAGGACAAGGGCTGGGCGCTGGGCCTGAACGCGGCCGGCGGCAACATCGGCGTGGCGGTGGTGCAAAGGATCATCCCGCCCATCGTCATCGCCGGCGGCGGGATGGCGCTGTCGCGGGCCGGACTGTTCTATGTGCCGCTGGCCGTGGTGGCCGCGCTCTGCGCGTTCCTGTTCATGAACAACCTCACCGAGGCCAAGGCCGACGTGAAGCCGGTGTTTGAGTCGCTGCGGCACCCCGACACCTGGATCATGTCGCTGCTGTACATCGGCACCTTCGGATCGTTCATCGGCTACTCGGCGGCGTTCCCGACCCTGCTCAAGACGGTGTTCGGGCGCGGTGACATCGCCCTGGCGTGGGCCTTCCTGGGCGCCGGCATCGGCTCGATCATCCGGCCCCTCGGCGGCAAGCTGGCCGACCGGATCGGTGGCGCCCGCATCACCGCCGCCAGCTTCGTCATGCTGGCGATCGGGGCGGCGGCGGCGCTGTGGTCGGTGAAGGCGGTCAACCTGCCGGGATTCTTCGCCAGCTTCATGTTCCTGTTCGTCGCCACCGGCATCGGCAACGGCTCGACCTACCGGATGATCTCGCGGATCTTCAAGATCAAGGGCGAGCTGGGCGGGGGCGACCCCGACACCATGGTGGCCATGCGCCGGCAGGCCGCCGGTGCGCTGGGCGTCATCTCGGCGGTGGGTGCCTTCGGTGGCTTCGTGGTTCCGCTGGCGTACGCGTGGTCGAAGTCGGAGTTCGGCAGCATCGAACCGGCGTTGCGGTTCTACATCGTGTTCTTCCTCGGCCTGCTCGGCGTCACCTGGTACTGCTACCTGCGCAGGCACAACGCGATAACGCGGGTGGGGATCTGACCCGAAGTCAGCTCGACGGCTGCTGCTTCCCGCCGTATCCGTCCCAGGGGCTGTAGTCGGCGATCAGCCCTTCCTGGGGTGGCCGTTGGTCCTCGGGAACGTGCTGCAGGTTGATCCGGATCCGGTACCAGATCGAACTGGGCCCGCGCATCCCGTCGACCAGGACGTCGACCGGCTCCAGCTGGCCGGCCACCGCGGGATAGCGGTCGCGCCAGACGTCCAGCGCCGCCATCGCCTCGTCCTTGGTCTTGGTGCGGGCGATCTCGATCAGCGGCATCTTCGATTGTCTCCGGCCTGCTGCTCCGCTGCCGCGTTTCCCCGACCCTTTCGGCGCGCGTTCGGGCGGGCCCATTTCCTCGGCCAACACCAGAAGCCGGTCGAGCTCGCCGACGGCGTCGTCCATTCCCGCCCAGGGGTCACCGATGTCGGCGAACCGGGCGGGCACGGTCTCGATGGTGAACGCCTCGGGCCGGCAGTCGGCGACCTCGTCCCACCGCAGCGGGGTCGAGACCCGGGCGTCCGGGGTCGCGCGCACCGAGTACGCCGATGCGACGGTGCGGTCCTTCGCGTTCTGGTTGAAGTCGACGAACACCCCTTCGCGTTCTTCCTTCCACCAGCGGCTGGTCGCCGCGTCGGGCACGCGCCGCTCGACCTCCCGGGCGACGGTCTGCGCGGCCAGCCGCACCTGGCGAAACTCCCAGCGCGGGGCGATGCGGGCATAGACGTGAAAGCCGCGCGATCCCGACGTCTTCGGCCAGGCCGTCAGGCCGTAGTCCTCGAGCACCTCGCGGGCCACCAGCGCGACGTTCACGATGCGCCGCCAGGAGACCCCGGGCATCGGATCCAAATCGACCCGCAGTTCGTCGGGGTGATCGAGGTCGTCGGCCAGCACCGGATGCGGGTTGAGATCGACGCATCCCAGGTTGATCGCCCAGGCCAGTCCCGCGGCATCGTGGATCACCGCCTCGGCCGCGGAAGTGCCCCGCGCATAACGCAGTTCGGCAACGTCGACCCAGTCGGGCCGTTTGGCCGGGGCGCGCTTCTGAAACACCGCCTCTTCGGTGACGCCCTTGACGAAGCGCTTCAGGATCATCGGTCGACCGGCCACGCCGCGCAGCGCGCCGTCGGCCACCGACAGGTAATAGCGGACCAGGTCGAGCTTGGTGTAGGGGCCCGAAAAAGAGCTGGTGGTTTCGCGGCCGCTCACGCGGGGGAACACCACCTTGTCCGGATGGGTGATGGTCACCTGGCGCCCGGCCACCTCCAGCGAAACCGGACGGGTCATGCGGTTCATGCTAATTCGCCAGAATTTCTGGCCGTACTGAGACGGACGTCACATAAGGTGGATTTCATGCCTAACCTCCTCGGTCTGCCCGCTCAGGCCGCCGCAAAAGTTCAGCAGTACGTCGAACGCGGCTCCGCCGAGCTGCACTACGTGCGCAAGATCTTCGAATCGGGCGCATTCCGGATCGAGCCGCCGCAGAACTACGCCGCGATGGCCGCCGACATCTACAAGTGGGGCGAGTTCGGCATGTTGCCGGCGCTGAATGCCAGGCGCCATCCCGACCGAGCCGCCTGCATCGATGAGGAGGGCGAGTTTTCCTTCAAGGAGCTCGACGAGGCCGCGCACGCGGTGGCCAACGGGCTACTCAAGATGGGCGTCAAGGGCGGTGATGGCGTCGCCATCCTGGCCCGTAACACTCGCTGGTTCCTGATCGCCTACTTTGGCGCCGCCCGGGTGGGCGCCCGCATCATCCTGCTCAACAGCGAGTTCTCCGGACCGCAAATCAAGGAGGTGTCGGAGCGCGAGGGCGCCAAACTGATCATCTACGACGACGAATACACCAAGGCCGTCAGCAAGGCCGAGCCGGAACTGGGCAAGCTGCGGGCGCTTGGGACGAACCCCGACGCCGACGAATCCTCCGGTAGCAAGGACGAGACGCTGGCCGACCTGATCGAGCGCAGCAGCTCCGAGCCCGCCCCCAAGGCGAGCAAGCACTCGTCGATCATCATCCTGACCAGCGGTACCACCGGCACCCCCAAGGGCGCGAACCGCAGCACCCCGCCGACCCTGGCGCCGGTCGGGGGCATCCTGTCGCACGTTCCGTTCAAGGCCGGCGAGGTGACGTCGCTGCCGGCGCCGATGTTCCACGCGCTCGGTTTCCTGCACGGCACGATCGCGATGTTCCTGGGCTCGACGCTGGTGCTGCGCCGGAAATTCAAGCCGCCCCTGGTGTTAGAGGACATCGAGAAGTACAAGGTGACCGCCATGGTGGTGGTGCCAGTGATGCTGTCGCGGATCCTCGATGCCGTCGAAAAGATGGACAAGAAGCCCGACCTGTCCAGCCTGAAGATCGTGTTCGTGTCCGGGTCGGCGCTGGGTGCCGACCTGGCCGAACGGGGGCTCAAGGACCTCGGCCCGGTCATCTACAACATGTACGGCTCGACCGAGATCGCGTTCGCGACCATCGCCGAGCCCAAGCACCTGGAGTACAACTCGTCGACCGTCGGCCCGGTCGTCAAGGGTGTGCGCGTCAAGATCTATGACGACAACGGTAAGGAGCTGCCGCAGGGCGAGGTCGGCCGCATCTTCGTCGGCAACGCCTTCCCGTTCGAGGGCTACACCGGCGGTGGCAAGAAGCAGATCATCGACGGGCTGTTGTCCTCGGGTGACGTGGGGTACTTCGACGAGAACGGCCTGCTGTTCATCAGCGGGCGCGATGACGAGATGATCGTCTCCGGCGGCGAGAACGTCTTCCCGGCGGAGGTCGAAGACCTCATCACCGGGCACCCGGACGTCACGGAGGCCACCGCGATCGGCGTCGAAGACAAGGAATGGGGCCACCGGCTGCGCGCGTTCGTGGTGAAGAAGGACGGTGCCGACCTCGACGAGGACACCGTCAAGCACTACGTACGCGACCACTTGGCCCGCTACAAGGTGCCCCGCGAGGTCGTCTTCCTCGACGAGCTGCCGCGCAACCCGACAGGCAAGATCCTCAAGCGCGAGCTGCGCGAAATGGAGGTCGACTAGCCCGTTCCGGCTCGCCCGCTCCGCGGTGAGTTGGTCAGCGGCGATCTTTGATGGCGCGGGTGATCTGAGCGGTGAGCTTGGGGTCGACCAGCAGCTGGTCGATGAGCGCGGTGAGGACCTCCTGCCCGGTCACCCGGGCCACTCCCAGTCGGTCGGCCGCTTCCCGCTGCCAAATGTCGAGGGCCCGGTGAGTGGGCGCCGGCAGGTCGACCGTTCGACGTGTCCGCTGCGTGCGTCCCGGCTGGCCGGCCGCGGGTTGGCTGGCGATCCGCTGACCGCCCGGCTGCCCGAGGCTGGTGAGGCGCTCGGTCGGCGCGGCGTCCCCGGAGGGCCCGGCGGCCGAGTTGGGGGCGCGAAAGGCTCCGACGCTGGGTCCGCTGTGGCTGCTGTTGAAGTTCACTTCGGTGTCTTCCTCCGTGAGTGCCAATCAGTAAATCAGCGCTCGGTGCCGGTGTGTCAATACTGATTCTGTCACCGCCGCCAGCGTAAGTCGCGTAGCCGGGCCGTCGGCCACCGGTTGGCCGCCGCACGGGCGGGCAGGCAGCTGCGCGGCGCATCGGCGCCTCGCGCCGCAGATCGTGTCGCAAATAGATAAAGGTAGCTGGTTTCGCGGAGTCCGCTGCAATTGGGCGCGATAATGACGCCGGTCGACCTTGCCCGAATTGCCGGGAATCAGTCAATGCGCGAATGCGCAAACGCTGACATCAGTATCTACGACTTCCGCAAAGCAGTATGTCAGTAGATGCCAAGTGAGCTGCAATAACGAGAAGCTGCATGCGCGCCAGTCAGTATTTGCGAAGAAATGAATTGCACAAATACGCACCGACAATGGTGTCTGTTATCGATGACCCGAGACCCCATTGTTATCCAATTCACAAGGGAAAGATCCGAATTGTGCTTGTTTGCTCAGAAATGTCCGATTAACGTTTTTGCCAGTGGTGGCAAGTGGTTGGAAGGACTGATTTCGATGATCTCGCGATCATTGTGCGGCGCGGCCGCAGGTGTGATGGGTGCCGGAGCCGTGGCCGGCGCGCTGCTGATCGGCGGCGCCCCCATGGCTCAGGCCGCTCCTGCGCCCGCAGCCACCACGAGCTTCGCCAGTGCTGGGCCGCACAGCGGACCGGGCTTCATCCCCGATCGCCCCGGCGGTCGCGGATGGGGCGGCCATGATGGTCGGGGAAATGGCAATTGGGGGCACGGCAACTTGGGCCGTGGCGGTGGCTACTGGGGCCCCCAGCACTGGTGGAACTGGTGGTGGTGATCACCATCTCCGCGCGGTAGGGGCCATCGCCGACACGCCAACCCTCGGGATGGTCCACCGCGCATGGGGGGAACCATGCCGGCCTGACTCAGTCAGGTCGGCATGGCCCTTTCCGGGTCTTTTCGCGCCGTCCTACGGGTCGCGGGGCAGGCCGAGCAGCCGCTCGGCGATGATGTTCAGCTGCACTTCGGAGGTACCGCCGTAAATGGTGGTGGCACGGCTGGCCAACAGGTATTCGCCCCATTTGCCGGGTAGTTGGTCGGCGTCGCCGATCGCGGCATCGGTGCCGAACGTTGAGACCGCGAATTCCGCGTAACCCTGTCCGGTGCGCATCGACAGCAGCTTGGAGATCGCCGCCGAGGGCATGGCGTCCCCACCGGCCAGCGTCAACAGCGTCGAGCGCAGGTTGAGCACCTTGGCCGCGTGACCCTCGGCGATCAACTGGCCCGCCCGGTGCTGGGCGATCTGATCGAAGTGGCCGTCGCGAACGAACTCGACGAACTGCGACAGCGTGGCCAGGAAGTTCGCCTCGCTGCTGCCGATCGACACCCGCTCCGCGGTGAGGGTGTTGCGGCTGACCTCCCAGCCCCGGTTGACCTCCCCGAGCACGCACTCGTCCGGGACGAACACGTCATCGATGTAGACGGTGTTGAACATGGCGTTTCCGGTGAGCTCGCGCAGCGGCTTGACGTCGACGCCCTCGCTGCGCATATCCAACAGGAAGTAGGTGATGCCGGCGTGTTTCGGGGCGCTGGGGTCCGTCCTGGCCAACAGTGCGCCCCACTGCGACAACTGTGCGGCGGTGGTCCAGATCTTCTGGCCGGTGATGCGCCAGCCGCCGTCGGTCCGGACGGCCTTGGTGGTCAGGCTGGCCAGATCCGATCCGGCGCCCGGTTCGGAAAACAGCTGGCACCAGATCATCTCGCCGCGGAACGTCGGCGGCAGGAACCGCTGCTTTTGCTCCTCGGTTCCGAACGCCACGATCGACGGGACGATCCAGGTGGCGATCCCCGTCTGCGGCCGCCTGACCCGCCCGGAGGTGAACTCCTGGGCGATGATGATCTGCTCGACCGGGCTGGCGGCCCGGCCCCATGGCTTCGGGAGATAGGGCAGTACCCAGCCACCCTCGGCGATGGCGACCTTGCGTTGCTCCCGCTCGATCTCCTTGAGCGCGGCGACCTCGGCCCGGATCTCGGCCCGCAATTTTTCGGTGTCGGGGTCGAGGTCGATGTCCACCGGGCGCAAGCCGGTGGTGGTGGCGGTGTCGACGACCTTCTGCGGGTAGTCCGAACTGCGACCGAACGAGGCTGCGAGCAGCAGTGCCCGGCGGTAGTACACGCCGGCGTCGTGCTCCCAGGTGAAGCCGATCCCGCCGTGCACCTGAATGCAGTCCTGCGCGCAGCGCTGGGCGGCTGCCGGCGCCAGCGTCGCCGCCACGGCGGCCGCGAATTCGACATGCGAACCCGCTGTGTCCCAATTGTTTTCGCGCGCTTCGTCGATCGCGCGGGCGGCATCCCACACGGCCGCGGTGGCTCGCTCGGTGTCGGCGATCATCTCGGCACACTTGTGCTTGATCGCCTGGAACTGGCCGATCGGCCGGCCGAACTGCTCCCGGATCTTGGCGTACTGCGCGGCGGTGTCGGTCGCCCAGCGCGCCACCCCGATGGCTTCGGCGGACAGCAGCGTGGTCATCAGCGCGTGCGCCGTCGCCATGCTCAGGTTCGTCAGTACGACGTCCTCGCCGACCTCGACGGCATTGGCTCGCACATCGGCGATGGGGCGCAGCGGGTCCAGGCATTTCACCGGCTCGATCTCGAGCTGGTCGGCGCGCAGCACCGCCCACGCCTCGCCGCTGTCGATCGCGACGGGCAGCACCAGCAGCGTGGCCTGCGCGGCAGCGGGGACCGCCCGGACTTCGCCGCGGATCACCAGTGAATTGCCCTGCCGGGTGGCGGTCAGCGCGCAGCAATTCAAGCCATAGGAGGCGATTTCGGCACCGGACGCCAGGGCGGCGAGCACCTTCGCGTCCGGGTCGTGCGCCGAGATCAGGGCACTGGCGATCGCCGACGGCACGAACGGGCCCGGCACCGCCCCGTATCCGAACTCGGCCAGCACGATGGCCAACTCGAGCATGCCGAAGCCCTGCCCGCCGACGGATTCGGCCAGATGAACGCCGTGCAGTCCCTGCTCGGCGGCGGCGTGCCAGTACGGCGGGGGATTCTCGACCGGAGTTTCCATCGCCGCGTGCAGCGTCTCGGACGGCGCGATGCGCGCCACCAGCGATCGCACGGAATCGGCCAGTTCTTGATGCTCGGGATTTATCGCGATCGGCATTGGTCGCCTTCCGTTGCTGCAGGACGCCGTTTCGGCCGGGTTCCCTCCAAGCTAACAACCAGTCGGTTGGTTGACGACATGGGCTGTCGGCCGCCGGTCACGCGGGCGCCGGCCGCCGGGAACGAATTGGGCGAGAACTCTCAGCGCCACCGCTTGCTGATCCATGCGGTGATGACGTCCGCCTGCTCACTGCGCGCCCCGGGAGTGGTGAAGTAGTGGTCGGTGTCCACCGAGGCCTGCGTTTTGTCGGTGCCGGCGAGTGCGCCGAAAATACGTTGGGCGTCAGAGGGAAACACGCCGGTATCGGCCTCGGCGTTGATCACCAGGGCGGGGCAGGTGATCCGGGCCAGGTGTGGTTCGGCGCGGGTCTGCGCCACCCGCAGGCTCCACATGCCCAGCCAGTTGCGCAGTGTGCACGCCGCCGCGATCCCGTGCGCCGAGCGGTTCGCCTTCGCCGGCACGCCCGCGTAGCACAGGTTGGGCCGTCGCGTGGTGGGCTCGATGCTGGCGTCGACCATGCGGGGATCCGCCCAGGTCCGCATCACACTGAACGGGCGATCGGAAAACCCTGCCGCGCGAACGCGTTTGAGCTCGGTCTCGGCCCAATCGGTGATGGCGTGGTTGCGCGCGGTCTGCGCGCTGCGGTATCGGGCCAGAAACTCCGGCGAGTAGGGCGGGCCGTTGCGCTCGTCGAACAGGTCGAGGTCGGCGTCGGTGGCCACGGGGTCGTTCTCGTCGACGACGGCGGCGTCCATCCACGCGGTGAGTACCTCTGGGCGCCCGGGATGGGCGGCGGTGGCCACGTAGCCATCGGCGGAAGGCAATTCGGTCAGCCCGGCCGCTGGCCGCATCCCGTCCAACGGAGTGACGTTCGGCTCGACGGCCTGGGACTGGTAGGCGGCCATCAATGAGCCGCCGCCCGAATTGCCCAACAGCACAACGGTATCCACTCCCTGGACCTCGCGCAGCCAGCGCACCCCGACGCCGATGTCGACCAACGCGTGATCGAGCAGGAAACTGCTTTCGAAGCCGCGAAACCTGGTGTTCCAGCCGAGAAACCCGATGCCGCGGGTGGCCATGTAGTCGGCGAGATAGTGCTCGGAGAAGTCGATCTGGTAGTGCGTGGCGATCATCGCCACTTTGGGCTTGCGTCCCACCCCCCGGTGATACAGCCCCTGACACGGATGCCCGCCCGCACCCGCGCGCCCCGCGGTGGGCGACGGCAGCCCGACGAATTCGCGGACGACTCCAGCACCGGTACGACGAGTCAACTCAGCGGTCCTCCTCACGCATAGATGGCTCGGTAGTAGATGTTGGCCAGGGTTTGGATGCAGGCCTGGTCGTCGGGCTTCTCCGAACGCGCCCCACCGAGCTGGATGTAACAGAACTGGTTGAACATCGCCACGATCGCCTCGGCGATCAGCCGCGGATCGTCGTCGCGACAACGGCCCTCGGCCTGGGCGCGCCGGACCGACTCGGCGATGAAAGAGATTGGGATCTCGCAAATCTCGGCCCAATACTGCGCGAAGTCGTCGTTGATCATGGCCAGCTGCGACACGCTGATCACCTCGGCGAGCCGGTGGCGGTAGGTGTGCCAGTGCGCGGTGGCGGCGGCGTGGGCGCGCTCACGGTCGGACAAACCATGTTCGGTCACCGCCAGTGCGCGTTCGTTGGCCTCGTCGCGGAAGTGCAGCGCCCACTGGCGCACCATCGCCTCTTTGGAGTCGTAGTAGTTGTAAAAGGACGCCGCCGACCGACCCGCTTCGGCGGCGATGTCGGCGATGGTCGTGGCCAGGACGCCTTTGCGCGCGATGACGGTCCGGGCGGCCATATCAATGGCGGCCTGCGTTCGCCTGCCGCGCAGGGTGGGGAGCTCGGCGCGCCGGTCATCCCGGGCAGCAGGGGACGCCGCGGTCGACACCTGACGCACCTCCCTGGGCCAAAACTGAAACTGATGTTAGATTCAGATTCGGATCTTGGCCAGGACCGGCAAGCCGGGAACCGAGGGGAGCCACCAGATGATCAAGCCGCATTACACCAACACGGAATTCGAACTCGGCGGGATCAACCATGTCGCCCTGGTGTGTTCGGACATGGCGAAAACCGTCGACTTCTACAGCAATGTCCTCGGCATGCCACTGATCAAATCGCTCGACCTACCCGGTGGCGCCGGCCAGCACTTTTTCTTCGACGCCGGCAATGGCGACTGCGTCGCCTTCTTCTGGTTCGCCGACGCCCCCGACCGGGTGCCGGGGATCTCGTCGCCGGGCGCCATCCCGGGCATCGGCGACATCACCAGCGCCGTCAGCACCATGAACCATCTGGCATTCCACGTGCCGCCCGAGAAGTTCGACAGCTACCGTCAGCTCCTCAAAGACAAAGGGGTGCGGGTCGGGCCGGTGCTCAATCACGACGAAAGCGCCATGCAGGTGTCCGCGACCGTGCATCCCGGCGTCTACGTGCGCTCCTTCTATTTCCAGGACCCCGATGGCATCACCCTCGAATTCGCCTGCTGGGTGCGGGAATTCGACAGCAACGATGCCCAGGCTGTGCCCAAGACCGCGGCCGACCGCCGGCCCCCGGTGGGCGCCGCCCACTGATTCACCCGGGCCGAGCCGGAGGATGTTTTCATGACCGACGGCATTTTGACCGACGCGCAGATAGCGGCGCTGACGCCCCAGCAACGGCGGGAACTGATCACCCGGCTGGAGCAGCCGCTGGGTGACGTGATCGACCCGGAGTTCCTGGCGCGGGTGCGGCGCATCCGGTTGAGCTTGATGGTCGGTGGCTCCATGGCGATGGTGCCCTGGCTGGGGTATCTGTCGGTGACGCTGCCGGAGAACTACGTCGCCCACAACTGGCCGGTCACCTGGGTCGGTTTCGACGTGCTGCTGGTCGCATTCATGCTGACGACGGCGGTGCTCGGGCACCTGCGCCGTCAGCTGTTGGTGCTCGCCGCCTTCACCACCGGGGTGCTGCTGATCTGCGACGCGTGGTTCGACCTGATGACCGCCGGGCCTAAGGACATCTGGTTGTCGGTGATCACCGCGCTGCTGATTGAGGTGCCGCTGGCGATTTTCATGATCACCAGCGCGGCGCGCATCATACGGCTCACCATGATGCGGTTGTGGCTGCTGAATCCCGGCATGCGGCTCTGGGATCTGCCGCTGTTCCCCTGAGGCGGTGCAGGTTTGGCTCGAGTCGCCCGCGTTCCAGGCGATGCCGGCTCTGCGAACGGGCCAAACAATCCTATCCCGAGTCCTCGACGCGGACTGGCGAATGAGCAACATACCCTCCGTGATTGGATACTTTTTGGTACGCATGCGCCACTCACCGGGCCGGGAATGTGACCGTTAAGCGAAACAGGTTACCGCCGCGGAGACGATCGCGCGGGAGAATGCGAGTCTTCGTAAAACCGCGAAATCGTCACCTCCGTCAGCTAGCGTCCATAGCAGCGACATAGGGGGTGTAAGCGACGCGGTAGTTCGGCCCGACATACCGAAAAGTGAATCGCAAAATTCAGACGCGAGACCAACACGAGACGCACCAGAAGCCAAGCGCTGAACCCACTTTCACCACCCCCCAAATCGCAATAGATGTCGGTATCTCACAGCACAAGGACTCGACGAAATGGTCGCACTCGGCAACATCAACGAATGGCAACCACCACACGGCCCGGTTACCATGTGGATGGCCGCACCCACGGCACTCGAAGCGGCACGCGCCGCGCGGCGAAGCGATCTAGCCCCGAGTTATCAACAGAATCAACATCTCTGGTCCGCTTACCACGGCAAGAACCTGAACCGGCAGCTGCCGCGCCTGATGATCGTGGCGTGGGACATTCCCGGCACCTGCGATATCGAGGCGATGACCGCGACGATCACCGCCCATGTGCGCCGCCAGGACACGTACCACTATTGGTTCGAATTCGACAACGGAATCTTCGTGCGCCGCGAAATCGAGGACCCCGCGGCCATCGACTTCGTTCCCGTGGCGCTTGGGGAGATGACCCAGGATCAGGTGCGCACCCACGTCTTGACCACGACTCCGGAAACCTTGGAATGGGGCTGCTTCACCTACGGAATCGTCCAGCACCCTGACTATTTCACGTTCTACGCCAGTGTCGACCACCTGCACATAGACGGCCTGTCCGCCGCCCTCATCTTCCTGGACATCCACCTGATGTATCAGGAACTGGCGCAAAGCGGGCACCGGCCGGCCGAACTGCCTGAGGTACGCAGCTACCGCGACTACGTTGTGCGACAGCGCGAAAAGGTTGCGAACCTGGATCTGTCGTCGCCCGAGATCAAAGACTGGATCGCATTCGCGCGTGACACGGACGGCGACTGGCCCCGTTTCCCGCTGCCGCTCGGTGACATTTGGGCCAGCACCAAGGGCGATCTGCTGACCGTCGAATTGATGAACTGCGCCGAGACCGAGGCCTTCGACGCCGCCTGCGTCGCCGCCGGCGCCCGGTTCATCGGCGGAGTGCTGGCGTGCGCCGGCTTTGCCGAGCACGAATTGACCGGCAAGGACACGTATCACGGGTTCACCGCGAAGGACACCCGGGCCGCGGGTATCGACTCGATGACCGTGGGTTGGTTCGCCAGTCTGATTCCGGTCACCGCGCCGATCGCCGGCGAGACGTTCGCCCAGGTGGCCAGGGCGGCGCAGAAGTCGTTCGACGACGCCCAGCGCCTCGCCGACGTGCCCGTCGAGCGGGTCCTGGAGTTGGCAACACCCGATGATCTGGAGATCAAGCTGCCCACGCAGCTGCCGATGATGCTGTCCTTCCTCGACTTTCGCAAGATTCCGCTCAACGGGTTGTGGGCGGAGACGAAGTTCGGCACCTACGGCGACAGTCTGTCCCACGGCGGGATCAACATGTGGATCAACCGGCAAGCCGAGAACACCACGGTAACGATGTCCTTCCCCGACAACGCGATAGCCCGCGAGTCGGTGCTGCGCTACATCGCGACGCTGACCAAGGCGTTCCTGCGCGCCGCAAAGCCCACCTCGGATGAGCCGATTGTCGTTGCACCCCAGGTGAATTCGGAAGAGACCTACCCGATCGCGCCGGACGCAGACGACAACGAAGCGGCATGACATGAGCAACGTGCTGGACCTGGCTGACCAGACCCTCTTTCTCGGCGAACGGGCGACGGGAGCCACCAGCCTGCTGCAATGCGTTTGGGTGTACGACCACGCCATCGATATCGGCGGGCTGCGCAGATTCCACCACCATCTGGGGAAGGGTCGGTTGTCCCGCCGGATCGAGCGGTCGCCGTTGCCGTTCGGCCGCCACCGCTGGGTATCACCGAACGACCGGTGCGCACTCGAGGTCGTCGGGACGCCGCGGCCGCGTGACGAGATCGATGCCTGGCTGGATGAACAGGCCACCGCACGCCCGGACGCGGAGCACGGACCCGGCTGGCACCTGGCGGTGCTCCCGTGCACCGACGGCGGCGCGGCGGTCAGCCTGGTCACCACGCATTGCCTCACCGACGGCGTGGGGCTATGCGAGGCGTTGGCGGATGCGGCTTCCGGTCGTGACGACGCGATCCGCTGGCCCGTCGCGAACACACGGCCGTGGTGGCGGGCGGTGCGCGAGGACGCGCGCCAAACCGCACGCGACACAGGCGATATCGGCCGCGCCATCAGCGCGGCGGTCCGAATGCTCCGCCACGGCCGCGACGCCGTGCAATCCGCGTCCGCCGAGAAGTCGCCGGTGCCGCGCACCGCAGCAGGCGACCCCGTCACCATGCCGATGATGACATTGTTCGTCAGCGCCGAAGAGTGGGATACCCGCGCCCACACCCTGGGCGGCACCAGCAACGCGCTGCTCGCAGGGCTGGCGGCCCGCCTGGCCCAGCGGGTGGGACGGGTCGCGGCCGACGGCTCGGTGAACGTGGGGATGCCCGTCAACGAGCGCGCTCCGGGCGATACCCGCGCGAACGCGGTCACGAACGTCGACGTCACGCTCAGCCCCTCGGCGATCGGCACCGACCTGCGTGAGATCCGCGCCGTGACCAAGAACGCCCTGATTCGCCACCAGGATGTGCCCGACGAGCGATGGGCGTTGCTGCCGCTGGTTCCGCTGATCCCCAAGCGGCTCTTCAAGCGGTTGATCAGCATGGTCACCGGAGGCGCCACCACGGTCGTGTCGTCCAACCTCGGTGCCATGGACCCGGCCGTGAATAAGCCGGACGGCAGTGACGCCGACTATTTCGCGATCAGGTCGGTATACCCGGGGGTGACCAGCGCGACGATGCAGCGCACCAACGGGGCGCTGGCGTTGGTGTCGGGACGAGTCCACGGCCAGGTCTTCGTCTCGATCCTTGGCTATCAGCTGGGTCGCCCGAACTCGAATGACGAGTTACGGCACGCCATCTCCGGCGTGATGAGTGACTTCTCGCTGACCGCCACGGCGGGCTGGCGCACGTTCAGCCCGGTGTGATCTCGCGGTGGGACGCTAGGCTTCCGCGCGGGTTTCGGTGAGGCGGTACAGGTTTGGCTCGGCGAGTTCGTCGAGCAGCGCCGCCAGCTGGTCGACGAGCTGATCCGGTTCGAGGTGGACGTCGCCGGCGAGCCAGGCGCTGATGGTTTGTCCGACCCCGCCGACGACGAAATGCGCGGCGGCCTTGATGCGTTCGTTCGCCGGGACCTGCAGCGCGTGGCCGACGTGCTGGCCGGACAGCATGGCGAACAGCGCGCTGGACTCGGCACGTTTGCGCATGATCACCGGATCGGCCAGCTGCGTGCTGAACACCAGGCGTCCCACCCGGGGGTCGTCGGTGATGGTCCGCACGATGTTGGCCATGCCCGCCCGGGTCTGCTCGGCGGCGGGCACCGCGGCCACCGCCGCCTGTGTGGTGGTGGCCAGCTCGGCAATGATCCAGTCGAACACGGCCGCGACGAACTCGTCCTTGTCGGCGAAACTCTCGTAGAAGTACCGGGCGGCCAGGTTGGCGCCGCGGCACACGCCGCGGACGGTGACCGCCGAGATGTTTTGCCGCTCCGCGCCGAGCAGGTCCAGGCCCGCGGCCAGCAGCCGGTTACGGCGGGTGGCCAGGCGCTCCGCGGCCTCGACCCCCCGGTACGGCCGTGCGCTGGACGAATCGCTCATGGAAACCATCTTGACACTAACGCCCGGCCGCGACAATATCAGGAAACAACCGTTCGCACATTAGCGGACAGCGCTGCGGGAGGGACCTGACGATGGCAATTCACGAGCCGGTGCACCAGCCGGTGGGGCACGTCGAGCGCAGGGTCACCGACCCGCCCCGCCCGCAGCGGCGCCGGCGGCGCCGGGCGCTGGGCATCGACGAGGGTTTGATGGGTGTCGCACTGCTGGCCGGCCCGGCGAACGTGATCATGCAGCTGGCCCAGCCCGGCGTCGGATACGGCGTGATGGAGAGCCGCGTCGAAAGTGGCCGGGTCGACCTGCACCCGATCAAGCGCGCCCGCACCACCTTCACCTACCTGGCCGTCGCGACCAACGGCAGTGATGCCCAGAAGGACGCCTTCCGCCGCGCGGTGAACCGTGCCCACGCACAGGTCTACTCGACCCCGGAAAGCCCGGTGTCCTACAACGCCTTCGATCCCGAGCTGCAGCTGTGGGTGGGCGCCTGCCTGTACAAGGGTGGGGTCGACATCTACCGCATGTTCATCGGTGAGCTCGACGGTGAGGACGCCGATCGGCACTATCGCGAGGGCATGACGCTGGCCACGACCCTGCAGGTGCCGCCAACGATGTGGCCCGCGGACCGCGCGGCGTTCGACCGGTATTGGGAAGAATCGCTGGCCAAGGTGCATATCGACGACGCGGTGCGCGAGTACCTGTTTCCCATTGCCGCCAACCGCATTCGGGGTGTGGTACTGCCGCGGCGGCTGCAGCGCCTGTCCGATAGCGTCGCGCTGCTGATTACCACGGGGTTCCTGCCGCAGCGGTTCCGCGACGAGATGCGGTTGCCCTGGGACGCAACCAAGCAACGCCGCTTCGACAGGCTGATCGCCGTACTGGCCACGGTGAACCGGTGTCTACCGCGGTTCATCCGACAGTTCCCCTTCAATGTCTTGCTGCATGACCTGGACCGCAGGATCAAGAAGGGCCGTCCGCTGGTGTAGCGCTCCGGCCCCGCCCGGTTGAAAACGATAATCATATTCATTAAGCTCTCCGGCTGGTAACCCTTCCAGCCCGAGGAGTGCCTATGACGGCGCCAATTTGGATGGCCTCGCCGCCCGAACTGCATTCTGCGCTGCTCAGCAGCGGCCCGGGGCCCGGGCCATTGCTGGCGGCGGCCGGTGCCTGGTCGCAGCTGAGCGCCGAATATGCCTCTGCCGCGGAGGAATTGACCACGATGCTGGCGGGAGTACAGGCCGGGGCATGGCAGGGGCCCAGTGGGGAGTCCTACGCCGTCGCGCACGCGCCATACCTGGCGTGGTTGGCGAAGTCCAGCGCCGACAGCGCGGCGGTCGCCGGCCAGCACGAGGTGGCCGCGGCGGCCTACAGCGCGGCGCTGACCGCCATGCCCACCCTCCCGGAACTGGCCACCAACCACGTCGTGCACGGAGCGCTGGTGGCGACGAATTTCTTCGGGGTCAACACGGTTCCCATCGCGGTCAACGAGGCCGACTATGCGCGGATGTGGACTCAGGCGGCCGCCACCATGTCCACCTACCAAGCCGTGTCCACCGCCGCGGTCGCGTCGACACCGCAACCCGAGCCGGCGCCGCCCATCGTGAAATCCGATGCCTCGGAGGGTGATTCGTCGAACGTGGATCACGACCCGACGATCGACAATCCGTTCGACGACTTCATCGCCAAGATTCTGAAGAACTTCGGCATCAACTGGGACCCGGCCCAGGGCACCGTGAACGGGCTGCCCTACGACGCCTACACCGACGCGTCGCAACCGATTTGGTGGGTCGTCCGGGCGCTGGAACTGCTGGAGGATTTCCAGCAGTTCGGCTACTACCTGGTGCACAATCCGGCGCTGGCCTTCCAGTACATCGTTCAGCTCGCCCTGTTCGACTGGCCGACGCACATCCTCGAAATCTTGGCCACCGCGCCGCAGCTGCTGGCCCCCGCGTTGCTGCTTGCGGTCGCTCCCTTCGGCGCACTCGGCGGCTTCGCCGGGTTGGCCGGCATGGCCGCCATCCCCCACCCCGCGGTCGTCCCGGCGCCGGTGCCGGGCCCCGCGCCGGCGCCTCCCGCCTTGCCGGCCGTGGCGATGGCTCCGAGCCCGCCGGTGCCGGCTACGGCCCCGGCCTCAGCCCCGGCGCCCGCACCCACCGTTACGACCACGGTTGGCAGCGCGGCTCCGGCGCCACCGGTGCCGGCCGCGCCCGCACTGGGATTTTTCCCGCCCTATGCCGTCGGTCCACCGGGTATCGGAACCGGCTCCGGGATGAGCTCGAGTGCCAGCTCCAGCGCCAAGAGGAAAGCACCGGAACCGGATAGCGCCGCGGCCGCGGCGGCAGCCGCCGCGCGCGCAGCGGCTCGAGCGCGCCGGCGCAGGCGCGCGACACAGCGCGGGCACGGCGACGAGTTCATGGATATGAACGTCGACGTCGACCCGGACTGGGACGCCTCGCCTGAAGGTCGGGACGCGCTGACGTCGGATCGTGGCGCGGGGACGTTGGGATTCGCCGGCACCGCGCGCAGAGAAGCGGCGGCCGCGGTGACTGGCCTAGCCACGCTGGATGGCGATGAATTCGGCGGCGGTCCCACGATGCCGATGATGCCGGGCACCTGGAACAAGGGCGGCGCAAATCCGGACGGCTAGTGCCGCGGACTCGGGCCGCCTCCGGCGACTTAACCCCGGGCGCGGGCTGCTGCGCACTGAAATAATGACCCGGTGGACACGCTGAAGTCCCGACGCAGGTTGGGGTCGATGGAAGTGCTGGTGGGCATTCTGTTGACCTGCGCCGTGGCGGCGACGACCTTGCGCACCGCGGTCTACAACAGTGCGGCGATGTCGACGGTGGGCACCGTGTTCTGCGGCGTTTTCGTGCAGGCGATTCCATTCCTGGTGCTCGGGGTGGTGGTCAGCGGACTGATCGCGGTGTTCGTGTCGCCGCAGCGGCTGGCGCGTTGGTTGCCGCGCCGGCCGGCGTTGGCGGTGGTGGCGGCCGGCCTGGGCGGGGTCGCGTTGCCGGGTTGCGAATGTGGCTCAGTCCCGTTGGCGCGGCGGTTGTTCGGCGACGGCGGGCCGACGGGAGCCGCGGCATTGACCTTCATGTTGGCCGCGCCGGCGATCAACCCGGTGGTCCTGGTGGCCACGGCGGTGGCGTTTCCGGGCGCCCCGAGGATGGTCTTCGCCCGCATGGGAGCGTCGCTGCTGACCGCGGTCGTCATGGGCTGGGTGTGGTCGCGGTGGGGCCGTGCGGACTGGATCACCCGTCGGCTGCCCGTCGCTGGAACACAGACCGAACCGCGCTGGGTGGTCTTCGCCGAGGCGGCCCGTCACGACTTCCTGCAGGCTGCATCGTATTTGGTGCTCGGTGCGGCCGCCG
This sequence comes from Mycobacterium mantenii, assembly GCF_010731775.1. NCBI lineage: Bacteria > Bacillati > Actinomycetota > Actinomycetes > Mycobacteriales > Mycobacteriaceae > Mycobacterium > Mycobacterium mantenii. Next base: position 3,927,692 of record NZ_AP022590.1, on the reverse strand, counting down.
CGGCGTTGCTGCATGTGGCGGTGCCGCAGTGGGTGTTCGCGCATCTGGCGACCGACCCGGTCCTCGGGGTCGCGCTGATGGCCACCCTGGCGGTGGTGCTGGCGTTGTGTTCGGAGGCGGACGCGTTCGTGGCGGCCAGCATGACGATGGTCCCGCTGTTACCCCGGCTGGTGTTTCTCGTCGTCGGTCCGGCCGTTGACGTCAAGCTGTTCGCCATGCAGGTGGGCATGTTCGGCCGGGCGTTCGCCGCGCGCTTTGCGCCGTGCACCTTCGTGGTGGCCACGGCGAGTGCCTGTGCGATCGGGCTTTTCGTGTTGGGGGCCCGGTAATGAGTCGCGAAGCCGAGAACACCGTGTTGCTGTTGGTGGGCATCAGCATCGCCATGATCACCGGGTCGGGTGTGTTCACCCGTTACGTCAAGCCCGGGCTGTTGCCGTGGCTGGCCGTTTCGGCGGTGGTGCTCATCGGGTTGGCGCTGGTGGCGATCGTCGGCGATATCCGCCGGGGCGGGCCCCCGCCGAACGACGCGGCCGGCGATCACGGTCACGAGCATTCCCATCGGACCGGCATCGTCTGGTTGCTGGTGGTCGCGGTCGTGGTGCTGATGTTCGTGGCGCCCCCGACGCTGCGGCCCTCGGCCGCCGCTCCCTCCGTCACATCGGCGTCCAATAGTGTTGTGAACAAAACGTTTCCACCGTTGCCGCCCGGGCCGGCGCCGGAGGTCTCGCTGCCGGAGGTGCTGATGCGCGAGGCGCACGACACGACCGGTTCGTTGACGAACCGGACGATCACCGTCACCGGGTTCGTGCTCAACGAGGCGCAGGGCGTCGACCTCGGTCGCGTCGTCATCATCTGCTGCGCGGCCGACGCCCAGCTGGCCCGCATCCATCTGCGTGGCCCGGCCGCCGGGGGTGCGGCCGGCCTGCCGGACAACACCTGGCTTCGCGTCCAGGGCCAGGTGACTCCCGCACCACGGCAACCGAATTCGCCGGCGGTTCCCACGCTGCAGGCCACCGCGGTCAGCCAGATCGACGCCCCGCCCAATCCGTACGCGTACCCGCGTTGATCAATTCCGCCGGCTCGAACCGCCTGTCCAACGCTCATGCAGCCCGAGTTGACGGGGTACGGGTGTGATTTCCCACTGCCCGCGCTCCAGCCAATCGCGCAGTTCTGCGGCCGCGGCACGGTCGGCGATAGGGCCTATCCAATGCGCGGGGCCGCAGGCCACCCGGTCGTCGGTGCAAGGTTGCACCACGGCCATGACGCCGCCGCCGGTCGGTCGGGACGAACAGGTGAGTGGTCCGAGCATGCAGGCGGCCGAGACCAGCATGGAGCGCGGGCAGCGGCGGATCGTGGGGCGTAGTTCGTCGATCACCGACAGCTGATGGCCGACCGCGCAAGCGGCGCAGACGATTACGGTGAATGGGCGGTCGGTGCCGCGGCGCGCGGATGTCCAGAGGGACACCGACGCGGTCGTGGGTGCGCGGTTGCGAAGCCCGGGAACGCTGGTGGTCGAGCACCGGTTCGGCCGTCGGGAGTCGACACGTACCCCCTGGTCGTCGTCGAGGTCACCTCGGAATCACACCCGTTCTGGGCCGGCGGGGTCGCCGCATCGTCGACAGCGCGGGACAGGTCGAGAAGTTTCCCCGCCGCTACGCCGATAGTAATGCCACTATTGTGGACAGCAAGCGCAGTAGCCCGGCTCGGCAAAGCGTTGAGCGGCCCTGAAGCATCTCCTCCGCCATGCGCGCAACGGCATCAGGGTCGACATCGAGCCCGAAATGAATTGCCGCTTAGCTATACCGTTTCCAGCCCGGGTGGCATATCGATGCACACCCACCCGACCGGATCCGTTGCAGCAGAATCCAGCATGGCGCCGGGGACGCGGACCGCGAATTCGGCGAATCAGTCCTGGACCCGGACCAGGAATCCGCTCACGATAAGCGACCGGGCCAGCTCGATCTGCTCCTGCGCACCCAGTCCGGGAAGATCGCAAACCCGAAACGGCTCGGCGCTTCTCGCGATGAACAGCATCGCGGCTTTGTGGTCCGTCCCGGCGCGCACGGACAAACCCGCAAACCGCAGCGCAACACCGCCGTCAACGGCCCGCACGCGAGAATAGAGCGGTTGGTACTTCCGCACCAGTGTCTGTCCGTCGATTCGGGCGGCGTTCGAGGCCGGTCCGATTGGTGGGATTCGGCCGCGGCGGACCAGGCGATCCGCCAAGACGTCGAGACCTCTCGCGACGGCGCCCTGGTCCTCAACCGCTTTGACAGCGTCACGTAGGAGGTCGGCAAGGTCCGCCTGCACATCAGCGTCATCGAGGTGTCGCGGCGGCAGATATGCGTTCAGACGATCATCGTGGAATCGCTGCGCGGACAGCGCCGCGATGGCGAGCGTGAGCATGGTGGGCGGGTGGAATCCGACGGTCAGATGGGCGGATGGCTCTGAATTCGTCTCGGCCGCATGAACTTGGCCGCGTGGCAGATACAGCACGTCGCCGACTTCGAGGCGCAAGTCGGCTCGCAACGGGAGGCCGTCGATGGCAACAGCCTTGTTCTTCTCGGGTTGCAGCTCGCGCGGTGGCACAGAGGGGCCGTCGTACAAATGCCAAAGCTTAGATCCATGGACCTGCAAGAAAAACACGTCGTGGTCGTCGTAGTGGGGAATGAGCCCTTGTGTTTCGGGCGGGGTGATGTAGGCGTTGACCTGTATCGGGTAGTTCAGCTCGACCTCGATGGAGTGGGCCAACGACCCAACCGCGCGCATGTAGCGCTCGACGCCGCCCAAAATGATCGTGTAGCCATCGGCAAAGTCGTTGCGCACGCGGACAAGGTCCAGGCTGCCGTCAGCAAGCCGGTAGCTGTCGGAGCCTGACCTCCTGTCTTCCCCCTTGAGCAGGTGCACCGTCGATGGGTCCCGGCGAAAAAGCTCCAACAATTCCTCAATCGCCGACGGCGCCCGCAGCAGGCTATCGAAGTAGCCCGCGCAGCCGCGCTTGACGTGGTAATGCGTTGCCCCCCAAATCTCGTTGAGAAAGGTCTCTACCTCAAGGGGTTGAAGCAACCAGGCGAGCGACGGTTCGATGGCTACTCCTCGGCAAACGTCGTCGTGGTGGGCTGGTGAGAGTCCCGCGTTTTGGACATCCCAGTATGACGGATGGCTGCACCGCGGGCCTGCGGCTTTAGGAAAGTTCACCATTAGCGTTGTGCCCCATAGGGATTAGGCGCCCCAGCTTGGCGGCGTAGTGTGGGTCGGGTGCGAAGCGAAGGTGACACCTGGGATATCACCACAAGTGTGGGTTCGACCGCGTTGTTCGTGGCAACGGCGCGGGCATTGGAGGCGCAGAAACCCGACCCACTGGCCGTGGATCCATACGCGGAGGTCTTCTGCCGCGCCGTCGGCGGTTCGTGGGCCGACGTCCTCGACGGCAAGGACCCCGACCACCAGCTGAAGAGCGCCGACTTCGGGGAGCATTTCGTCAACTTCCAGGGCGCCCGCACCAGATACTTCGACGAATATTTCCGCCGCGCGGCGGACGCGGGGGTGCGGCAGGTGGTCGTCTTGGCGGCGGGTCTAGACTCGCGCGCCTACCGCTTGGACTGGCCGGCCGGGACGACGATCTTCGAGCTCGACCAGCCGCAGGTGCTCCACTTCAAGCGCGAGGTGCTTACCGGCGCCGGCGCCCAACCCCGCGCCGAGCGCCGTGAGATCGCCATCGATCTGCGGGAAGACTGGCCACAAGCCTTGTGCGCCAGCGGCTTTGATGCCGCGAAGCCTTCGGCATGGATCGCCGAGGGCCTGTTGGTCTATCTCCCGGCGACCGCCCAGGAGCAGCTGTTCACCGGTATCGACGGGCTGGCCGCTCAAGGCAGCCACGTCGCCGTCGAGGACGGCGCACCGATGAAGCCCCAGGACTACGACGCCGCCGTGGCCGAAGAGCGCGCGGCCACCGCGCAGGGCGACGGGCGCGTGTTCTTCCAGCTGGTTTATAACGAGCAGCACGCACCCGCCACCGAATGGTTCGGCAAGCACGGCTGGACCGCGGTCGGCACTCCGTTGGCCGACTACCTGCGCGAGGTCGGCCGCCCCGTGCCCGGGCCCGACACCGAGGCCGGCCCGATGGTCGCGCGCAACACCCTGGTGAGCGCCGTCCGAGCCTGACGCATCGAGCCGGAAGCCGACCATGATCGCTGTTCGCGGCCCGGTTTCGATGAGTTCTCCTTGAATTGGGCGCCCGCCGGAACTTCTTCGGGTCGCCGCCCGACTACTAACGGGCTGATCCTTGCGCCGCCGACAGCCCGGCGGTTGCCGACATCGCCCGGCGAGGAGTCTCTGGCATGGCGCCACGCGTTGTTGCTCATCGCCCGGTCGCGCCACCACCCCTGGTGGCGGGTGGGCGGGCATGACCGCGCCGATCTGGATGGCATTGGCCCCGGAGGTCCACTCCACGTTGCTGAGCAGCGGTCCTGGGCCGGCTGGCCTCTTGGCCGCGGCCGCATCCTGGACTTCTTTGAGTGAGACCTACGCGTCGGCCGCCGACGAACTGAGTGCGACGTTGGCCGCGGCGCAGGCCGGGGCGTGGCAGGGGCCCAGTGCCGAGCGATACGTGGCCGCGCATCTGCCCTACCTGGCCTGGCTGGTGCAGGCCAGCGCCAACAGCGCGGCCATGGCTGCCCAGCACGAAGTCGCGGCCACCGCCTACACCGCGGCGTTGGCCGCGATGCCGACCCTGCCGGAACTGGCCGCCAACCACGTCGTCCACGGGGCATTGGTAGCGACCAATTTTTTCGGGATCAACACGATTCCCATCGCGGTCAACGAAGCCGACTACGCGCGGATGTGGGTCCAGGCGGCCACCACGATGACCACCTACCAGGCGGTCTCCACCGCCGCGGTGGCTTCGGCGCCGCAGACAGGGCCCGCGCCACAAATCGTGCAAGCAACCGACAGCGGCCAAGACAGTGACGACGACGGAATCGTCGACAATGACGGTGGTAACCCGTACCAGCTGAGCTGGTGGGTAAATCGATTCCTCGAGATTTTCCAGACTATAGGAAGAGATTTAGCGGAGTTTCCCACGGACCCAGCTGACGCATTAGAGGATTTGGTACAAGACATTTTCGGGCCCGCCGGACTCATCGCAGACGAGTTCACCCACCTGGGCGAGGCCCTTCAGGCGTTCCCGCAGCTTGCTGCCCTTCCGTTGATCGTGCCAGGTGGATTTGCGGGGGGCATAGCAGGTTTAAGTCTGATGGCCGGAATCCAGCCAGCCCCAGCTCCCGACCCCGCGCCGGCACCGGTGGCTCCGCCACCCAATGTGCCTGTCGTCAGCGGCGCTCCGGTCGCCGTTAGCGCTGCCCCGGCCACGGCGCCGGCACCGTCTTCTACCCCGACGTCGGCCCCGTCACCCGCGCCAGCCTCGGCGCCGGCAACCCCAGCCCCGCCGCCGCCGCCGTCCACCGGTGCCGAGGCAGCCGCCTTCCCGTACCTGGTCGGTGGGCCCGGCATTGGCACCGGCTCCGGTATGGGCAGCGGCGCGCAGCGTAAGGCGCCCGAGCCGGATGCCGCCGCGGCAGCCGCACCGGCCGCGGCATCGGTGTCCGAAAGACAGCGGGCGCGGCGGCAACGTCGGGCGACGATGCAAGACCACTACCGCGGCTACGAGTTCATGGATCCGGAACCGGACGTCGGGCCGGAACCCGACCTCGGCTTGCCGATCGCATCGGATCGGGGCGCGGGGTCGCTGGGCTTTGCCGGAACCGCGCCCGCGCAGACCCCCGAGGCTGCGGGGCTGACCACGCTGACGGGTGGCCAGTTCGGCGACGGGCCCTCCGTGCCGATGTTGCCGGGCAGCTGGGAGGGCGAATAGCGCGGAACTTTTCGAGCCCGGCGGCCGACTACTGGCTGCGTGATCGTTGCACCGGTTACCCGTCGTGGCGGTCGTCCAGGCTCACCCCGATCGTCAAGGAGTCGTTGCTATGACCACGCCCGTGCGGACGGTGTCGTCCCTGATCCGCTCGACCGTGGCGGGCGGGCGCGGGGCGGACCGGGCGAGTTGATAATGAAAATGATTTTCATTAATGTGGTGCCTTGCTGTGAGGGCACCGGCCGCGCGGCTGTGAGTATGCCGAAAATACGGGAAAAAGCTAACGGTAACGTCCTCAACAGCGGTAAAAGAAGGTCAGCGCAGTGGTGAGCCGGACAGGCCCAAACGTCTCGACAGTTAGCTTATGCAATGCTAACTTCAGGCGGGTTAGGTTAGGGGAGACTACATTCATGAAAAGACGCGGCCGTGGAACTCGGTGACACCGGCATGCTCACAGCTCAGCCCGTTAATTCGCGTGTGGACGCGCGGGTTGACGAGGACGTCGTCAGCCGGTTCGCCACCTGCTGCCGCGCTCTGGGTGTGGTCGTCTACCAACGTCAGCGTCCCGCCGATCTGACCGCCGCTCGCTCCGGTTTCACCGCGCTGACCCGCATCGCCCACGACCAGTGCGACGCGTGGACGGGCCTGGCGGCGGCCGGCGACGTGTCGCTGCGGGTGCTCGAGTCGGTGTCGCGCACCGCAGCGACGGCGGGCACGCTACAGCGCCAGGTCGATCTGGCGCCCGGGTCGTTGGGCTTCCGCTACGACACCGGACTGTATCTACAGTTTCGCGCAGAGGCACCGGACGACTTCCATCTCGCCTACGCGGCGTCGCTGGCAACGGCCGGGCGATTTGCTGACGCCGACCAGATCGTCGCTCGCCTGACCGCCGGCCGCCCGAACTGGCGCGAGGCCCGTTGGGTGTCCGTCGTCATCAACTACCGCGCCGAGCGCTGGTCGGACGTCGTCAAGCTGCTGACCCCGATCGTCAACGACGCGGACCTCGACGACGCGTTCTCGCACGCCGCTAAAATCGCCCTGGGCACCGCCCTGGCCCGGCTTGGCATGTTCGCCCCCTCGTTGTCGTATCTGGAGGAGCCCGACGGTCCCGTCGCGGTGGCCGCCGTCGACGGCGCGCTGGCCAAGGCGCTGGTGCTGCGCGCGCATGTGGACGAGGACTCGGCAAGCGAAGTGCTGCAGGATCTGTATGCCGCTCATCCCGAGAACGAACAAGTCGAACAGGCCCTGACCGACACCAGTTTCGGCATCGTGACCACCACGGCGGCCCGCATCGAAGCCCGCACCGATCCCTGGGATGTCGAAACCGAGCCCAGCGCAGAGGATTTCGTCGACCCTGCCGCACACGAACGCAAGGCGGTGCTGCTGCACGAGGCCGAGCGTCAGCTGGCCGAGTTCATCGGACTCGATGAGGTCAAGAACCAGGTGTCGCGGCTGAAGAGTTCGGTCGCCATGGAGCTGGTTCGTAAGCAGCGTGGCCTCGCGGTCGCGCAGCGCGCCCACCACCTGGTCTTCGCCGGGCCGCCCGGAACCGGTAAGACCACGATCGCCCGCGTGGTCGCCAAAATCTATTGCGGCTTGGGGCTTTTGAAGCGGGAAAACATTCGAGAGGTCCACCGCGCCGACCTCATCGGCCAGCACATCGGCGAGACCGAGGCCAAGACCAACGCGATCATCGACAGCGCGCTGGACGGCGTGCTGTTCCTCGACGAGGCCTACGCGCTGGTTGCCACGGGCGCCAAGAACGACTTCGGCCTGGTCGCCATCGACACCCTGCTGGCGCGCATGGAGAACGACCGCGACCGCCTGGTGGTCATCATCGCCGGATACCGTGCGGACCTGGACAAGTTCCTGGATACCAACGAGGGCTTGCGTTCTCGGTTCACCCGCAACATCGACTTCCCTTCCTACGCGCCGTCGGAGTTGGTCGAGATCGCGAACACAATGGCCGAGCAGCGCGACAGCATCTTCGAACAGGCTGCGCTGCAACACATGGAGGCGCTGTTCACGAAGTTGGCAACCGAGTCGACCCCGGATGCCAACGGAATCTCGCGACGCAACCTGGACATCGCCGGTAACGGTCGATTCGTCCGAAACATCGTCGAACGCTCCGAGGAAGAGCGAGAGTTCCGGCTCGACCATTCGGAACACGCCGGAACCGGCGAATTCAGTGACGAGGAGCTGATGACGATCACCGACGACGACGTCGCACGTTCGGTTGAGCCGCTGCTGCGCGGCCTTGGCCTGTCGGTGCCGGCATGAGCTCCAACAACGAGTCCGACGAACGCCGTTCGTTCACCTCCCGCACGCCGGTCAACGACAACCCCGACCAGGTCGAGTACCGCCGCGGTTTCGTCACCCGCCACCAGGTCACCGGCTGGCGGTTCGTGATGCGCCGGATCGCCTCGGGTATCGCCTTGCACGACACCAGAATGCTGGTCGACCCGCTGCGCACGCAGTCACGCGCGGTGGCCATGGGCGCGGTCCTGCTGGTCACCGGCTTGGCGGGTTGCTTCGTGTTCTCACTGATCCGGCCCAGCGGCACGGTGGGCACCAACGCCGTACTGGCCGACCGCTCGACCGCCGCGCTGTATGTCCGTGTCGGTGACGACCTGCACCCGGTGCTCAACTTGACGTCAGCCCGGCTGATCACCGGCCACGCGGTCGATCCCACCATGGTGAAAAGCAGTGAGCTGGATCGCTTTCCGCGTGGCAACCTGATCGGCATCCCCGGTGCGCCGGAGCGCATGGTGCAAAACCCCTCGCACGACGCGAACTGGACGGTGTGCGACGCCGTCAGCGAGCCGGCCCAGGGCGGGCACGCCGCCCACAGCACCGGGGTCACGGTGATCGCGGGCCGGCCGGACAGCAGCGGTGCGCGCGCGGCGACGCTCCCGTCGCAGCAGGCGATCCTCGTCGAGCGGGACGGCAGCACCTGGCTGTTGTGGGAAGGCAGGCGCTCGCAGATCAACCTGACCGACCACGCGATCACGAACGCACTCGGCCTGGCGCAGAACAACTCCGAGGTGCCCGCGCCCCGGCCCATCGCGCTGGGCTTGTTCAACGCGATACCGGAAGGGCCGGCGCTGACGGCGCCCGCCATCCCGAACGCCGGCGCGCCGGCACCGTTCAGCGTGCCGGCACCGATCGGGGCGGTGGTGGTCTCCTACGCCCTGGATCAGAGTTCCTCGGGTGCACCGCGCTACTACGCGGTGCTGCCCGACGGCCTTCAGCAGATCTCACCGGTGCTCGCCGCGATCCTGCGCAACACCAATTCCTATGGGCTGGACCAACCGCCCCGGCTGGGCGCCGACGCGGTGGCCAAGCTGCCGGTGTCGCGGATGCTGGACACCGCGCGGTACCCGGATCAACAGGTCAGCGTGGTCGACGCGGGCAAGTCCCCCGTCACGTGCGCCTACTGGAGCAAGCCGGCCGGGGCCGCGACCAGCTCGCTGAACCTGATGTCCGGTTCGGCGCTGCCGATCGCGGAGTCGATCCGCACCGTCGATCTGGTGGGCGGCGGCGCCGCGACGAATGGTTTAGTGGCCACCCGCGTCGCTTTGGCTCCGGGCACCGGCTACTTCACCCAGACCGTCGGCGGCGGCCCGGACTCGCCGGGCACCGGGTCGTTGTTCTGGGTCTCTGACACCGGTGTCCGCTACGGCATCGACAACGAGTCAGAGCACTCCGCCGCCGGACACGGCAAAACAGTTGAGGCCCTTGGCCTTAACGGATCACCGGTCCCCGTTCCGTGGTCGGTGTTGTCGCTGTTCGCGAATGGTCCGACGTTATCGCGCGCCGACGCGCTGCTGGCACATGACGGGTTGACGCCCGATCAGAAGCCCGGCCGTGTGGCATCTGCCGAGGGAGCCCCCCGATGAGCCGACTGATCTTCGAAGCGCGCCGGCGCCTGGCGCCGCCGGTCACCCGCAAGGGGACCATCGCCATCGAGGCACCACCCGAACTGCCCCGGGTGATTCCGCCGTCGTTCCTGCGCCGGGCGATGCCCTACGTGCTGGTGATCCTGATCGTCGGCATGATCGTCGCCCTGTTCGCCACCGGAATGCGGCTGATCTCCCCGCAGACCCTGTTCTTCCCGTTCGTGCTGTTGCTCGCCGCCACCGCCATGTATCGCGGTGGCGACAACAAGATGCGCACCGAGGAGGTCGACGCCGAGCGCGCCGATTACCTGCGTTACCTGTCGGTGGTCCGGGACAACATCCGCACCCAGGCCACCGCGCAGCGCGCCGCGGCGCAGTGGTCCCACCCGGAGCCGTCCGCGCTGGCGACCGTGCCGGGATCGCGTCGCCAGTGGGAGCGTGACCCGCACGATCCTGATTTCCTGGTGCTGCGGGCCGGCCGCCACCAGGTGCCGCTGGCCACCGCCCTGCGGGTCAATGACACCGCGGACGAAATCGACCTGGAGCCGGTGTCGCACAGCGCGTTACGCAGCCTGCTCGACACCCATCGCACCGTGCGCGACGTGCCGACCGGAATCGACCTGACCAAGGTCTCCCGGATCACCGTGCTGGGCGCGGAAGACGAGGCGCGGGCGGCGTTGCGCGCCTGGGTCGCTCAGGCGGTGACCTGGCACGACCCGACCGTGCTCGGGATCGCGCTGGTGGCCCCGAATCTGGAGAGCCCGGACTGGTCCTGGCTGAAGTGGTTGCCGCACATCGACATTCCGGGTGAGCTCGACGGGGTCGGGCCGGCGCGGTTCATGTCGACCAGCGCCGACGACCTGGTCGCCAGCCTGGGTTCGGCTCTGGTCGACCGTCCGGCGTTCACCGGCGAGCCCGCCGATGCGCTCCGTCACCTGCTGATCGTCATCGATGACCCCGACTACGACCTCAACGCGTCGACGCTGGCGCTGGGCCGCGCGGGTGTCACCGTCGTGCAGCGCAGCGCCACGGCGCCGAACCGTGAGCAGTATTCGGATCCGGAAAAGCCGATCCTGCGCGTCTCCGGGCGGGACGGCGGCGGCCGCGCGGTCGCCATCGAGCGCTGGCAGACCGGCGGCTGGCAGCCCTACATCGACAACGCCGACCAGTTCGACGCCGACGAGGCCGCGCATTTGGCGCGCCAGTTGGCACGCTGGGACTCCAACCCGACCCACACCGGCCTGCGCTCCGCGGCCACCCGCGGTGCCACGTTCACCACGATGCTGGGCATTTCGGATGCCTCGGCGCTGGACGTGCCGACGCTGTGGGCGCCGCGCCGCCGCGAGGACGAGCTGCGCGTTCCGATCGGGGTCACCGCGACCGGTGAGCCGTTGATGTTCGACCTCAAGGACGAAGCCGAGGGCGGCATGGGCCCGCACGGGCTGATGATCGGTATGACGGGTTCGGGTAAGTCCCAGACCCTGATGTCGATCCTGTTGTCGCTGTTGACGACTCACTCGGCGGATCGGTTGATCGTCATTTATGCCGACTTCAAGGGTGAGGCCGGCGCCGACAGCTTCCGTAATTTCCCGCAAGTGGTCGCCGTGATCTCCAACATGGCCGAGAAGAAGTCACTGGCCGACCGGTTCGCCGACACGCTGCGCGGCGAGGTGGCTCGCCGGGAGACGCTGCTCCGGGAAGCGGGCCGCCAGGTCCAGGGCAGCGCGTTCAACTCGGTGGTGGAGTACGAGGCCGCCATCGCCGCCGGGCATGACCTGCCGCCGATTCCGACGCTGTTCGTGGTCGCCGACGAGTTCACCCTGATGCTGGCCGATCACCCGGAGTACGCGGAGCTGTTCGATTACGTTGCGCGTAAAGGCCGCTCGTTCCGCATCCACATCCTGTTCGCGTCGCAGACGCTGGATGTCGGCAAGATCAAGGACATCGACAAGAACACCTCCTACCGCATCGGTTTAAAGGTGGCCAGCCCCAGCGTTTCCCGCCAGATCATCGGCGTGGAGGACGCCTATCACATCGAATCCGGCAAGGAGCACAAGGGCTTGGGCTTTTTGGTGCCCGCCCCGGGGGCGACCCCGATCAAGTTCCGCAGCACCTATGTCGACGGCATCTACGACCCGCCGAAGAAGGCCAAATCCTTTGTGGCGCCGTCTATTCCGGAGCCGAAGCTGTTCACGGCCGGGCGCGTCGAACCGGATCAGGACACCGTGATCACCGCCGCCGAGGAAGACGAACTGACCGGGCCGCCGCGCAAGCTGATCGCCACCATCGGCGACCAGTTGGCCGGCTACGGCCCGCGGGCGCCGCAGCTGTGGCTGCCGCCGCTGGACGAGCCGATCCCGTTGACCGCCATGCTGGCCCGCGCCGGCGTGCCGCCCCGGCAGTGGCAGTGGCCACTCGGCGAGATCGACAAGCCGTTTGAGATGCGCCGCGACCCGCTGGTGTTCGACGCCGCCTCGTCGGCCGGAAACATGGTGATCCACGGCGGCCCGAAATCGGGCAAATCGACCGCGCTGCAGACGTTCATCCTTTCCGCGGCCAACCTGCACTCGCCGCGCGAGGTCACCTTCTACTGCCTGGACTACGGCGGCGGCAAGCTGCGGGCGCTCGAAGACCTGGCCCACGTCGGCAGCGTGGCCTCGGCGCTGGAGCCCGAACGCATCCGGCGCACCTTCGGAGAACTCGAACAGTTGCTGCTGTCGCGCCAGCGACGAGAGGCGTTCCGGGATAAGCACGGCGCTGCCCCTGACGACGGGTTCGGCGAGGTGTTCCTGGTCATCGACAACCTCTACGCGTTCGGCCGGGACAACACCGACCAGTTCAACACCCGAAACCCGTTGCTGGCCAGGGTTAGCGAGCTGGTCAACATCGGTCTTGCGTACGGGATCCACGTCGTCATCACCACCCCCAGCTGGCTTGAGGTGCCGTTGGCCATGCGCGACGGCCTCGGATTGCGGCTCGAACTCAAGCTGCACGACCCGCGGGACAGCAACGTGCGGCTGGTCGGCGCGCTGCGTCGGCCCGCCGAGGCGGTGCCGCACGATCAGCCCGGCCGTGGATTGACCATGGCCGCGGAGCATTTCCTGTTCGCCGCTCCGGAGCTGGACCAGGTGGCCGCACTCAATGCGCGCTACCCGGGCCTGACCGCACCGCCGGTGCGGCTGTTGCCGACCAACCTGGTGCCAGAGTCGGTCGGGTCGCTGTATCGCGGGCCGGAGCAGGTCGTCATCGGTCAGCGCGAGGAAGATCTCGCGCCGGTGGTGGTCAACTTCGCCGAGGATCCGCTGCTGATGGTGTTCGGCGACAGCAAGTCCGGGAAGACCACCCTGCTGCGTCACCTCATTCGCACGGTGCGCGAGCACTCCACCCCCGATCAGGTGGCCTTCACGGTGCTGGATCGGCGGCTGCACCTCGTCGACGAGCCGTTGTTCGCCGACAACGAGTACACCGCCAACATCGACCGCATCATCCCGGCGATGCTGGGGCTGGCCAACCTGATCGAATCGCGCCGGCCACCGGCCGGCCTGTCGCCCGGGGAGCTGGCCCATTGGCGGTATGCGGGCCACACCCACTATCTGATCATCGACGACGTCGACCAGATATCGGATTCGCCGGCGATGAGCGGCCCCTACGTCGGGCAGCGCCCGTGGTCTCCGCTGATCGGATTGCTTTCGCAAGCAGCCGATCTGGGGCTGCGGGTGATCGTCACCGCACGCGCCACCGGATCGGGGCACGCGTTGATGACCAACCCGCTGCTGCGCCGGTTCAACGACTTGCAGGCGACCACGTTGATGCTGGCGGGTAACCCGCAGGACAGCGGCAAGATTCGTGGTCAACGGTTCGGCCGGTTGCCCGCCGGGCGGGCGATCCTGCTGGGCGACAGCGATGCTCCGACATACGTGCAGTTGGTCAACCCATTGGTCGGGGAGTCCGTGATAGAGGGCGCTGCAGACGGTTTCGCCCACTGAAGTTTATCCAAGTCCGAACAGAAGGACCAGGAAAGGAGTAGCCATGACCCTACGAGTGGTTCCCGAGGGACTGGCCGCGACCAGCGCGGCGGTGGAGGCCCTCACGGCACGGCTGGCGGCCGCGCATGCGGCGGCGGCACCGGCGATCACCGCGGTGGTGCCGCCGGCGGTCGATCCGGTATCGCTGCAAACGGCCGTCGGATTCAGCGCCCAGGGCCAGGAGCACTCCGCCATGGCCGCGCAGGGCGTCGAAGAGCTTGGCCGCGCCGGCGTCGGCGTCGGGCAGGCCGGCGCAAGCTATCTCGCGGGCGACACCGCGGCCGCTGCGACGTTTGGCATCGCGGGCGCCTGACCATGACATCCCCCTTCGGACCCTTCTGGATGGCTTCGCCACCCGAGGTGCATTCGGCGTTGCTCAGCGCCGGTCCGGGCCCGGGGCCGCTGTTGGCGGCCGCCGGCGCCTGGACCTCGCTGAGCACCCAATACGCCTCGGCGGCAGCCGAACTCAGTGGGTTGTTGGGGGAGGCCCAGGCCGGCGCCTGGGAGGGGCCGAGTGCCGAGCAGTATGTGGCGGCCCACGTGCCGTACCTGGCGTGGCTGCAGCAGGCCACCGTCGACAGCGCGGGTGCCGCCGCGCAGCAGGAGGTCGCGGCGACGGCGTATACGGCCGCATTGGCCGCCATGCCGACGCTGGCGGAACTGGCCACCAATCACACCGTGCACGCAGTGCTGGTGGGAACGAATTTCTTTGGCATCAACACCATTCCGATCGCGGTCAACGAGGCCGACTACGCGCGGATGTGGGTCCAGGCGGCCACCACCATGGGGACCTACCAGGCCGTGTCGGGCTCGGCTTTGGCCGCGGCGCCGCGCACCACAGCGGCGCCCGCCATCGTCAATCCCGGCGGCCAGACCAACAGCCTGGTGTCCAATGCCACGCAGAACAGCCCCGGGGACTGGTGGCAGAACTTCATCCAGCAGCTGTCGAAGTTCCTGCAGGACTTCTTCCAGAACATCCAGCAGATGATGCAGAACTTCTTCTCGAATCTGCCGGCGTTCCTGGCGGCCAACGGGCCGCTGCTGTTCTTCGTTGCCTACCAGGTGTTCTTCAATGCCGTCGGCTGGCCGACCTGGGGTGCGATCCTCACCGCACCGTTCCTGATCCCGCTACTGCTGGGCATCGGGCTCAGCTCCCTGCTCACCACGCCGGTCGTCGAGGCCGTGCCGGACGCCGCCCCCGCCGTGGTGGCGCCTGTGCTGACGTCGAACAAGCCGTCCATGCTGCCGGCGGTCGCGCTGGCCCCGACGGTGGCGACGCCGGCCGGGGCCCCGGCCGGCACGGTTGCCGCGGGATCCGGTGCGCCCGCCGCGCCGGCGCCCGCGGCCGCGGCCGGCAACTTCGCCTACCTGATCGCCATGGGCGGTGACCCCGACGCCGGCGTCGGCCCCACCCTGACTGGCCGCGGCGGGGCCAAGGCTCCGGCGGCGACCATCCCGGCGGCCGGTGCCGCGGCGGCGAGCCGGGCCGAGTCCCGGGCGCGGCGCCGGCGCCGCGGCGCACTGCACGACCACGCCGACGAGTTCGCGGATATGGACTCCGATTTCGGTGTCCCGCCGGATTTCGGCGACGAGGAGGAGCTGGCCGCGGCCCTCGTGTCCGCCCAGGGGGCCGGTCCGCTGGGGTTCACCGGAACCACGCAGCGACACAAGGCGTTTCAGGCGGCCGGATTGACCAAGCTGGCCGACGACGACTTCGGCGGCGGCCCGCGCATGCCGATGGTGCCCGGCACCTGGGAGCACGAAGCCGGTAACGAAGCGGGCCCGGCCGAGCCGGGGAAAGGGGGGTGAGGCGGTCAGCCAGATGCAGGTGAATTACCGAAACCCCAACGGACGCAACAGAAAGGAATCAACATGAGTATGTTGGACGCTCACATTCCGCAGTTGGTAGCCGCCCAGTCGGCCTTCAGCGCCAAGGCGGCGCTGATGCGGAGCACGATCAGCCAGGCCGAGCAGGAGGCGATGTCGGCGCAGGCGTTCCACCAGGGCGAGTCATCGGCCGCCTTCCAGGCCGCGCACGCTCGGTTCGTCGAGGTCGCCGCGCGTGTCAACACCCTGCTGGACATCGCCCAGGCCAACCTCGGGGACGCCGCCGGGACCTACGTGGCCGCGGACGCCGCCGCCGCATCCGGCTACACCGCATTCTGATCTCACCGATAGCAACCGCGAAAGGACTTGTCATGTCGCAGATCATGTACAACTACCCGGCGATGCTGAGCCACGCCGCCGACATGTCCGGCTACGCCGGCACCATGCAGGGGCTCGGTTCCGATATCGCCAGCGAGCAGGCCACGTTGTCCAACGCCTGGCAGGGTGACACCGGTATGACCTACCAGGTGTGGCAGGCCCAGTGGAACCAGGCGATGGAAAGCCTGGTGCGCGCATACCAGTCGATGGCGAGCACCCACGAGGCGAACACCATGTCGATGCTGGCGCGCGACCAGGCCGAAGCCGCCAAATGGGGCGGTTAGTCCGCAGCTGAATGAACGCGTCACCCAACGCCGTCGAGCTGACGGTCGATCACGCGTGGTTCATCGCGGAAACGATTGGGGCGGGGAGCTTTCCCTGGGTGCTGGCAATCACCTCGCCCTATCGTGATGCCGCGGAACGCAACGCGTTCCTCGACCGTCAGAAGGCTGAGCTGATCGATCTCGGTCTGGTCTCGGAAGGCGGACTCGTCAACCCTGCGGTGGCAGAGTGGATCAAAGTGGTGTGTTTTCCCGAGCGGTGGCTGGACTTGCGTTATGTCGGCCCCGCCAAGGAAACCGGTGAGGGCAGCGGTGCGGAGTTGCTGCGCGGCGTCGTCGCGCAGCGCACCGGGGTGGCCGGCAAGCCGTCGCTCACCGTGGTCGCGTTGCGCAGCGCGCAGCTGATCACGTTCACCGCGATGGACATCGACGATCCACGTGCGCTGGTCCCGGTGCTCACCGTCGGCCTGGCGCAGCGCCCGCCCGCCCGGTTCGACGAGTTCAGCCTGCCGACGCGGGTCGGTGCCCGAGCCGACGAACGACTGCGTTCGGGCGCCCCGCTCACCGAAGTGCTTGACTTCCTAGGTATTCCGCAATCGGCACGACGGGTGGTGGAATCGGTGTTCAACGGACCTCGCAGCTACGTCGAGATCGTTGCCGGCTGCCACCGCGACGGCCGGCACTCCACCAGCGAGGTGGGGCTGAGCATCGTCGACGCACGCGAGGGGCGGGTGGTGGTCAGTCCGTCCCGCGCGTTCGACGGCGAGTGGGTGTCAACCTTCGCGCCCGGAACACCCTTCGCGATCGCCGTCGCGATTGAACAACTGACCGCCCTACTGCCAGACGCCGGATGGTTCTCCGAACACCGGCTGGCCCGAGATTTCTCCGTCCAACACACATAGTAAAAGAGAAGAGAGCACGATGTTCGAGCAACGGCCACAACACTTTTCGAGGGTCCGGTGACGTCCGGAACCGTCATGCCGATCGTCCGCGTGGCAATTCTCGCGGACAGCAGGTTGACGGAAATGGCCTTGCCCGCGGAGCTGCCGCTGCGCGAAATCCTGCCCGCCGTCCAGCGTCTGGTGGTTCCCGCCGCAACGATCGGTGACTCGGATGACGGCGCCGCCGGGCGCGGTGCCGCCGAGATCGGCGCGGCGACCCAGCTGAGCCTGGCGCCCATCGGTGGCGCGCCGTTCAGCCTGGACGCCAGCCTGGACACGGTCGGCGTCGTCGACGGTGACCTGCTGGCGTTGCAGGCGGTGCCGGCCGGTCCGGCCGCGCCCGGCATCGTCGAGGACATCGCCGACGCGGCCATGATCTTCTCCACGTCCCGGCTCAAGCCCTGGGGCACAACGCATGTCCAGCGTGGCGCTCTGGCCGCGGCGATCGCGGTGGTGTTCCTGGCCACCGGCCTGTCGGTCACCTACCGGGTGGCCACCGGCGCGCTGCTGGGACTGGTCGCCGTCAGCGCGGTCGCGGCGTTGACCGCGATCGTCGGCCTGCTGGTCACCGCGCGCTCGGCGCGCACCGGAATGGCGCTCGCCATCGCCGCACTGGTTCCCATCGCCGCCGCCCTGGCGCTGGCCGTGCCGGGCAAATTCGGCCCCGCCCAGTTGACGCTGGCCGCCGCCGGTGTCACCGCGTGGTCGTTAATCGCGTTGATGGCGCCCAGCGCCGAGCGTGAACGCATCGCCGGGTTCTTCACCGCGACCGCGGTGGTGGGCGCCGGGGTGCTGCTGGCCGCGGGCGCCGAATTGCTCTGGCACCTCAGGCCGATCGCCATCGGCTGCGGGCTGGTCGTGGCGGCGCTGCTGGTCACCATCGAGGCGGCGCAGCTGTCCGCATTGTGGGCGCGCTTCCCGTTGCCGGTCATCCCGGCGCCCGGGGACCCCACGCCGTCGGCGCCGTCGCTGCGGGTGCTCGAGGACCTGCCGCGCCGGGTCCGGATCAGCGACGCGCATCAGAGCGGATTCATCGCCGCCGCAGTACTTCTCAGCGTCCTGGGCTCGGTCGCGATCGCGCTGCGGCCCGAGACGCTCAGCGGTGCGGGCTGGTACGTGGTGGCGGCCACCGCCGCGACGTCCGTGCTGCGCGCCCGGGTGTGGGACTCGGCCGCATGCAAGGCGTGGCTGCTCGCCCAGCCCTTCCTGACCGCCGGCGTGCTGCTGGTCCTCTACACGTCGACCGGACGTTACGCCGCCGCCCTGGGCGCGGTGCTGGTGCTGCTGGCGCTCGTGTCGGTGTGGATCGTGGTGGCGCTGAACCCGGGTATCGCCGCGCCGGAAAGCTATTCGCTGCCGGTGCGCAGGCTGGTCGGCTTCGTCGCGACCGGACTCGACGCGTCGCTGATCCC
Organism: Mycobacterium mantenii; assembly: GCF_010731775.1. Taxonomy (NCBI): domain Bacteria; kingdom Bacillati; phylum Actinomycetota; class Actinomycetes; order Mycobacteriales; family Mycobacteriaceae; genus Mycobacterium; species Mycobacterium mantenii. The sequence goes on along the minus strand of NZ_AP022590.1, from coordinate 3,909,060 downwards.
CGTGATGGCGTTCGTGGTGGGCCTGTTCGGCTGGGTGCTCAATCGATGATTCGGCCGGCATCAGCCTGCGTCGCGGCGGCATTGGCGTTGCTGCCGGCCGCCGCGACGTGGACGAGTCCGCCGGCGTTCGCGATCAGCCCGCCGACGGTCGATCCCGGCGTCCCACCGCCCGGCGGGACGCCGGGGCCCGGGCAGCCGATGGAACAGCGCGGACCCTGCAGCACGTCCGGAGTCGTGCCCGGCAGCGATCCCGGCGCCATCGCCCCCAGCCAGTCGGTGCTGAACCTGCCTGCGGCATGGCAATTCTCGCGCGGTGAGGGGCAGCTGGTGGCGGTGCTCGACACCGGGGTGCGGCCAGGCCCTCGGCTGCCCAACGTCGAACCGGGCGGTGACTTCGTGGAGACGACCGACGGGCTGACCGACTGCGACGGGCACGGAACCCTGGTGGCCGGGATCATCGCCGGCCAGCCGTCGGCCGACGACGGGTTCTCCGGCGTGGCGCCCGCGGCGCGGGTGGTGTCGCTACGGACGACGTCGGCCAAGTTCTCGCCGCGGACGCCCGGCGGCGATCCGCTGATGGTTCGGGTGTCGGCCGAGGTTTCGACCCTCGCGCGGGCGATCGTGCACGCGGCAGACCTCGGTGCCCGGGTGATCGACATCGGCTCGGCCACCTGCATGCCCGTCGACCGGCCCGTCGACCAGGCCGCCCTCGGGGCCGCGGTGCGGTACGCGGCGGTGGACAAGGACGCAGTGATCGTGGCCGGCGCGGGCGACAGCGGACCAACCGGAGCCGGCGGCGGAACCTCGTGTGAGTCCAATCCGCTGACCGACCTGAGCCGCCCGAGCGATCCACGCAATTGGGCCGGCGTCACGTCGGTGTCCATCCCGTCGTGGTGGCAGCCCTACGTGCTCTCGGTGGCGTCGCTGACCCCGGACGGCCAGCCGTCGAAGTTCACCGTGGCGGGGCCGTGGGTGGGTGTCGCCGCGCCGGGCGAACGCATCGTGTCGATCGGCAACGCCGACGGCGGCGGACTGGCCAACGGCCTGCCCGACGAGCACCAGCAACTCGCCGCACTTTCCGGAACCGGTTATGCGGCCGGCTACGTGGCCGGCGTCGCGGCGCTGGTCCGCAGCAAATACCCCGACCTGAACGCCACAGCGGTGCTGCGTCGCATCACCGCAACCGCGCACAACGGCGCCCGCGACCCGTCCAACGTGGTCGGTACCGGCAGCGTGGATCCGGTGGCGGCTCTGACCTGGCAACTCCCCGCCGGTAATCAGCCCGGCGGCGCATCGGTGAAACCGGTCGCCGTGCCGCCGGCACCGGCGCCCAAGGACACAAAACCCCGGACCGTCGCGGTGGCCGGCACCGCCGCGCTGGCCGTGCTGGTCGCGGTGGCCGGCGCGGTCACCGCAATCGCCGCACGCCGACGAAAGGACCCCACCCCGTGAGCAAGCACCGGATGCCGACCGTCGGCAGCGCTCGAATCACGTTGGCGCTGCTGGCCATTGTGCCCGCGGTCATGGCCTACCCGTGGCATACGCCCCGCGACTACTGGTTGCTCGGCATCGCGGCCGCCATCGTGATCGTGTTGTTCGGCTGGTGGGGCGGTCTGCATTTCACCACCATCCTGCGCCGGCGCCTGGCGATGATCCAACGCGGCAATGCGGTTCCCGTAAGCACATCCGACACGGCGGCAACCGCCCTCATTCGCCTCGGCGCCCCGGGGGACGATCCCGATGTGCTGCCGCTCCCGCTGATCGCGAGCTACCTGGACCGCTACGGCATCCGGGTGGACAAGCTGCGAATCACCAGCCGCGACAACGCCTCCGACGCATCGCGACGCGAGACCTGGATCGGGTTGACCGTGTCGGCGCCCGACAATCTCGCTGCGCTGCAGGCGCGCTCATCGCGAATCCCGTTGCACGAGACCGCACAGGTCGCGGCACGCCGGCTGGCCGACCATCTACGGGAGATCGGTTGGGAAGCGACCACCGTCGCGGCCGACGACGCGCCCCGGCTGTTGACCTCAAACCCCCGCGAGAGGTGGCGGGGAGTGCAGCGCGGCGCCTCGGATTACCTCGCCGCGTACCAAATCCAGGTCGACGACGCACTGCCGGAGACCTTGGAGGCGATCCGGTCGTATTCGGCCCGCGAAACCTGTACCGCGCTGGAAATCGCCGGCGACAAAAGCCGGCCCACCGTTGCGGTGGCCTGTGCGTTGCAAACCGACACCGGCCCGGACGGCAAGGCGCCGGTGGACGGGTTGACCCCGCAGCGCGGAAATCACCTGCCCGCGTTGACGGCGCTGGACCTGTTGTCCACGCGGCGGCTGGACGGACACACCGCCGTGCCGAATGAGCTTCTCTCGCAGCTCTATTGGCCCACCCTGGCCGGTGCCGCCGATCGGGCCTCGCTCGCCGAGACCGACGCCGCCGACACCGTCGAGGTGGTCAGAACATGACCTCCTGCAGGAACGCGGTCATCCGGCGCAGGTAATCCAGCTGGCTCACGTGAATCACGTGGCTGCCCGGAAACCAGTGCAGCGCACACCGATCCCAGTGTTGCCATAGCTTGACGGCGTGGTCGGGCGGCGCCATCCGGTCACCGAGTCCGGTGATGATCATCCGGCGGTCCCGGGGCGCCAGCGGCCGGTAATTGAGCGGGCTGTGGTAGGCCAGCCCGGCCGCAAGGTCGTCTTGGCCGATGTCGGAGAGGCGTAAACCCAACCGGACCAGCACGTTGGCCGGGAACCATTCGTCGAACAACGTCGACGGGGTGACCACCGGACAGTTGGGGATGACGGCCTCGAGCCGGTCGTCGACCGAGGCCACCAGCGCCGAGGTGTAGCCGCCCAGCGAGATCCCGGTCAGCGCGATGCGGTCAACCCCGGTGTGGTGCAAATAGTCGATGATGGAACGGAAGTCGTGCACGGCCTGGGCCATGGCCTCGGCGAAACCACTCAGCCCACCGGCGAAATAGCCGAAACCGCTGAAGGGTGAGTACTTTTCGGCCCGCTTGCCGTGAAAGGGCAACGTGTACATCAGCACGTCGTAGCCCGCCCGGTAGTACCAGGGCAACGAAAAGAACCGGCCGTTGGCCAGGTACGACGATCCCATGAAGCCGTGAATGACGCACAGGGTGGGACGTGGTCCGTCGTCGTGGCGCCAATGCTGTGCGCGCACGATGTTGTTGGATCCCCAAGCGTCCCACTGCGCGCGCATGGCGGGGTTGATTGCCGTAAAGCTGCTGGGGAACGCGATGTTGTCGACGGTGCCGCGCGCGATCCACTCAGCCAGGGGACTGGCCCGCCGCGACGTGACCTCGGGCACCCCGGTGGGTGGCGGAAAGGATCGCGCCGGGTCCGCGGCCGCGCCCAACTCGGCGTAGAAGTCGAGGTTGCCCCGCTCGGCGGCGGGATCGGACTGCCGCAGGGTGTTGGCGACCACGAACGGCGCCACCGTGGTGGTGAGCAGCGAGGCCACCCAAGTGCGCAGGGCCAGATCGCCGAAGGCGGATGCCTCGACTACCATTCGCTGACGTGGCGACAACGCCGAGTGGGGGGGTAATCCGCCGGCGCCGGCCGATAGATCGGCGCCGGGGACGTCCGGAACGGGGATGGGCGGGTCGATCGGATCTGAGTCGGTCGCCACGAACGCCGATGGTAGCCGGACGGGCGCGCGTTTCCTGGGCGTTTGACCGGTTTCGGGTCATAGTGGTGCTATCCGGGACCAGTCGAGACGCGTCGGCGCACCATGGGAGATATACGGTTTGCTAGCGGCGGTGCGAGGAACGGGAGGATCGACATGTGGGATCCGGACGTCTACCTGGCCTTCGCCGACCAGCGCGGCCGCCCGTTCTACGATCTGCTGTCGCGGGTGGGGGCCGACCGGGCGCGTCGCGTCGTCGATCTCGGTTGCGGCCCCGGCCACCTGACGAAGTATCTGGCCCGGCGCTGGCCCGACGCGGTGATCGAGGCGATGGACAGCTCGCCGGAGATGGTGGCCGCCGCGAAGGAGCGCGGCATCGACGCGGTCACCGGCGACCTGCGCGACTGGAAGCCCAAACCCGACACCGACGTGGTGGTCAGCAACGCGGCCCTGCACTGGGTGCCCGAGCACGCCGACCTGCTGCTCCGGTGGGCGGGGGAGCTGGCGTCCGGATCGTGGATCGGTGTCCAGATGCCGGGCAATTTCGAGTCGCCGTCCTACGCGGCGGTGCGGGCACTGGCCCGACGGGAGCCGTACGCGAAGTTGCTGCGCGACATACCCTTTCGGGTAGGGGCGGTGGTTCAGCCGCCGGCGCACTACGCCAATCTGCTGCTCGACGCGGGATGCAAGGTCGACGTGTGGGAGACCACCTATCTGCACCAGCTGACCGGCGAGCACCCGGTGCTGGAATGGATCACCGGCACGGCGCTGGTTCCGGTACGCGAGCGGCTCGACGACGAGACTTGGGAGCAGTTCCGCGAGGAGCTGATCCCGCTGCTGCGCGACGCCTACCCGCCCCGATCCGACGGCACGACGATCTTCCCGTTCCGGCGGGTGTTCGTCGTCGCCGAGGTGGGAGGCTCGAGCCGCTCAGCTGGGTAGCCCCAGCAGCGGCGCCTCCCTGCGATAGCGCTCGACCCACTCGTCGGAGCGGCTGTTGGCCTGCCGTTGCAGCATCGGGGGTGGCGCCAGCGTGGGATCGAGCCCCAGCGCTTCGAGAACGGTGGCAACGATCGTCGTCAGGTTGCGCCACAACACCGGATACGCGATGTCGATGGGCGTGACGTGCTCCTCGGCGAACCAGGCGCGCCACCCGTCTTCCTGACGTCGCAGGTTCTCGATGACGTGCGCGATCGCTCCGGCGTGGTAGCAGGCGCGTGAGTCGCGTTCGGGGTCCGCGTGGCCCTGCCACACCCGGGTTTGCGCGGCACGCCAGAAGGACACCGCCTGGGACACCACGTCGGGGCGGTGGACGTGGATGTACACGGGCTCGCCGCCGATCACATCGCGGATCGCCGAGCGCAGGCCGGTCCCGGAGCGGTCCGGCAGTTCGGCCGCGCGCCGGATCAGTAGCGGGGTTTGGTTCCACATGAGCTTGCCGCCCCACACGCCGTTGGGGGTGCGACCGGCGGCGCGGATGCGTTCGCGCCAGGCGAGCGGCGACGCGTGGTCCGGCGTCCCGGTATGCAGCGGATCGAGCAGACGCAGGATCGACTCGTCCTCGACCCCGGCGAACCATTCCCGCGGCTGCGGTGGCATGCCGGTGGCCGGCAGGTACTCGAAGAATTCCCGTGGATTGCCGGCGATTCCGGTCGCGCGCAGCGACTCCACCAGCAGTGTGCTACCGCTGCGCTGGGTGGCGATCACCAGATACGACGTCGCGGCGCCGGACACTCGATGAGCCTAACCGGGATCGCGCGGGCGGCGCGGCGACGAACTATGCGTCATGCTGACCGCAACTAGCGCTGCGTGGGCTGGTCTTCCTCGATGCCCCGGTCGGCGGCGATGGCCGAGCGTGGGGTCGGCTTGGCGAAGTGGATCTGCAGATACGTTTCGGTGTACCGCGCGGAGATGCGGGTGCCGGCGAACTCCGACGGGATGACGTCGCCGGTGCGCTGGCGCCAATCATGCAGCAGCACAGCAAGATCAGCCGCGACCTCGTCCGCGCCGGCGCCGTCGTCGGCCAGCAAGTTGTTGGTCTCGGTGGGGTCGGTGCGCAGATCGTAGAGTTCACGCTCGGGCCGCGGCGCCTTGACGAACGGAGCGACGGCCAGCCCCGACGGGCTTTCCTCGATGTCCAACGGCAGATCCAGCAGGGGCCGCGGCACATAATTCTCGATGTAGCTGTAATCCTTGGTGCGGATCGCGCGAATCGGATCGAACGAGTCGTGGTAGGTCTTCATGGTGTACACGTGATCGCGCACCGGTGCGGTTTTCGGATCCGGCTCCAGCAGGACGGACGCGTGTGAGACGCCGTCGATGTCGTCGGCCGGAGCGTCAATTCCCAACAGCACCAACAATGTTGGGACCAAGTCGACCGCGCTGAACAGTTCGTCGTAGACGCCGGGAGGCACGGCCCGGTTGGTGGGCGGACGGATGATCATGCCGATGCCGGTACCGGCGTCGTACAGCGTGGATTTCGCCCGGGGGAACGCCGGGCCGTGATCGGTGAAGAACACCACCCAGGTGGTGGCGTTCAGACCGGTGTCGGCCAGCGCGTCCAGCAACCGCCCGACGGCGGCGTCGGCGGCGCTGATCGCCCCGTAGAAATCGGCGAGGTCGCCGCGGACCTCGGGGGTGTCGGGCAGGTAATCGGGCAGATCCACCTCGGCGCTGTCCGCGGGCGTGTATCGGTCCCGCGGATAGGGCCGGTGTGTCTCGAAGAAGCCCGCGGTCAGCAGAAACGGCTGGCCGTCAAGGTTTTCGGCGCTTTGCCGCAGCCACTCCTCGGCCTTCTCGACCACGTAGTCGCAGTAGGAATTCGATACGTCGAACTCGTCGAAGCCCAATCGCTTCGGGTAGGAGGTCTCGTGCTGCATGCCGAAAAGCACCGAGTACCAGCCTGATTCGGCCAATATCTGGGGCAGGGTCCGGATCCCGTCGCGGTATTCCCACCCGTGGTGGGCCAACCCGATGAGACCGTTGCTCTGCGGGTAGCGGCCGGTGAACAGCGATCCGCGCGACGGCGAGCACAGCGGCGCGGTGGCGTGCGCCCGGGTGAACAGGATGCCCTCGGCGGCAAGGCGGTCCAGTCGCGGGCTCGATACGTCGGGGTGGCCGTAAGCGCCGAGGTAACGGCCCAAGTCGTGCCAGTGCACGATCAGCACGTTGTCTTTTTGGCCCGTGTTCTGTTTTTGGTTCGCTTTGTCGCTCGGCGCCAATTGCGTCACCTCTCACATTGCCTTGCGACCGGCGACGTTACCGCAACTTCCCCCGACGATTCCTGAGTGCCGACGCGTCAGGGCGTCGGCAGCCGGCCCCATCGGTTCTCGCAGACGAACTCCGACAACGGTCGCCCGACGGCCCAGCCGTCCAATTCCAGCGCCGGGCGATCGGGAAATTCGGGCACCGGCCCCAGGCACAGGATGGCCACCGGCTCGGCGCCGGGCGGCATGCCCAGCAGCGACGCCAGCCGTTGCGGATCGAACAGCGACACCCAGCCCATGCCGAGGCCTTCGGACCGGGCCGCCAGCCACAGGTTCTGGATCGCACAGGACACCGACGCCAGATCCATCTGGGGGAGTGTTCGCCGGCCGAACACGTGCGCGTCGCGGTCGTCGCCCAGCGCGACCACGAACAGTTCCGCGCACTCGAGGATGCCCTCCACCTTGAGCGCCAGGAACTCCTCGGCTCGCTCGCCGAGGGCGGCGGCCGTGCGTGGGCGTTCCTCGTCGACCAGGGCGTGAATGCGCCGCCGCAGCGCCGCATCGGTGATCCGGATGAAGCGCCACGGCTGCATCAGGCCGACGCTGGGTGCGGCGTGTGCGGCCTGCAGCAGTCGCGCCAGCACGGCCTCGTCCACCACCGCGCCGGGAACGAACCGGCGCATGTCACGGCGCTCGGCGATGACGCGATAGACGGCGCGCCGCTCTTGCGGGCTGAATGGCTCACCGGTCACGTCAGCCATCCTAGGAAATCCGCACTAGCGTGGATCCTGCCAACACCCGAGAACCAGGTGAACGCCCAGGAGGGAGTGCTGAAGTGAAGCCTTCCGATGTACTCGATCAACTGGCCGCCGACCCCGCCGCCGGCCGCGGTTACGGCGAGCCCTATCAGACCCCGGACGGCACCACGATCATCGTGGTGGCCAAACCGCTGGGGGTGTTCGCCATCCGCGACGGGAAGGCCTCCTGGACGCCGGCCGTGGACGGCGGCCGGATCGCGCTGATCGGGGTGATCACCGGTCTGCTGGCCGCGGTGATCGGCAGCTTGGCGGTGCTGCGGCAGCCGCCCTGGCCGCGCATCACGGTCAGGGACTATAGGTAACACCGACCGCGCGGAACACGTATTCCGGCGGCATGTCGAACGCCAGCGACTGCCGGGGCAGGCCCTCGAGCACCTCGTCCGGGATGGCGACCTTGTAGTGCAGCGACAACTCGCCGTTGAACTTCTCGTCGACCCGGGAGACGTCGACGTCGACCTGCACGCCGGTGGACGAAATCTCCACCCGCGCCGCGCCGGTCTGCGGCGCGTTCCACCGAACGTTGACGGTCGGGCCGGCCAGCCGGGGCAGCATGGACAGTGTTGCCAGTACCCGCTCGGAGGTGAAGACCAACGAACCGGTGTAGCTGGCGACGCTGTGCGGCAACCGCACGCCCGGGATGCTGCCGCTGAAGCGCCGGGTCACGGCGACGTAATCGGCGAGGTGGATAAGGCCTTCCGACTCGACCTGGGCGTGGAGCGCGTCGGGCAGCTTGCCGATGCCGAACAACCTACGGACAAAGACGGCCATATCGACAGTATGACCGTGCGAGCGACTCGGTGCCGCGGGTCGCACGCATGTCACCACGGGGGTGCTGGTATCGGTGGTTTTATGACTCGCCCGAGGACGCCGGTGGTCGCGTGGATCGCAGTGTTGGCCGCGGCTGTGTACGCGGTGCTGTGGGTCGGTTGCGCTCGGCAGTGGACGTGGCTGTACCGGATGGACTGGTCGCTGCTGAACGCGGCCCGCGACTTCGCGGTCAAACACCCGATGTGGTTGCGGTTTTGGGAGGGCGTGTCCTATGCGTTGGGCCCGGTCCCGATGTCTGTGCTGGGCATCGCGGTGACGGTGTTCGCCCTGGCGATGCGCAAGCTGCGGGCCGCGCTGGTGCTGGCCGTTGCGTGCGGCCCGCTCAACGAGTTCGCGACCGCGGCGGCCAAGGCCCTGGTCAACCGGCCGCGCCCGGCCACCATGCTGATCGCCGCGTCGTCCAGCTCGTTTCCGTCCGGGCATGCACTGGAGGCGACGGCCGCCCTGCTCGCGGTGTTGTGCTTCTTCTTTCCGATGATGAACCGGGTGATCCGCCGCATCGCGGTTGGGGCGGTGGCGGTGTCGGTGCCGGCGGTCGGCATCTCCCGGGTGGCGCTGAACGTGCACTACCCGTCCGACGTGCTGGCCGGATGGTCACTCGGATACCTGTATTTGCTGTTGTGCCTCTTGCTTTTTCGGCCCCCGATCGAACGATCCGCCATCCCCGAGCGCGCGGCCGAACCCGCTGCCATGCCCTAACGGCGCTGTCCCCGTGAGCTTTTGGTCACGACGCGGTGACCTAACCGGAGCTAAAGCTTTACTTGACCCTGAAGATGCACCTGTTCGACGATGGAGTGCATGCACCGACTGCTCACTTCACTGTGCGCCGCGGCGTGCGTGATCTTCGCCGCGGTGGTGCTGTCGCCGATCAGTGCCGCGGCCGGCGCCCCCTGGTTCGCGAACGCGGTTGGCGATGCGACCCAGGTGGTTTCGGTGGTGAGCACCGGCGGTTCGAACGCCACCATGGAGATCTTCCAGCGCACCGGCACCGGCTGGCAGTCGCTGCGGTCCGGCATTCCCACCCACGTCGGTTCGGCGGGGATGGCACCGCAGGCCAAGAGCGGTGTGCCGGCCACCCCGATGGGCGTGTACAGCCTCGACTCCGCGTTCGGTACGGCGCCGAATCCCGGGACCGGCCTGCCCTACACCCAGGTCTCCGGGCCCAACTACTGGTGGAGCGGCGACGACCACAGCCCCACGTTCAACTCGATGCAGGTGTGCCAGAAGGCGCAGTGCCCGTTCAACACGGGCGACAGCGAGAACCTGCAGATCCCGCAGTACAAGCACGCGGTCGTGATGGGCGTCAACAAGAACAAGACCCCGGGCGGGGGAGCCGCGTTCTTCTTCCACACCACGGACAACAAACCCACCGAGGGCTGCGTGGCGGTCGACGACGCTCAGCTGGTGTCGATCATGAAATGGCTGCGGCCCGGTGCCGTCATCGCCATCACCAAGTAGCCGTCAGTCCAGCGCCCGGCCGGGCGTCACTTTGAAATCGAGGCCCGCCAACGACATTGTCGCCTCGTAGGTCCGGTCGTAACCGGTGGCGGCGATCTTCCAGCCCTCGTCGGTGCGCCGGTAGGTGTCGCGGTAGAAGGCCGCGCCGATCAGCATGAAGTTGAAGTCGGCGACGATGACCCGGTCCTGCAGGTACCACACGCCCGAGGCCTCGTCGCCGGTCACGGTGATCTCCGGGTGTGTCACCCGGTGCTCGGTAATCACCGCCGGTCCAAGCGATTTGCGCATGTAGTTCACCAGGTCGACCCGGTTGGTGAAATGGTGTTCTTCGCCCACCGACGAGCCGTAGTCGCCGATCACGTCCTCGGCCAGCGTGTCGGCGAAGTCGTCCCAACGCTTGGTGTCCAGCGCGCGCAGATAGCGGTATTTGACTTGCTTGATCGCTTCGATATCGGCGAAGTCGTCGAGGGTCATCAGGTCATTGCAGCACACGGGTGACCATGTCGACGAGGGCGCGTCGTTCCAGGCTCCAGTCGATGGCGGTTCCGGTGAGCATCTGGGCCAGCACCACCCCGCGCAGCGTCGCCCAAATGACCTCGGCCACACCGGCATGCGCGGGATCGGTGGTGATCAAGCGCCCCAGCTGACCGATCGCGGCGTTCATCTCGAGCAGGTGGCGCCGCGAGGTCGGGTCCGGGCCGCCGCGGGTCTCGCGCAGGATTTCGAAGGCGGCCATCGACGTCGGGCTGCTGTAACAGCACCACGCGGTGTCGACGACGACCTCGATGCGCGTTCGCAGCGGCAGCTCGCTGACATCGGCCGACGACAGGCTGTCCACCAGGCGGGCCACCCCGTCGTCCACCACGGCCATCAGCAGGCCGTTGCGATCCCCGAAGTGATACTGGATGACCCCCCAGGTCACGCCCGCGCGCTCGGCCACGTGCTTGGCGGTGGCGGCGGAGAATCCCTCCTCCACGATGCAGCGGACCGTCTCGTCGATGATTTTCGCCCGGGTGTCATCGCCGCGCTTGCGGGGCGCGGTGGTTCGCCGGGTGGGGCCAACCGGGCGATCGGGCGTCTGGCCAGCGACGATGGACATTGTTGACTTTATAACATAGTCGAGTTTATTTTTGGGGCGTGAGCAGCCCCTCGCGATACGCGGAATTGTCCCGTGACGAGCTCGTCGTCCTGGTTCCCGAACTGCTGCTGATCGGGCAGTTGATCGACCGATCCGGAATGGCCTGGTGCATCTCCTCGTTCGGCCGAGACGAGATGGTGCAGATCGCCATCGAGGAGTGGGCGGGCGCCAGCCCGATCTACACCCGGCGGATGCAAAAGGCGCTCGACTACCAGGGCGACGATGTGCCGACGATCTTCAAGGGCCTGCAGCTCGACATCGGCGCCCCACCGCAATTCATGGATTTCCGGTACACCGTGCACGACCGCTGGCACGGCGAATTCCACCTCGACCACTGCGGCGCCCTGCTCGATGTGGAGCCGATGGGTGAGCAGTACGTGTTCGGCATGTGCCACACCATCGAGGACCCGACCTTCGACGCCACCGCGATAGCGACCAACCCGCGTGCCCAGGTGCGTCCCATCCACCGCCCGCCGCGCACCCCGGCGGACCGGCACCCGCACTGTGCGTGGACGGTCATCATCGACGAGTCCTATCCCGAGGCGCAAAGCATCCCGGCCTTGGAGATCGTCGGCCGAACCCGGGCTGCGACATGGGAATTGGATCCCATCGACCGCTCGGACGAGGGACAGGCGGATTACTCGGGGCCGTTGCTGTCCGATTTCGACTTTGCCGCGTTCTCGCATTCGGCGCTGGTCCGGATGGCCGACGAGGTGTGCCTGCAGATGCACCTGCTGTACCTGTCGTTCGCGATTGCGGTGCGGGCGCGCGCCGCCAGCGACGACGAAGCCCTGGGCGTGTGCACCCGCGGCCTGATCGGCATCGCGGGCGTGGCCGCCGAGCGCATTCACCGCGCGCTGAAACTTCCCGGCGGGACAGAGGGCGTGCTGCGGGTCCTCGAGCTGCACCCGCTGCTGAACCCTTCTGACTACGTTGTCGCCGAGACGGAGTCGAACCGGCTGCACGTCCGCCCGTCGCCGGCCCACGACGACGAATCGTGGATCTCGCTGTGCTCGCCGGAATCCGTGCAGCCCCTGCAGGCGATCGCCACCGCGGTGGAACCGCACATCGAGGTCCGAGTTAGCGGAACGGCGACCGACTGGACGGCGGAACTGGTCGAAACCGACACTCCCGCCGAGGAACTGCCAGAGGTTTCGGTGGTCAGGGTCAGCGGCGGATCGACATTCCAGTTCGAGCCCAGGCGTTCGCTGCCGCTGACGGTGTTGTAACACAAGGCTTTTTGTCAAGGGGTTTTCGGTACCACTTCGGTGACGCAAGGGCATCGAGCGGATACCAATGACATTGCGAAGCATCGGCTTTCCGCGTGTCCACGGCTATCGTTAACGCTGGCCACCGACCCCTATAGACGAAGGTTTCGCTCTATGTACGACCCACTCGGGTTGTCGATCGGGACCACGAACCTGGTCGCTGCGCGTAACGGAAGCCCACCGGTTAGCCGCCGTTGTGTGCTTACCCTTTATCCGCACTGTGCACCGAAAATCGGTGCACCCGAAGAGAACCCGTACCTAGCCGAGCCCGGCGTACCGATGAAGGGCTTTATCGAGCGCATCGGTGATTCCGTCGCGCTGGTGTCGCCCGACGGTTCGGCGCACGAGCCGCAGCTGCTGACGGTGGAGGCACTGGACGCGATGGTGCTCGCAGCCGGTGCGGATGCTTCAAGCTCGGAGATCTCCATCGCCGTGCCCGCGCATTGGAAACCCGCGACGGTGCAGACGTTGCGGGACGCGCTGCGAACCCATCTGGGCTTCGTGCGAAGCGGTATGGCCCCGCGGCTGGTTTCGGACGCGATCGCGTCGCTGACCGCGGTGCGCTCCGAACTCGGCCTGCCGGACGAGGGCGTGGTCGGGTTGCTCGACTTCGGTGGCAGCGGCACGTCGGCCACGTTGGTCAATGTGGCGGAGGATTTCGAACTCGTCAGCGCCACAATGCGTTACGCCGCGCTGTCCGGCGACGAGATCGACCAGGAGTTGCAGCTGCGGGCCTTCGAAGAGCTGGGCCGTGGCAGCGGCCTCGATCCGGCCAGTACCGCCGGTGTCGGAGAGCTCAGCGAGCTCAGGGAACAGTGCCGCGCGGGCAAGGAGCGGCTTTCGACGGAGATGGCCACCGACATCACCGCGGTGCTCGGCGGGCGCAGTTGCAGCCTGACGTTGACCCAAGACGACCTCGAAGAGCTGATCCAGGATCGGCTCACCGGCTTCATCTATGCCTTCGACGAGATGCTGGTGCGCTACCGCAAGAGCTGGTCGGACCTCGCGGCGGTGGTCACGGTCGGCGGAGGCGCACGCATTCCGCTTGTCACCGAACGGCTTTCGATGCACGGCCGCACGCCGATCCTGACGCCCTCGCAACCGGCCCTGGCCGCGGCGAGCGGGGCGCTGATCCTGGCCTCGCGCGGCTGCGAGCTGGACCTGCGCACGCGGACATCGATAGGGCTGCTCGCCTCGTCCGACGCCGCCGGCGACGTCGTCGACTTGGGCGCCGGCGATGTGCTGGTGATCGATGACGAGGCGCTGACCGATCGCGAATTGGCTTGGTCGCAGACCGAATACCCCGGCGACCTGCGGATGCGGTTCGGAGGGGAAACCTACGACGAAGACGGTCCGGCCGGCTGGTCGATGCGGCTCAACGTCATCGAGCCGCCGCGGGAACGGCGGCCCTGGCTGCGTCTGCGGTTCTCCCAGCTGGTGATCGGCATGTCCGCCGTTGTCGCCATGACGGCGATCGGCGGGGTGGCCTACACGCTGACCGGGATAGAAAACCGCCAGGCACCGCCGGCGCCGTCCGTCGCCCCCCGGCCGGCGCCGCCGGCGAACTCCGTCGCGCCGCGCCCGGCCGCGCCACCGCCGCCCACCGCGGTACCGCCACCGCCCCCGCCGCCCAGCGCGCAACCGATTCCCAGTCCGGCGCCGCCTCCGCCGGAACCACCGCCGTCGCCGCCGCCACCGCCGCCTCCGGTGGTGGTGACCACCGCACCGCCGGCTCCCGTCTACACCCCGAAGCACACGGCGCCGCCCACCACTGCGCCGCCGCAACCGACGGTCACCACCACGGTGCCGCCGCCACCGATGGAAACCACCACACCGCCGCCGCCACCACCGATGGAAACCACCACCACCACGACGGTGCCGATGACGACGGAGTGGATACGCGTTCCGCTGCTGCCGGTCCCGATTCCGGTGCCGGTGCCCCAGAAGCAGGCTCCTGCGACTCCGCAGTACCCGCAGTACCCGCAGTACCCGCAGAACGAATATCCGCAGTACCCGCAGAACGAATATCCGCAATATCCGGGGAACTCGCAGAATCCGTTCCTCGGGCCGGGTTACTAGCGTCCGTCCTGCGTACGCACACCATCTGCGCGCCGCGCCGCACGCGGGTAACGTTTATGTCACCAAGTTCGGACGGGGGTCCATCCCGTCATGCCCTCTGCGAAGGGCGTTGAAAAGACCTTGGAGGCGTTACGTGGACATCGTGCTTGGGGTGTCGATGGCTCCCAGGACAGTCCGCCTGGTAGCGATCGAAGGCCAAAATGCGGACGGCGTGACCGTCGAACAAGAAGAGTTCGCGGTTGGGGCCGTTGACAATTCGGCCGCTGGTGCGGTCGATCAGGTGATCGACGCGATCATCGGCAGCCGCGAAGGCGTCATGGAGGGCGGCCACCGGCTGGCCTCGACCGGCGTCACCTGGAGTGACCCCGCCGGCGTCGGCGCGCTCCGGGACGCGATCGCCTCCCACGAACTGGGCGGCGTGATGTTGGTCGCCCCGTTGCTCGCCGCGGCCGCGCTGGCACAGACCGTGGGTTACGCGCTGGGCTACGAACGCCTCGCGATGCTGTTCGTCGAGCCGGCGAACGCGACGCTGGCCGTTGTCGACGTCGCCGACGGCTCCATCGTCGATCTGCACCGGCGCCAGACCGGCGACGGTGGCGGCGGGGGGCTGGCCACCGAGCTGGCGGCGATGGTGTCCGGCCTGGACGCCCGCGGGTCCCCCGCCGACGGTGTGTTCCTGGTCGGCTGCGGCACCGACATCGTGGCGCTCAAGTCCACGCTCGAGGGGGCCACCTCGCTTCCGGTCATCGGCCCCGAGGATCCGGACATGGCGCTGGCCCGCGGGGCGGCGCTGGCCTCGGCAAACGCCCCGCTGTTCGCGTCGTCGACGGCGGCGCTGGCCTACGCGCTGGACCCGGGCACCGGAGAAATGAACCCACCCGCCCTCAGCCCGACCTACCTGGACGTCTGGGGCCACGCCGACGTCGGCACCGACGCCCGGGCGTACAGCGCCGTCCCGGACGAGGACGACAGACCCCCGCGCCGGCCCTGGTCGATGGTGCTGGCCGGTAGCGCCCTGGCCGGCATCGCCGCCGTGATCGGCGGGGTGGTGCTGGTGACGTTGACGTCGGATCGCCCGGGGCCCGACGTCGGGCACCATGCGGGCGTCAGCGTGGCCACGCCGCGAGCCCAGCTGCCGGCGGCCCCGCCGAGCAGCCCGCCGCAAGCTCAGCTGCCCGCGCCGAGCCCGGCGCCACCGCCGCCCGCACCCGCGCCCAGCCCGTCGGAGGTGGCGGCCCCGGCGCCCGCGCCGTCGCCGGTGCAGCAGGCGGCGCCGCAGACCCCGGTCAATCCGCCGCCGGCGGCACCGGTCCATCGCGCCCCGTCCCGGCCCGCGCCGCAGTACGTGCCGCCGCCCGTTGAGCAGGCGGCCCCGCCTCCGGCCGCCGCACCCGCGCCCCCGCCGGCGGCACCGCCTCCTCCGCCGGCCGCGCCGCGGCCGCCCAGCCAGCCACCGGTGACCATGTACCTGCACTTCCCGTTCGTCACGGTGCCGATTCCGATCACCCCACCGCCGCCGCCCGGCCAGTAAGCACGTGGCAAACGCCCCCGACTGAGCGCACACTGGCAGTTACGACACGAGCGCCAAGGAGGTCGCGTGGGCGAGCACAGTGGATTCGGATTCGACCCCGACGAGTTCGATCGAATGATCCGGGAAGGCAGCGAAGGACTTCGCGACGTGTTCGAACGGGTCAGCAAGTTCGTGGCCGCCCCCGGCGGCCGGACGGGCTGGTCCGCCGTCTTCGAGGACCTGTCGCGGCGTCCCCGCGGCGCCCCGGAGACCGCCGGCGAAGCCGGTGAGGGCGTGTGGGCCATCTACACCGTGGACGCCGACGGCGGCGCGCGCGTCGAGCAGGTCTACGCGACCGAGCTCGACGCCTTGCGGGCGAACAAGAACAACGTCGATCCCAACCGCAAGGTGCGCTTTTTGCCCTACGGCATTGCGGTCGGCGTCCTCGATGACGACGCCGAAGATCCTGCGTAACAACACATTTCGGCTCAGCCCCGCTGCACCACGTTCGAGCCGCCGGAGTTGCTGATCTTCGGCGTGCCCGAGTGGTAGGTGACCTTGTTGTTGAAGCCCGAGGCCTCGATGCTGTCGACGGCCTCGACGGTGATCGAATTCTGGACACCGGACACCGACAGGCTGGTGCAGTGCCCGGTGATGGTCACCGTGTTGGAAACGCCACTGACGCTGACGATGTTGTCGTTGCACGCGATGGTGCGGTTCTCGTTGATGCCGGCGACACTGAGCGTGGTGCCCGGCGGTGCGGCGGGCGAGGTCGACGGCGACGTTGACCTTCGCCGGGAGGTCGACGGGCCGGGGCTCGTCGAAATGCTCGGTGGCCCAAAGGTTGTGGAGATGGTCGGCGGTGAAGCGATGATCGACTTCACCCCGGAAATCTGGTGTGCGGCGAAGGCCGCGATGCCACCCGCGAGGGCCAGCACGCCGATGGCGACCGCCGTACCGACGATCCACCAGACGCGGTTGTTCGAGGGGCGTTGCTGGAATGGCCCGGCGATGGGCCCGCCGTAAGTCCACGGAGCCGGCGGCGGGGGCGGGGCGCCCGCCGGCCCGGGAGGATAGTTTTGGCCGGCGGGCTGCGAACTGCCCTGCTCTGACGCCCGTGCCGCCTCGGCGAGCGGGCGCTCGAGTTCCCGGATCCGGTCTTCCGGGTCTTCGTTTGCTGCCATGCAATGAATATGCCATTCGCTTCTGCGTTTCCGGCCCGTTCGGTAGTTTTTACGATCGTGCCCGATTTGCCGAATCGCCAGGTCCTGTTGCGTCGCCGCCCCTCCGGGCTTGTCCAGCCGGATGACACGGAAATGGTCACCACGCCGGCGCCCGAACCCGCCGAGGGCGAGGCGCTGCTGCGAACCACGTACGTCGGCATCGACGCCGCCGCGCGCACCTGGCTCGATGACCAGCCCAGCTACCTTCCGCCGGTGCAGCTGGGCGAGGTCATCCGGGCGGCCGGGATCGGCGAGGTGGTCGCGTCGCGGTGTGACGCCTACGCCGTCGGCGACGTCGTCACCACGCTGACCGGCTTCCAGGAATACGCGCTCATCCGCGACGACCTGTTCAGCACGCCGATCCCGGGCGAGGACGACCAGCTGGCGATCATGTCGGTCTACGGGCCCACCGGCGCCACCGCCTATTTCGGGATGACCGACATCGGCCGCCCGCAGCCCGGGGAAACGGTGGTGGTGTCCGCGGCCGCGGGCGCCACCGGATCGGTCGCCGGGCAGATCGCCAAGATCGCCGGCGCCCGGGTGGTGGGCATCGCCGGCGGCCCGGAGAAATGCCGGGCGGTGGTGGAGGACTTCGGGTTCGACGCGTGCATCGACTACAAGAACGACGACATCGCGGCGGCGCTGAAAAAGCATTGCCCGCAACGCGTCGACGTCTACTTCGACAATGTCGGCGGGCCCATCCTCAACGCCGTGCTGGGCCGGCTGGCCTCCCGCGCGCGCGTCGTCCTGTGCGGTGTCATCTCCAGCTACCTCACCGGCGAGCACCCCGGCCCGGCCAACTACGTGAACCTGCTGTCGAAGACCGCGCTGATGCAGGGGTTCAACGCGCTCGATGAGTGGGGCCGCTTCGACGAGGCGTTCGCCGCGCTGCGCCAGTGGGAGGCCGAAGGCCGACTTCACCACCGGCAGACCATCTTTGAGGGCATCGAGTCATGCGTCGATGCCCTCAACGGCCTGTTCACCGGCGTCAACGTCGGCAAGACCCTGGTCAGGCTCAGCGAACCCAGTCGCCGGCGGGGCGAGCCGTCCTAGCCTGCACCGAAATCAAACTGCTTGATATTCACCGACCGGGGTATGTCAATGCGGTTGATGGTCACGAGGCGAATCGAAAAAAGTGGGCGCCGCGGCTGCTATCGTCGCCTGTTCATGACAGGCGATGGCGGCGACGGACCGGCGCGCGGGCGCTGAGCGGGAACACCGCGCGTGGATCGGGTGCGTGCGGCGCGTGCGGACCCCGACGGCGGGATGCGGGCCACCCCCACCGCGTGGTTTCATAACACCGTTTGCGAGAGTTGCCTGGGGAGATCTTGCCGAGCTTGACGAGCCGGCTTGGAACGATTGGTGGTTTAAATGGATCGTCGCAGCATGATGTTGATGTCGGGCCTCGGCATGATCGGGGCTGCGATGCGCTTGCCGGGTGCCTGGGCCACCCCGTCGGCGCCCGAAGCGCCGCCGTCGGCCGGCGGTGGGAACTTTATCTTCGCCGACGAGTTCGACGGGCCCGCGGGCTCGGCGCCCGATCCGGGCAAGTGGACGATCCAGACCTGGCAGGACGACGTGTTCCCGCCGGTCGCGGGGATATACCGCGACGACCGCCGAAACGTGTTCCAGGACGGGAACTCCAATCTCGTGCTGCGTGCCAGCCGGGAAGGGGACACCTACTACGGCGCCAAACTGCGGGGCAACTTCCGCAGCATGATCAACCAAACCTGGGAAGCGCGGATCAAGCTGAACTGTTTGGACCCGGGCCTGTGGTCCGCATTCTGGGGAGTCAACGAGGACCCGCTGCCCGACGGCGAGGTTGACCTTTTCGAGTGGTACGGCAATGGCTCGTGGCCTCCGGGAACGACGGTGCACGCCGCGTCGAACGGGAAAACCTGGGAAGGCAAATCGATCCCCGGCATGGTCGACGGCAACTGGCACACCTGGCGAATGCATTGGGGCGAGGAGGGTTTCGAGTTCGCGCGGGACGGGGCCGAGTACTTCAAGGTTCCCAACAAGCCCATCCACGTCCACGGCGGCGCTCCCGACGACTTTCGGTGGCCGTTCAACAATCCCGGCTACTGGATGACGCCGATGTTCACCCTCGCCGTCGGTGGGGTTGGCGCCGGCGATCCCGCCGCGGCGACCTACCCAGCGGACATGCTCGTCGACTGGATCCATATCTGGTAGAGCGCGTTACCGTTCCGCTTTGAACACCTGAACCAGGTTGAACTGCCAGCGCTCGACCAGCCGGAAGCCCAAGTCGTGCGGGACCGCGAAGGCCGTGCTCGCCCAATAGACCGGGCCGGGCGGCAGCGCCGGACCCTGTTCGTGCGCCGGCTGGGACGGGTCGGCCTGGGTGATGATCCAGACGACGCCGCACTGGCTCAACGGTCCGGCCACCACCTCGGGGATGAGATTGGTGTCGAAGACGTCGTTGCGGTCAGTCGCACGCTGCCACAGCGTGAGATCGATCAGCTTGCGATAGGCATCCGGGCGCGCCGCCAACAGCGGGCGCATGGGCGCCGGCATGAACGTCACCGTGTCGTTCACCAGTAGGCAGTCGCCCGGCGCCGCTTTCGCGGTGATCAGGTCGGCGACCTGGCTGTAGTCCATTCCGTATTTGGCGTACGGATTGCGTTGCACCCGAACGTAATTCGGCGCGGCGGCCACCGCGAACAGGCCGACGACCGCGGTGGCCACCCAGGGTCTGGCCACCACCGCGCCAGCGCAGACGCCCATAATCAGCGCCAGCGCCGGCGCGGTGAAGCACAAGTAGCGCGGCGTGTAGATCGGGTGAACCAGCGCCGAATACGTCACGATCGCGACGGTCGGTGCGACAAGCCACCCCGTCGCGAGCACCAACAGCTGCCGCTCCGACGCCGCCAGCCGCGCGGAACCGCTGAGCCACAACACGATTGCCGCACCGATCAGCAACGCCGACAGCACGGCGAACGGCGGGCATCGCTCGAAATACTGCTGCATCAGCACGTCTTCGACGGTGCGGTGGCCGATGGGTGCGACCCAGCTGATCTGGTGCGCCTGCCCGGCGACCGTCATCAGGAACGGCAGCAGCGCGCCCACGGCCACGACCGACGCAATGGTGAAGCCCACCAACGCCGTTCGGCTCCGGTGGAAAACGCCGATCAACACGGCGTACGCCGCCAGCAACAGCGCGAGGTAGGCGTCGAGCACGACCGAGCAGGCCAGCGCGACAGCGTAAGACAGCCACGGCCAGCCGGTTTCACGGCGCGCGGCATAGACCAGCACAACGGTCAGCCACACGGCGGCCATCATCGACATCGCGTAGGGGCGGGCCTCGATGCCCGCCCACGTGGTCCGCGGCAGGATCGCGCAGAACACGCCGGAGGCCACCGCGACGGTCCGGGAGGAGAACTGCTTGCCCAGCACGATGACGCCCGCGGCGGCGCCCCCCACCGCCAGGGCGCTGGGCGCGCGCGACCAGAACTCGGTGGGCGGGAAAACCCGGAACCAGCCGTGCATGAGCAGGTAGTACAAGCCGTGGACGGCGTCCACGTTGCCCAGCATGTGCCACATCTGGGTCAGTGACCGGCTGTAGGCGGCCGAGATGGTCGCGGCCTCGTCGTACCAGAAGGACGGCCGGGCGGCGCCGGCCATGCTCACCGCGACGGCCAGTATCGCGACGATCAACGGATCCAGCGGGGCGGGTACCGCCGGTCGGCGACCGCTGCGTACCGCGCGGCGACTCCGTGATTCCTCGGTCGCTCCGATGCTCACCGCACCGTCCGGGACGTCGCGGTCTGGCTGGACACACCGCTATGGTGCCAGAAGCGAACCGGGCCGCTCAGAGGGCTCAACCCGACGCCTATTCGAACGTATGATCGATCAATGGGTCCGCTGGCGTCGATCGGGTACAACGGCCAGCCGGTCCGGAGCCCGTTCCGGGTGGTCCGTCCGGCGGTCGCGGTGCTGGTCGACCTGACGGTGTTGTTCCCGCGCGAGCCGCACCGTTCGGGGCGCTACCAGCCCAACGGTCTGCAGTTGCACAAGGTCGTCGAGGGGTGGCTGAGCTGCTGGGCCCTCTGCGAGCAGGGCGACTGGTGGGGGCTGGTGACCTATCCCGTCGCCTACGGATCGAAGCGCCGAACGGTGACGCACTGGGTGCCCGCCTGGACGCTGCGCCGCAAAGGCTGACCGGTGCGGTCAACCGCTGCGTGAGCGCGACGGCGATGCGATGATTGCTGCCCGTGGACGCAAGTTGGGCCTCGGTACTGAGCAAGCTCATCGCGTTGGCGGCGGTCATCGCCCTGTCACCGATCACGGTCATTCCCGCGGTGCTGGTGCTGCACGCGCCGCGGCCGCGCCCGGCCAGTCTCGCCTTCCTCGGCGGCTGGCTGCTGGGCCTCGTCACGCTCACCGCCGCGTTCGTCAGCGGCTCGGAGTTGCTCAGCGGGGTCCACGCGGCCCCGCCGAAATGGGCGGCGTGGGTGCGGCTGGCCTTCGGCCTGGCACTCATCGCGCTGGCGGCGTACCACTGGTTCACCCGGCATCGGCAGCGCAGCATGCCGCGCTGGATGCGTTCGTTCTCCACCCTCTCGCCGGGACGCGCCGGAGTGATAGGGGCGGTGCTGGTGCCGTTGCGGCCCGAGGTGCTGATCCTGTGCGCGGCCGCCGGCCTGGCCGTCGGCAACAGCAGCCTGAGCGCCGGCGAGCAGTTTGTCGCCGCCGCGATCTTCGTCATCGTCGCCGCGTCGACGGTCGCGATCCCGATACTGGCCTACGTCGGCGCCGGTGATCGTCTCGACGATGCCCTGGAACGTCTCAAAGCCTGGATGGAAGCGAACCACGACGCGATGCTGGCCGTCATCCTGATTCTGATCGGGTTGATCGTGCTCTACAACGGGATTCGCGCGCTGGCTTGATTCCGGTTCGGCCGAATACGGCGCGTTTCGGCGTCGCATCGCCCGCGCAATGAAAGGATGCCGCCCATGGCAGGAAGCTGGGGGACGGTGCTGACCGGTCTCGTTCCGCTCGGGCTGGTCATCTCGCTCTCGCCGCTCACGGTCATCCCGGCGGTGTTGGTGCTGCAGGCGCCGCGGCCGCGGCCGAGCGGTCTGGCGTTCTTGAGCGGCTGGGCGCTGACCCTCGCCGCGCTGACGGCGCTCTCCGTCGCCGCCTCCCACCTGCTCGGCGGCCTGGACAAGTCGCCGCCGCGATGGTCGTCGTGGCTGCGCGTGGTGCTGGGGTCGGCGCTGATCGTGTACGGCATCTACAAGTGGCTCAACCGGCACGGCCAGGCCGAGTCCCCCGCTTGGATGCGCTCGTTCGCCAGCATCACCCCGGCCCGGGCCGGGATGATGGGGGCGGTGCTGGCCGTGGTGCGGCCGGACGTGGTGCTCATCTGCATCCCGGCGGGATTGGGCATCGGCACCGCCGGGCTCGGCGTCGCCGGTGACTGGGTGGCCGCCGCGTTCTTCGTTGTCATCGCGGCGTCAAGCGTCGCGATCCCGATCTTGGCTTACGCGGCGGCCGGCAGCCGTCTCGACGACCCGCTGGCGCGGCTCAAGGAGTGGATGGACCGCAACAACGCCGCCCTGCTCGCGGCGGTCTTGGTGCTGATCGGTGCGATGGTGCTCTACCACGGGATTCACGCCCTGTAGCCGCCGTCCGCCAGTCCGGCGTCCTCCTCGAGCCTGTTGATGGCGCCAAAGACCAATTCGCGCAACAGCTCCCGGCCGTAGCCGGCGAGCATGCCCAGGTAACCGCGGTCCGCCCATTGCGCGGCGTGCCGCTCTTCGTGGTGCAACACCCGGTCCAGGTCGAGGCGGCTCGCCCGGGGCGTGCCGGCGGCGTCCAGATACCAGGCCCGTCCGGACGAGACGATCCGGCCAAGCTGCTCACCGGGGTCGCTGACCCTGCCCATGTTGACCATGAAGATGTCACCCCAGGTGGTGCCGCCGCGTTGGCTGAACAGCCGTTGGATCCCGTTGCCGCCCAATCCCATCAGCATGCCGTTGGGGGTGGTGACCAGGCGGCCCCCGTTGCGGTGCACGAAGGCCACGTCGCGGGTGTAGCTCCAGCGGTTTGCGTTCTGCCGGGCCATGATTCGCGCCACCTCGGCGGCGCCGTACGGGGTGGCCGGAAAGTCGGTGGGACGCTCGGCCGGTTTACCGTAGCCGGTGTCGGCGTTGAGGACGTAGGTCATCAGCACCGCGTCGCGCGCCCGGACACCGTCGGCGTAGGGCGGGATCAGGAAGAACGATTTGCCGTGCGGGTCGTTGAACTCGGCCATGTTCTCGAGGACCCCGAAGCGCGCGGCGGTGACGCCGTGCCGGCGGGCGATCTCGGCGACCACGCGGGCCGGCACGCCGCGGCGTTCGGCGTTGTCGCGCCACCTCATGCAATAGCCCTGTGCGTCCATGTCTTTTGACCAATTTAGGGTGTAGCGAATGAACAGGGGCCCCTGGCAACGCGCGCGCGGCATCAAACAAATCACCCGGGGACTGGGCACGCTCGATCGAGAGATCTTCGACGCCATCGCCGAGACCGACACCCCGCTGCTGGACACGATCATGCCGCCGCTGACCCGGGTGGCCGACAACTCCAAGCTGTGGTTCGCCATCGCCGCGGCCCTGATGGCCTCGCGGAACAAGAGCGCCCAGCGCGGCGCGACGCGCGGTGTGGTGACGCTCGCTGCCACCAGCCTGGTCACCAACCAGGTCGCCAAACGCGTCCGCCGGCGACAGCGTCCGGGGTATGAGTTGGTGCCGCTGGTCCGGCAGGTCCGCCGCCGCCCCACGTCGAATTCCTTCCCGTCCGGGCACTCCGCGAGCGCCGCGGCGTTCGCCGTCGGGGTGGGTTTGGAGAACCCGATGGTGGGTTTCGGGCTGGCGTTGCTGGCCGGCCTGGTCGGTCTGTCGCGGGTGGCCACCGGCGCGCACTACCCCGGCGATGTCATCGCCGGATTCGGCATCGGGGCGGGTCTGGCGGTGCTGGGCGGCCGCCTCGTCCCGCCGATCGCCGAAACCGCCCTCCCCAAGACCGAACCGCTTCGCGTCGAAACACCCGAACGGCCCGACGGCGCCGGGGTGGTGCTGGTCATCAATCCGGAGTCGGGCAGCGGCACCGGGGCACGCGTCGTCGACGAGGTGCGCGACGCACTGCCGAAAGTCGACATCCACGAATTGGGTCCCGACGATGACCCGGTGGAGGTCTTGCGCGAAGCCGCCGAGCGCGCCGAGGTGCTTGCCGTCGGCGGCGGTGACGGCACCGTCGCGGCCGCCGCCGGGGTGGCCATCGACGCCGGACTTCCCCTGGCGGTTTTTCCCGCCGGAACGTTCAACCATTTCGCCAAGGACATCGGCTGTGACACCGTGGCCAAGACCGTCGACGCGATCCGGCGCGGCAGCGTGGCGTGCGTGGACCTGGTGTGCCTCAACGAAAGTCAGATGGTCCTCAACACCGCCAGCATCGGCGCCTACCCGACCTTCGTGCAGCAGCGCGAAAAACTGGAGAAGCGCATCGGCAAGCCGCTGGCCGGCCTCTACGCCATGCTGCACACGTTGCGCCGCGACGAGCCCGTCCGGATCTCGTACGACAACAAGACGCTGCTGACATCGCTGTTCTTCCTTGGCAATTCCCTGTACCTGCCCACCGGGTTCGCGCCGGCGCGACGGACCCGGATGGACGACGGCCTGATCGACGTCCGCATGCTCGAAGCGGGACGACGGTGGGCGCGGACCAGGATCCTGGCCGCGCTCGCGCTGGGAGGGTTGGAGCGCAGCCCGCTCTATCACGAGCTTCAGGTGCCGGAGTTCAGCTTCGCCGCCGTCGACGGCCCGACGGTCATCGCCTGCGACGGCGAGGTCGGCGACGAATACGAAAAGGCCAGCTTCAGCGCCAAGTACCGGGTGCTTCCGGTGTTCCGACCCTGCGACTAAATCCCCTCGGTCAGGTCGCGCACCCGCGCGTAGTGCGCCAGTACCTCGGGTGCGGGGCCGGCGGCGTATTCGTCCGTGGGTGGCGGATGCCACGCGGGCGGTTGGGGCGATCCGCTCAACGCCCACGCCGCCTGCCGCGCCGCGCCCAACGCCACGTACTGCGCCGGGGTGGGTGCCAGCACCGGCATGCCGAACACCGTGGGGGCTATCTCGCGCAGTGCCCGGGATTGGGCGCCGCCGCCGACCAGCAGGATGCGGCGCGCGACGACGCCGTGCGCGGCCAGGTGGGCGACGCCGTCGGCGAGCGAGCACAGCAGCCCCTCCACCGCGGCCCGGGCCACATTGGCCGACGTCGCATTGGACAGGCGCAGGCCGTGTAGCGCACCAGTTGCGTTGGGCCGGTTCGGAGTCCGTTCGCCCTCCAGGTAGGGGACCAGCGCCAGACCCGCGCTGCCCGGCGGCGCCGACAGCGCGAGCCGGGACAACTCGTCGTGGTCGACCCGCAACATCGCGGCGGCCGCATCCAGCACCCGCGCGCCGTTGAGGGTGCACACCAGCGGGAGGTAGCGCCCGGCGCCGTCGGCGAATCCGGCGACGAATCCCGCGTCGTCACGGACGGGGTCCGCGGCGACCGCGGCCACCACCCCCGACGTGCCGATCGAGACGATCACGTCGCCCTCTTCGGCGCCCAGGCCCAGCGCCGCGGCGGCATTGTCGCCGAGACCGGCTCCGAAAAGTCCTGTGCTGCTGCGGGTTCGGCCCGAAGGTTCCAGTACGGTCGGCAGTTCGGGGTGACGGCCGCGCAGGGCCAGTTCCAGCAGATCGAAACGGTAAGCGCCCGTTGCGGCGTCGTAGTAGCCGGTGCCACTGGCGTCGCTGCGATCGGTGGTCAGCGCCGCGACGTCGGCCTCACCGCGCAGCCGCCACGTCAACCAGTCGTGCGGCAGACAGACCGCCGCGGTGCGGTCCGCGTGCGCCGGCTCGTGGTCGGCCAGCCACCGCAATTTCGCCACCGTGATCGCGGCCAGCGGCACGACGCCGACGGCCCGGGCCCACGCCCGCGCGCCACCCAGCTCGCTGACGAGGGCGCGCGCGGCATCGGCGGATCGCACGTCGTTCCACAGCAGCGCGGGGCGTATCACCTGTCCGGATGCGTCCAGGCAGACCATGCCGTGCTGCTGCGCGCCGACGGCGAGCGCGTCGACGCCATCGAGCCCGCCCGCGGCCTCGATGGCTCCATGGGCTGCGATTTCCCATGCCGCCGGGGCGATTTCGGTGCCTGGCGGGTGACTGGCGTGTCCCTCGCGGACCACCTTGCCGGTGGCGGCGTCGCACACCAGCACCTTGCAGGACTGTGTCGAGGAGTCGATGCCGGCGACCAGCGTCACGATCCGGCGGCCCCGATCAGGGCTCGCAACGTGGCGCGTGCGCCGTGCCGGTGCAGCGAATCCAGCGCCCACAGATAGGCGTCCCGGAGGCGCTCGTGATCGACGAGGTCGCCGAATACCGAACGGTTGGCCAGGAAGGCGGCGGGGTCGTCACGCTGGGAGCGGGCGATCGGAACCAGGGTGTCGGCGAGGCGGTCCACCACCTCGATCGGTTGGCCCTGCTCGTCGACGCCCTCGGCGTAGCGCGCCCAGCTGGCGACGATCGCCGCCGACAGGCGCACCGGGCCGCCGGAGCGCAGGTTGTCGCGCACCACGGGCAACAACCACTTCGGGATGCGGTCCGAGGACTCGGCGCACAACCGGGCCACGGTGTCGCGGATGTAGGCGTTGGCGAAGCGCGGCAGGAGCCCGGCCCGGAACTCGTCCAGCCCCGGGACGCGCTGCAGGGTCGGCGTGGCTTCCGAATTCATATAGCGGGCAAGGAATTCGGCGATCAGCGGGTCCTGGGCGGCTTCGTGTACCAGCCGATACCCGGCCAGGTAAGCGAAGTAACACAGGCCCTGATGGCTGGCGTTGAGCAGCCTCAGCTTCATCGCCTCGTACGGCGCCACGTCGTCGACGAGTTGCACACCGGCCTGATCCAGCGGTGGGCGCCCGTCGGCGAAGTCATCCTCGATGACCCACATGGCGAAGGGTTCCGCGGTGACGGGCCAGGCGTCGGCCACACCGTATTCGGAGCCGAGGCGCTCGAGGACGTCGGGCGTGGTCACCGGTGTGATCCGGTCGACCATCGAGTTGGGGAAGGTGGTCTCCTCGCGCATCCATTGCGCAAGTTCGGGATTGATCCGCTCGGCGTACGACGTGAAGACCCGTCGCGCCACGTCTCCGTTCCCGGCGATGTTGTCGCAGGAGACGATCGTGGGGGAGGACAGGCCGCGCTCGCGTCGCCGGTTGCACGCCTGCGCCACCAACCCGAACACCGCGCTCAGCGGCGGCTGGTAACCGCCCTCGGTGATGGTGAGCGAGATGATCCGGGTGGCCGGATCGGCGAGCAGATCGATCACGGAGTCGGGATCATCAGGCGCATAACGGTAGTCGACGATGGAGCCGATGACTCGCGGTTGCCGGGTGCCGTCGGGGTGTTCGAGGATCAGTGTGTACAGGTGGTCCTGGCCGCGCAGCGCGTCGCGCATGCGCTGGTCGCCCGGCAGCACACCGATGCCGCAGATGCCGAAATCCCGGGCGAGCCCGGCGTTGAGCAAGCGGTCGACGTACATGGCCTGGTGGGAGCGGTGAAAGCCGCCGACGCCGAAATGCGCTATGCCGATGCCGATTTGGCTTCGGTCATAGATCGGGACGGGAATCTTCAGGCGGGTCAGATTCCGTGCGTTCAGCTTCACTCGAGTGTCACCTTAGCGCGGACCGCTCAGCGCGGGGGCTAACTCGCCGTCAGGCGTTGGGGCACAGATCGCGTAGGGCGAAGATGACCACGTCTGCGGCCTGGCGACCGTTGATCCCGCCGGTTCCCTGGTCGGCGTCTGAGCGTTGCAGCGCCAGCCCTTCCAGCTGTTGGGGTGAGGCTCCCCAGGAAAGCTGCTGGCATAGGTCCGCGCCCATCTGCAACAGTTCCGGGTCGCCGCCGTTGATGGCGTGGATCCCGGCGTTGTGCAGGTCGTTGAGGAAGGCGGCCTGGTCGGCCCGCGCCGGGCCGGCGCAGAGGATCCCGGCGAGCAGAAGTGGGCCACTCGCCAGCGCCGCTCCCATGAACCGGCCATAAAGCCTGCGTGCCGCCATGCAACCTTCTCCTTATGTGTGTGCCCGATGCGGATGATGCACTTTTACACAAAAGTGCGAAAACCCGCTGCGCAAACAAATCGGGAGGGTGAATAGTCGGCAAAGACCGGTGGGCGGACACGCCATACGTGCGGATTGGCGCGTGGCCGTCCCGGGCCGTGCTTATGGATGGGCGATGTGCGAGAGGTCGGACGGCTGCTAGCTGGGGCACAGGTCCCGCTGGGCGTAACCGACGATGTCGTCGGCCTGCTGGGGAGTGAGCCCACCGGCGCCCTGCCTGTCATCGGAACGTTGCAGCGCCAGGCCTTCCAGCTGGGATGCGGGGGCGCCCCATGACAGCTGCTGGCATACGTTCAGGCCCGCCTGTAGCAGCGCCGCGTCGCCTCCGGTGACGGCGTGGATGCCGTCCCGGTGCATGTCATTGAGGAAACCGGCCGCGTCGGCCTGCGCCGGGCCGGCCCAGATGAGGCCGGCGAGAAGTGGGCCACCGAGTACGGCCGAGCCGATGAACCCGGTGGCGAGACGACGTCGCGACATAGTCCCTTCTCCTCTGAGCATCAACCGTTCTAATCACGATGTTAACTTCTACGTA
This sequence comes from Mycobacterium mantenii, assembly GCF_010731775.1. Lineage (NCBI taxonomy): Bacteria > Bacillati > Actinomycetota > Actinomycetes > Mycobacteriales > Mycobacteriaceae > Mycobacterium > Mycobacterium mantenii. Next base: position 3,880,182 of record NZ_AP022590.1, on the reverse strand, counting down.
ACCTTCAGGGTAGTAATTGTTCACCAACAGTTTCCTGTGAATGACCTGCGGAAAATTAAAGTCCGTGGGAACAGAAGTCGGATCGGCCAACCGCGCCGGCCGTGCCCGGCGTTCGCGTCGCGGGCCGTCCCCTGACCGATCCGCCGCCCGACCACGGCGCGAATCGCTAGGCGGCCGTAGGGCGCAAGGGCGTTCGTGCAGGTCGATCGGCGCCGGCCGAGGGCGTGTCGAGTCGTGACCCCGTTGTGACGTCACCATTTGGAAACGGCGCGGTGCGGCGTGGCGCGTGTTGCGCGTCGGCTGCTGACAATTGGCCCGGTCGTGAAATGCGGCCTCGGTACGGCTAGGCGGGCCTGCTGCACCAAAAGAATGCCGAAATAGCTTGAGCGTGAATAAAAGGAGAGTTGAAGCTGATGGCGATCGTCGATCGGTTCAACATCAAAGTGGTTGCCGGCGCAGGGTTGTGCGGAGCTGCGATCGCGTTGAGCCCCGACGCGGCGGCCGCCCCGTTGATTACGGGCGGCCACGCGTGCATTGAGGGGCAGTCGGGCGAGGTGGCACCGGCCGCCGGTGGTCCGGCCGCAGCCGCCGGCACCGTCGCCGCGGGTGCACCTGCGGCCGGCGGTATGTGCGCGGCGCCGATGACTGACATGTCCGGCGTGCCGATGGCCGTGCCCGGGCCGCTGCCGATAGGCGCTCCGCTGCCGATCGTGCCGCCGCTGCCCCTTGCGCCGCCGGTGCCGGTGGTGCCGCCCGTGCCGGTCGTGCCGGCCGGTGCGCCGCTGATCGCCCTTGGTGGGCCGGCGGCCGCCGGCGCGCCGCTGGACGCGGCCGCGCCGATCATCGACATGTCCGGAGTGAAGGACGCACCGACCGGTCCGGCCCCCACCGGCGGGCCGGTGGACGGTCAGCCGGTTCGCCCCGGTCCCTCGGGCGCGAGCTGAGGCGGATAAGTCTCTACACGGGCCGGGCCCGCTGGTGTGATGCCAGCGGGCTTGTTTCGTTTGTCGGCGACCGGTGGCTCGGTGACCGGCCAACGCCTCCCGGCCTAGCGGCGATGAAACACCCACGCCGTCAAAATGATTGAAGCTCCGCACCCGGCTTGCGCCTGGGTGCGGAGCTTCGGGAAATGCGAACTATTCCTGGACGATCACCGGGTCGCCGACGTTGACGTGATCGTAGTACCACTCGGCGTCGTCGGGGCTCAGGCTGATGCAGCCGTGGCTGACGTTTTCGAGTCCCAGTGAGTTGACGGCCCACGGAGCGGAATGCACGAACAGGCCGCGGCTGGTGATGCGGACGGCGTAATTGACCGTGAGCAGGTAACCGTTGGGGTCGTCGACGGGGATGCCGACGCTGCTCGAATCCATGGTCACCGCTTCCTCTTTGGACAGCACGGTGTACGAGCCGACGGGCGTCGGGTATTCCGGCCTGCCCATCGAGGCGGGCATCACGCCCTGCTCCCCGAAGTGCGGCCGGTGGTGCGGCGCCGGCAGTGAGGTCGGCGGTCCCGCCTCGACGCCGTCGATGCTCACGGTGAAGGTGTGTTCGGAGATGCTGGCAACGCCGAGGACGGCGGGGCCCGTTTTGATCTCGGTGGACACCCCGCCCACGGTCAGCGCAATTGTGCTGTGCGCCGGCCAGTATCGATCCGGAACCCACTGGACGACCTTGTCGTCGAGCCACTGGAACTTGCCGGTCATCGCGGGCGTCGATTTGACGTCAACGGCACGCTCGGCGGCCGCCCGGTTGGCCGGGTTGGTGATGGGCGCACGGAATTTCACCATCACGGGGTGCGCCACACCCACGACCTCGTCGCGCGCCGGCAGCACCGACGCGATCGCGAAACCATGCGACTCGCTGGCCGCCGCCACGCTTACACCCGCCGGCGCCACGACCACATTCGCAGCGACTCCAATCACCGCAAGAACACACCGAACACCCGTCCGCATGGCTCCATTTCCTTTTAACTGACATAGTTGCAATAGGGATGATAAATGTGCGCTGACCTGCGGAAGCGTAAGGGCGCGTTGATATTTGGCCACGCGACGATCACGGTTTGGCCAAGGAGCGTTTAGTCCGGGGGCGTGATTGCGGCGCCGTGACCAGGCGCGTATGACCGCGGCCGACAACGCCAGCCTGACGGGGTGGCTGCGCCGAATCGCGATCGCGTTGTGATCCGCCCGTGACGCTTCGCCCACGACCGCTCGGCCCGTGGCGGCGGTGAGCTCGCCCAGCAAATGCGATCGCGGGCCGCAGACCAATATGGCGAAACTGCTGGCGCTTCGCGACGGCGGGTCGAATACTTATGGGAATGAGCAGGCCCGCACCGCCCGTGCTGACGGTTCAATCTAACTGGTCACGGCGCAGTTTTGCCGCCGGCCACGATGTCGTCGTCGGCAGTGACCTCCGCGCCGACATGCGCGTCGCCCATCCCCTCATCTCCCGCGCGCACCTGCTGTTGCGCTTCGATCGGGGCAAATGGGTGGCGATCGACAACGGGTCGCCGACGGGGATGTTCGTCAACGGCGGCCGGGTGCCCGCGGTCGACATCCGCGACGGCCAGATCATCAACATCGGAGGCCCCGACGGGCCGTGGTTGAGCTTCTCGACGGGGAACCACGACAGGGCGGTGGGCCAGCTACCGCCGACGGTGGAGGGAATGCAGGCCATCGCGCGCCCCGGCACCGCGCGGCCATCGCGTCCGGAGCCCCCGCGCCAGGCGTACGGTTCTGCGCCCCGCATCGCCCGGCCGCAACCCGCGCCGCCTCGCTACACCCACGCAGGGCCGCCGCCACCGACATCGCAGCAGTTCGGCGGGCCGCCCCGCGCCGTCGGCTACCCGAGTCGGCCGCCCACCAGCGGACCCCAGCCGGCACCGCCGCCCGAACGGCCCGCCCAGCCGTCGGCGCCAGGCCAACCGCTGACCGAAATCGGAGCGGAAGCACTCGAAGCCGCGCAGTTCGACAGCACCAACCTGCGCCGCGCGGTGCAGCGCTCCCGATCGAAGCTCACGGCGCCACCCACGGGCGCCGCCGTGATCGGCCGCGCCGAAGACAGCGACATCGTCATCTCGGACGTATTGGCCTCGCGCCAGCACGCCTACCTGGTTCCGGGCCCGAACGGCATGGAGATCCACGACGCGCACAGCATCAACGGGACCTTCGTCAACGGCACCCGAGTCCTGTCGGCACCGCTGACCCAGGGCGACGTCGTCACGATCGGCAACGTCGACCTGGTGTTCAACGGTGAAATCCTGCTTCGCCGCGCCGAAGCGGCCACCCGCACCGGCGGGCTGGAAGTGCGCGAGGTCGACTTCGAAGTCGACAGCAAACGGCTGATCCACAAGGTCTCGCTGACCGCCAGACCCGGTACGTTGACCGCCCTCATCGGCGGGTCGGGGGCCGGGAAAAGCACGCTGTCCCGGCTGATCGCCGGGGCCACCTGTCCCAGCGCCGGCTCAATCACGTTCGAGGGTCACGACATTCACACCAGTTTCGCCTCTCTGCGCAGCAGGATCGGGATGGTGCCGCAGGACGACGTCGTGCACCGCCAGCTGACGGTGACCCAGGCCCTGAGCTACGCCGCGGAGTTGCGGCTGCCGCCCGATACCAGCAAACAGGACCGCGCGCAGGTCGTCGCGCAGGTGATCGAAGAACTCGGGTTGACCAAGCACGCCGACACCCGGGTCGACAAGCTGTCCGGTGGGCAGCGCAAGCGCGCCTCGGTGGCACTCGAGCTGCTCACCGGACCGTCGCTGCTGATCCTCGACGAACCGACTTCGGGCCTGGATCCGGCGCTGGACCTGCAGGTCATGACCATGCTGCGACAGCTGGCCGACGCCGGTCGCGTGGTGCTGGTGGTGACGCACTCGCTGAGCTACCTCGATCTCTGCGATCAGGTGCTGCTGATGGCGCCCGGCGGCAAGACGGCGTATTGCGGCCCGCCCGGCGAAATCGAAGCAACCATGGGAACCACCAACTGGGCCAAGATCTTTGGCATGGTGGGCGCGGACCCCGACGAAGCCAACCGTCGTTTCCTGGCCCAGCTCAAACCGCCGCCGGCCGCGGCCGAAGCGGAGAAGCCGGCGGATCTGGGGAGCCCGGCACGGTCCAGCACCCGTCGCCAGTTCGCCACGATCGCGCGCCGCCAGGTTCGGTTGATCGTTTCCGACCGCGCCTACTTCATCTTTCTGGCGCTGCTGCCGTTCGTGATGGGCGCGCTGGCGCTCACCGTTCCGGGCTCGACGGGATTCCGGGTCGCCGACCCCAACGGTGAAGGCTCCGATGAGCCCGGCTCGGTGCTGATGTTGCTCACCATGGCCGCCGTCTTCATGGGTACCGCGCTGACGATCCGCGACCTCATCGGCGAGCGCCCCATCTTCCGCCGAGAGCAGGCGGTCGGCCTGTCCACCAAGGCGTATCTGCTCGCGAAAATGGCGGTGTTCTTCGTGTTCGCCGTCATTCAGTCGGCGATCGCGACGACCATCACGATCCTGGGGAAGGGAGCGCCGACCCGGCCGGCCCTTCTCCTCGGCAGCGCCACGCTCGAGCTGTACGTCGCCACCGCCGCGATGTGCGTCGCCGCGGCGATGGTCGGCTTGGTGCTGTCGTCCCTGGCCCGGTCCAACGAGCAGATCATGCCGCTGCTGGTGGTGTCTCTGATGCTGCAGTTGGTGCTCTGCGGCGGGATGGTGCCGGTCACCAACCGGATCGGCCTCGACCAGATGTCGTGGGCGGTGCCCTCGCGTTGGGGGTATGCGGCGCAGGCCTCGACGGTCGACCTGTGGGCGATCGAGCCCGGGCCGCTCGCCCCGAAGGACAGCCACTTCAAGCACACGGCGAAAACGTGGCTGTTCGACGTGGGCATGTTGGCGTTGTTGACCGTCGTGTACGCGGGATTCGTGGGGTGGCGCAGCCGGCTCAAGCGGCATTGATCCCCGCGGCTAGGTGAAGTCCAGGGCCTCGACCGTGGCAACCGGGCCTTCGTGGGTGGGCCGGTTCGCGCCACCGATGCAGTAGACGGTGTTGCCCACCGTTGCGACCACCTCGGCGTGGCGCGGCGTGGGCATGGGACGCAGGGTGGTCCAGGTTCCGTCCGCGATGTCGTACATCTCGGCCACCCCCAGCACCTGCGTCGGCTCCTCACCGCCGACCACCAGGATTCGGCCATCGATGAACGTGGCGCCGTAGCTGCCACGGGGGGTCGGCATGTCGATCCCCTTGGTCCACGCCCCGGATTGCGGGTCGAACCGTTCGAACGCCGCGGAGTTCTTGTCGGACGACAGGAATCTTCCGCCGACCGCGTACACGTAGGTGCCGTCCGACACCGCCGCCAGATGTTCGCGCGGGGTGGGCATGTTGGCGGCGTCGTGCCACGAGTTGCCGTCGAAGACCTCGGTCTGCGGGACGAGTTGCTTGGCGTTCTGACCGCCGATGGCGACGAGCTTGTCCCCGGCCACGGCGGCCGCCAGTGCCGCGCGGGCGTGGGTGAGGCCGGGCAATTCGACCCACTTGCCGCCGCGCAGCGCGAACACCTTGTTGGACGCCTGGGTGAGGTCGCTGCTGGCGCCGCCGAGCACCACCACCTCGCCGCGATAGGTTGCCGCCGCGGCGTGGTGCAGTGGGATGGGCAGCGCGGGTTGCGTCTGCCAGACGCCGGTGCGCGGGTCAAAGCTTTCGACCGTCTGCAGCGCGACTCCGTCGCGCAGGCCGCCGACGATCCAGATCTTGTCGTCGAGCACCGTCCATGCCGTTATCAACCTCGCCGTCGGCGCGTCCGGCAGGGAACGCCACTGCGCCGCCGGCTGGATCTGGCGCGCCGGCAGCTGCAGTGCCTCCGCCGACGAGGTCGCCTGCCCGTCGCCGACATCACTCGAGCCGCCGATGGCGTACACGGCTTGTCCCACTGCGTCGACCGCCATGCCGTGTCGCGCCGTCGACATGTCCGGCAAGCCGCCCCACGTATTGGTGGTCAGATCGAGTACCGAGACGCTCTTGAGGACTTGCCCCGCCGACTGCCCCCCGGCGGCGACCAGGCGCCGATCGACTAGTGCCGCGCCGAGGTCGCCGCGCGGTTGGGGAAGGTCGGGCAGGCGCGTCCAGCTTTTCGCGGCGGGGTCATAGGCCTCGACCGTCGGCAGGTCGGTGGTTCCGTTGCTGCCGCCCACCGTGTAGACAAGCTTTCCGTCCGACGCCGCGGCCAGCATCTGCCGGGGAGTCGGTATCGGGGTGCCCAGGGTCCAGGCGTTGCCGTCGAAGATCTCGACGGTATTCAGCAGCGCACCGTTGGAATCGACCCCGCCGGCGACGATGATGCGTCCACCCACCTCCGCCGCCGCCGCTGCCGCCCGGGGCTGCAACATGTGGGGCAGCTCGACCCAGTGGCTGTTGACCACCCGCCAAACCTGGTCGGTGGCAACCTTTTGCGGCCCTGCGGTGCGCCAGCCCCCGAGCACGATCGGGTTGCCCTGCCAGGTCACCGACATCGCGTGCTGAACCGGAACCGGAAGATCGTCGCCGCTTTTCCAGCTGTCGATCACGGGGTCATAGCCCTCGTGGTTTGCGACGAGGGCGCGGTTGCTGCCCAATCCGCCGAAGATCCAGATGGTGCCGTCGGCCTGCGTGGTTGCCGCCGCCTGGCGCGCGATGCGTGCGTTCGTGATCGGCCGCCACTTCACCGTCGGGCCGCTCGGTTGACTCGCGGCGGCGTTGTGGTGTCTGTTGCCCTGCGTGAGCAGAACGTAGACGCCGCTGCCCAGCACCAGCACGGCCACGATGATCGCCACCCCGATCAACGGCGCCGTCACGCGGTTCCGCTTCTTGCCCGACGAACTCAACCACGCCACCGCCCCGGCGGCCGGCCCGCGCCGCGCGACCTCAGGTGGGTCCGCAGAACCCGACGACGTGATCGCGTCGGTGACGCTGGTGTGCTCGGCGATCGCCTCGGTGGGCTCAGATGTGTTCGGCGCAGAGGGAACTGGCCTCCGTGTGTCTGACGAGGGACCGTGTCGTGCGGAGTGCTGCGCGCCGGGCGGCCGCGACGATGCCGCCGTGTTTCCGCGATCGTTGAGCGGGCTGATCAGAGAGGTGGCGCTTTCGGAGTCGGAATTCCTTTGGCCGGGTTTGGCGATCCGCGGCGGTCTCGACGCCGGTGTGGCCGTTGTCCCGCTACGGCCGCCGGGCGACAGGGTCCGCGCCTTCGAGGGACCCGACCAGGTGCCCATCGTGCTCCCCGAACCGGCACCGACGGCGGTGATGGCCATGGCGTCGGGCTTCAATCCGTTGCGGCGCTGACTTTCCTGCAACGCGCGACCGAACTCCGCCGCCGAGGCCGGCCGTTCAACCGAGTCGGGCGACATCGCCATCTCGATCGCCAGACACACCGCGTCGGGGATTCCACTGGGACGCAGGTCCGGGACCCGCGAGCTGTTGATCCGCGTGTAGTGCGCAAGCAGGTCTTCGCCGCCGCGGCGCTCGTAGGCGGCGATGCCGGCGATGAGCGAATAGATGGTGGCACCAAGGGAATACACGTCGCTGCCGACCGTCGCGGGATCGCCCGCCATCACCTCGGGCGCAAGGTAATCGATTGTGCCGGAGAACAATCCGGCCGCCGTCTCATACCCCCCGGCGACGTGGGCGGTCCCGAAATCGGTCAATTGGGGTTCGCCGTAGTCGTTGACGAGCACGTTCGCCGGCTTGATATCGCGGTGCAGGGTGCCGCTCAGGTGTGCGGTTTCCAGTGCGCCGGAAAGCTTCACCCCGATCCGCACCGCCTCCGGCCAGGCGATGGGTCCCTCGCGCTGCACCCGTAGACCCAGCGAACCCGCGGGGCAGTACGACATGACGATGTAGGGGCGGCCTCCGGGGGTCACGCCGACCCGCAGGATATTGACGATGTTCGGATGTCCCGAGAGTCCGCCCATCGCGTAGCCCTCGCGGAGAAATCGTTCCCGGCTCGCCTCGTCTATGAAGGTCGGTAGCACCTTGATGGCCACGTTTCGCCTCAGCGCCGTCTCGCGGCAGCAATAGACCACTCCGGCGGCGCCCCGGGCGATTTGGCGCGCGTTGTCGAATCCGGCCGCGGCTAACTCCGCCACGATCTCGCTCGGTCCCGGCGCCCGGGCGCGAGCCTTGGGTCTTTCAGCCATTACCTGGCCCCAACTTCCCAGGCGACTTATGAATCGGGGTCAAGCGTAGCGAACATTCAGCCGCCGTCTGAAGGATTCAGAACACCTCATTTGACGGCGCGACGCGCTGCCCGCCGGACCCGCGGGGACGCTTTTCTCAGCCGTTGGTCAATGGATGCGCGCGCTGCCCCCGAGGCCGATCTCGAGCACGCTTCCGGTGATGACCCCGGGGTCGGTGACCAGATAGAGCACGCCGCGGCTGACGTCCTCGGGTTGCAGCCAGGGCTGCGGTATGGGGTTGGCTTTCGTCATCCGGCGCACCAAGTCGTCGGGGACGTCATCGCTTCCGGTGGGTTGCACCATCGGTGTCTGGGTTGTGGTCGGGCAGACGACGTTGATCGTGATGCCCTCCTTGGCGACCTCCAGGGCGGCGGACTTCGCCAGGCCGATGACGCCCCACTTGGTGGCGTTGTAGGCGGCCAGCTCGGGGATGCCCATGCGGCCGCCCATCGAGGAGGTCACCACGATCCTGCCGAACCGCTGCTGCCGCATCACCGGTATGGCGGCCCGCAGGACGTGAAACGCGCCGGTCAGGTTCGTGTCGATCAGCTGTTGCCACACCACGTCGCTGACGTCTTCCAGCAGCCCGGTGCTGACGATTCCGGCGTTGGCCACCACGATGTCGAGGCTGCCCATGTCGGCGACCGTCTGCTTGATCGCGGCGCCGACGGCGGCCGAATCGCGCACGTCCAGGGTGAGCGGCACGCACCGCCGGCCCAGCTCCTCGACCAGCTTGGTCGTTTCCCGCAGGTCATCCTCGGTGCCCAAGGGGTAGGTCAGGTCCGTCATCGCGGCCGGCGCGTCGGCGACGACGATGTCGGCTCCTTCGCCCGCCAGCGCCAACGCGTGTGCGCGGCCCTGCCCTCGAGCTCCGCCGGTGATAAAGGCCACGCGTCCATCCAAGGCACCCATGGGGTAAAGCTACCAGCGGGTTAGGCGCATGCCGGTGCGCCGGGTGGGGTTATGAAACCGATTGCTGTGGGCGGGGTTTGGGTGCTGCACCGGCCTGAGCGGACCGTCAGGCGCGACGACCCGCTCGGGTCGCACGCGCTGATCGAAAAGTGGAGCCGATGACGGGAATCGAACCCGCGTATTCAGCTTGGGAAGCTGATGTTCTGCCATTGAACTACATCGGCACAGTCGCCTCAGCAGGCTAGCATCCGGCGCCGCGGATGCCGGTCCGTAAGGGCGGCCTCGCGACGACCGTCGCCCGCGGCGTCGTACCAGCGCCACGACCAAACATCGCCGCCGGCTTGCTACGCCACCAATGCCCGAATCTAAGCGGGCTATGGCGCGATTCTTAACGGGCCCGCATTTATTATTTCGTTATCGCAACGTAATGTGCTCGGGATGGGTCGACACGAATTAGCCAGGAAGCGCCGCAAACCGTCGGTGTCCCTGGCTGCGGTGCTCGCACCCGCCCTGGCGTTCTTCGCGGTGTCGGCGGACGTACACCCATTTGCGCACGACGACGAGGCCAAATCCGTTGTCCAGCACGCCGCCCCTTGCTGCGTGGAAATCGTGACCGCGGCGTCGAATCGGCTGATTAAGGGATTCGCTGACGGCGAGCCCGCCGCGGCGTCGCGGTATCACACCCGGGCCCGGTTCCTGACCGCCGACATCGCATCGGAACAGGGCATGCAGATCCGCACGATCCTGACCGCGCGCAGCATCACCGCCGACTTCCCCCAGATCCACGAGATCGGCGGAGTGCGGCCGGATGCGCTGCCGTGGCACCCCCTCGGCCTGGCGCTCGATGTGATGATTCCCAATCCGGAGTCGGCCGAGGGCATCGCGTTGGGCGATGCGATCGTCGCCTACGTGCTGCAGCACGCCAACCGGTTCGGCATCCAGGATGCGATCTGGCGGGGCGTCTACTACACGCCCGGCGGCGCGCAGCCTAGCCGGCTCGGGCACTACGACCACGTGCACGTCACGACCTTCGGGGGCGGGTATCCCAGCGGCAACGAGGTCTATCTCCGCTGAACGCGTTCGGCAGCGGCTAGGCTCGTCGCGTGCTGCTCTCCGATCGCGACCTCAGGGCCGAAATCACCACCGGGCGGCTGGGCATCGACCCGTTCGAAGCCAGCCTGGTGCAGCCGTCCAGCATCGACGTGCGGCTTGACTGCATGTTCCGGGTGTTCAACAACACCCGCTACACCCACATCGACCCGGCCAAGCAACAGGACGAGCTGACCACCTTGGTCGAACCCGTCGCCGGTGAGCCGTTCGTGCTGCATCCCGGCGAGTTCGTGCTCGGCTCGACGCTGGAGCTCATCACCTTGCCCGACGACCTCGCGGGGCGCCTGGAGGGCAAGTCGTCGCTGGGCCGCCTCGGCCTGCTGACGCACTCGACCGCCGGGTTCATCGACCCCGGCTTCAGCGGTCACATCACGCTGGAGCTGTCCAATGTCGCCAACCTGCCGATCACGCTCTGGCCGGGCATGAAGATCGGTCAGCTGTGCATTCTGCGGTTGACCAGTCCTGCCGAACACCCTTACGGCAGTAAGCAAGTAGGTTCGAAGTATCAGGGCCAGCGAGGACCGACCCCGTCGCGCTCCTATCAGAACTTCATAAGGACTACATAGGTTCTGAGGGGCTCTCGCGTTCCCCTTCTGCGCGATACTTAGTTAGCCGTGGTTTTTTCCTCCGCCTGGCCATGGTTCATCGTGCAATACCTTTGGAGGGGTTTGTATTGGATATCGTGCTCGGGGTGTCGATGGCACCGTCATCGATCCAAATGGTCGTCCTGGAAGGCGAATACGCCGACGGCGCCACGGTGGAAGAGGACACATTCGACGTCACCGACGCCGACGATCCGGCCACCGCGACCGGGCCCGACCAGGTGATATCGGCCATCCTCGGCACCCGCGAAGGCGCGGTCGACGCGGGCCTTGAGCTGTCGTCCATCGGCGTGACGTGGACGGATCACCTCGAAGCCGCGGCGTTGCGCGACGCGCTGGCCGCTCACCGGATCGACAACGTGATGCTGGTCTCGGCCTTCCTGGCCGCGGCCGCGCTGGCGCAAAACGTCGGCGGGGCAATGGGTTACGAGCGCACTGCCGTGCTGCTGGTGGAGCCCGACACCGCGACGCTGGCGGTGGTCGAGACCTCTGACGGTTCCATTCCGGACGTCTACAAGCAACAGATCCACGCCGAGTCCTACGGCGACGCCGCCGAGCAGCTCAGCGCGATGGTCGGCGGGATGGAGAAGCTGGAACTCCCGCCGGGCGGGCTGTTCCTGGTCGGCTCGGGCATCGACGTCGCGCCGTTGAAACCTGTTTTGCAGTCGACGACGTTCCTCGACGTGAGTGTCGCCGAGGAGCCGGAGACGGCGTTGGCCCGCGGTGCGGCCCTGGCGTCGGCGAACGCGCCGCTGTTTGCCTCGTCGACGGCCGCGCTGGCCTACGCGCAGGACCCCGGCACCGGCGCGGTCGACCAGTACTCCCTTCCCGAATACCTCTATGTTCCGTTGGGGCCGGAGTCCGGTGACGACGAGCTCGCCTATAGCGCGGTGGGAGACGACGACGCCGATTCACCGACCGTCGTCATCGAGAAGCTCTTCCTTCCCGAAGAGAGCCAGCCGAAGCGGCGGCCGGTCCTGCTGGTCGGCAGCGGCCTGGCGGTGGTCGGTATCAGCGCGGTGCTGGCGCTCGAGATCGCGTTGGCGATCGGCATCCGCACGACGGGAACCGTTGCGCTGCAGCCCACCCCGGGCCAGCACCTCATTGTCCCCGAGCAGGCCCCGGCCCCGGCTCCGGTGCAGGCGTCCGAACCGCTGGCGAAGCTCAGCCAGCCCGCCCCGGTGGCGGCACCCCAGCCGTTGAGCCCCCCGGTCGCCGCGCCGGTGCCCGCGGTTCCGCCACCCGCGGCCCCTCCGCTTCCCGCCGCCCCGGTTGTCCCGGCCCCCGTTGTGGTCCCGCCGGTCCCGGTTCCGGTGCCGGTCCGCATCCCGCTTCCCAACCCGGTCGACAACCCCCCGCAGCTGGCGGTCCCGCCGCACCTGTCCATCCCGCAACCGGTGCAGCCCCAGCCGCCGGTGCACATCCCTCAGCCGCCGTCGCCCCCGCAGGCCGGCGGCAGCGTTCCGCAATCACCGCCGCACCAGATGCCCCCGGGTGAAGGCACCCCTCCCAAGCCGAACGGCCCCGGTAACTACGGCGGCGGCCATAATCCGTCGCCGGGTGAGAGCGGTCCGGGCGGTTCCGGTGGTTCGGGTGGCGGGCACGTTCCCACGCCGGGTTCGGGTGGACCGGGCGGCCACGTGCCCACGCCGGGTGAGAGCGGCCCGGGTGGTTCGGGTGGTTCGGGTGGCGGCCATGTTCCGACACCGGGCTCGGCTGGCGGGCACGTGCCCACCCCGGGTTCCGGCGGACCGGGCGGCCTGGGCGGCGGCCACGTGCCCACCCCGGGTTCGGGCGGTCCGGGTGGTTTGGGCGGCGGCCACGCCCCGGCGCCTGGTGGCGTTCCGGGCGGCTTGGGCGGCGGCCACGTTCCCACACCGCCCGCGGGCGGCCCCAGCGGCGGTGGCCTCGGCGGCTTCGGCGGCGGTCACGCGCCGGCCCCTGGTGGCGGTGGCTTCGGCGGCTTCGGCGGCGGTCACGCGCCGGCCCCTGGTGGCGGTGGCTTCGGCGGCTTCGGCGGCGGCCACGGCGGTGGCGGCTTCGGCGGTGGCGGTGGGGGCGGCGGCCACCACTAGCCCGGTTTGCCAAGCAACCCACAGTGATTGGCGCTTACCCCTGCCTAGATCACGCGGGTAAGGTTGGGATATTGAGGCTGGCCAAAAAATATCGCCTCACCCGCCAGAATTTCATCAGCCCAGCAATATATGCGGGCACGCGGGCCACGCATTGCTGCGGCGGGAAATCCCTGGTGATCGCTGAATAGTGGTGCTGCCGATGGGGGGCATTGAGCAGCGCAGCGAAATGAGCAGGGGAGCCTAACGGTGGTGGGCATCGTGCTCGGCGTCTCGATGACGCCGACGAAGGTGCGCATGGTGCTGGTCGAAGGCGAATGCGCCGACGGGGTCACCGTCGACGAGGACGACTTCGACGTCGACACCCAACGCACCGCCGCGCCCGGCACTGCCCCCAACGAAGTGGTCTCGGCGATTCTCGGCACCCGGGAAGGCGCCACCGAGGGCGGCTACCAGCTGCTGTCGACGGGTGTGGCCTGGACCGATCACGTCGAGGCGGCGATGCTGCGCGACGCGCTGATCGCCCACAAGGTCGAAAACGTCATGCTGGTCTCGGCGTTCATGGCCGCGGCCGCGCTGACGCAGGCTGTCGGCGACGCCACCAACTACACGCGCACCGCGTTGCTGTTCGTCGAGCCGTACAGCGCAACCCTGGCCGTGGTCGACACCGCCGACGGTTCGGTCTCGGAGGTGCGCCGCAGGGTCCTCGCGGACGACGAGGACGAAGCGGTAGCCGAACTCGTCGACATGGCCGCCGCCGAGGCGCTCGAAACGCATCCGGAAGGCCTGGTTCTGGTCGGTTCCGGCGTCGACATCCCGCTGATCAAGCCGGCGTTGGAGGCCGCGACCTCACTCGAGTTGTCCGTGCCCGACGAGCCGGAGATGGCTCTGGCGCGAGGCGCCGCGCTGGCGGCCGCGAATGCGCCGCTGTTCGCGTCGTCGACGGCCGCGCTGGCCTACGCGCTGGATCCGGGCACCGGAGAGGTCGACCCGCTCGTCCTCGCCGGACAATATCCCGGCCTGGTGCCGGGATATCGGCCCGAATACCGCAGCCACATCGCGGCTCTGGCCGCCGACGTCGATCAGGGCAAAACCAACGTCGCCTACAGCGCCGTGGCCGACGATGACGCTGACGCCAAAACCCTCATCGGCCTGGACGAACGCGCCCGCCGGCGCAAGTCTCTCCTGCTGGTCAGCAGCACGTTGGCGGTGATCTTCATCGCCGCGGTGGTGGCCCTGGAAATCGCGCTGGCGATCAGCATTCGCCCGACCGTTGCCTTGCGGCCAAGCCCCAACGAGAACATCGTCGTCCCAGCCCCTACGCCGGCGCCGCCCAAGCCTGGGCCGCCAGTGCAGGCTCAGCCGAAAATTGCGCCGCCGCAGCCGTTGGCCGCGCCACGCCCCGTCGCACCGCCGGCTCCCATCGCCCCGCCGCCTCCCGCCGCTCCGCCCATACCGGTCCTGCCACCCCCGGTGTTCGTCCCGCCGCCCCGCCTGCCGGTCCCCGGGCTGGGTGGTGGCCACGGCCCCTTCGGTAATCAGGGTCCGTTTGGCGGTCACGGCCTCTTTGGCGGTCACGGATTTGGCGGCGGCCATGGTTTCGGTGGTGGTCATGGTTTCGGCGGCCACGGCTTCGGGGGTGGTCACGGCCACAGGTAGCGCGTTCGCCGTTCACGGACGTACCTGACCCGGCGCGCTAGGGTGGCGAATTGGGGGTGTGGCCGCGGCAGAACTGTCTGTGAGTTCGGTTACCTCTCAAACATGGCACAGCAACCAATTTCGGATGATCTGGAGGAGCGGTGGATGTCGTACTTGGCGTGTCTATGGCACCTGAGACAGTCCGCATGGTGCTCATCGAAGGTGAAGCCGCCGGCGGGGTGACTGTCGATCAGGACGGTTTTGATGTCGCGGGTGATGAAAGCCCTGTCGCCGCAGCGAATCACGTCGTCGCAGCCATTCTCGGAACCCGGGACAGCGCCGCCCAGGGCGGGTATCGGGTCAAATCCAGCGGGGTGAGCTGGACCGACCCCGTCAAGGCGGCGGCGCTGCGAGACGCGTTGAAGTCACGCAAGATTGAGAACGTGATGCTGGTCTCGGCGGTCATGGCCGCGGCCGCGCTGGCGCAGGCCATGGGCAGCGCCACGAACTGGGCCCGCACCGCGTTACTGCTCGTCGAGGCAAGCAGCGCGACCCTGGCAGTCGTCGACACCTCCGACGGGACGGTCACCGACGTGCACCGGCACCCGCTGCCCGGCAGCGACGACGCCGCGCTGGCGAAGCTGACCGCGATGGTCTCGGACGCCGAGTCGATGAGCGCGCGACCCGACGGGGTGTTTCTGGTCGGCTCGGAGGTCGACATTCCGTCGATCAAGCCGACGCTCGAGGCGGCGACCGCGCTGTCGGTGACCACACCCGAGGAACCCGAGATGGCCCTGGCACGCGGCGCCTCGCTGGCCGCGGCGAACGCGAGACTGGGAGCGCCGCGCACGGTGGCGATGCCGGCCGCGCATACCGCCTCGGTCGCTGCCGTCGAACTCGCGTACAGCGCCGAAGACGACCCGGCATCCGATGCCCATGCCGACGCCCCGTCTCGCCGGCGGCGCAGCCGCAAGTCGATCTTGACGATCGCCGCCGTGACGACGGTCTTCGTCGGCGGCATCGTGGCGTTGGCGCTGGCCCTCGTCTTCGGTATCCGCCCGCACGCGGACCAGCCGCCCGACGTCAGCACGAACGTCGTCGCGCCGCAGAATCCGGACGCCGGCCCGACGGGCCCGCCCTCGCCGCCGGCAGCGCCGGAACCACCGTCGCCGGCGCCGGTGTCGCCACCGCCCCAGGCGCCGGCGTCGCCACCGCCCCAGGCGCCGGCGTCGCCACCGCAACCCTCGCCTCATTCCGACGACCATCAACTTTGGGAGGATTGGCTGCAACGCCACCTGGGCACGGGAATTCCGTCCCCGTAGACCGGGGCGCGGTCCGGTCCGGGCCGGTACCCGAGTGCCGAACAAGCGTAAAATCGGGTTTTTAGGGGAATAACGGTGGGGACTTAGCGATGTTTCGCGCCATCAGACCGTGCGCCGAGCCCGCCCCCGCCGTGAAAGGCTAGCAACCGACTATTGGAGGAGCTTTGGACACCGTACTTGGTGTGTCGATGGCGCCGACGGCAGTCCGGATGGTGCTGGTCGAGGGGGAAAACGGCGACGGCGCGACCGTCGATGAAGACAATTTCGACGTCGCCGCGGCCGCTGATGCAGCAACGGTAACCGCCTCGGACCAGGTAGTCTCGGCCATCTTGGGGACCCGTCAAGGCGCGGCAGAAGGCGGCTATCAACTGGCGTCGACCGGCGTCACGTTCACCGATCCCCTCGAAGCCGCCGCGTTGCGCGACAAGCTGGCCGCCCACAAAGTCGAAAATGTGATGCTCGTCTCGGCCTTCTTGGCCGCGGCGGCGCTGGCCCAGGCGGTCGGCCACCAGACCAACTACGCGCAGACGGCCCTGCTGTACATCGAGCCCGACACCGCCACGCTAGCGGTCGTCGACAGCGCGGACGGATCGATCGCCGATGTTCGGCGCCAAGTCCTCCCTGAAGACGACGAGGCGGCCGTCGCCGAGCTAGCCCGTCTGGTCTCTGGCGCGGAGAATATGGAAAGCCGGCCGGATGCCGTGTTCGTCGTCGGCTCCGGCATCGACATCCCGATGATCAAGCCCGCCCTGGAGGCGGCGACCACGCTGCCGCTGACGGCGCCCGAGGAACCGGACACGGCGCTGGCCCGCGGCGCGGCGCTGGCGTCGGCGCATGCTCCGCTGTTCTCGTCGTCCACCGCCGCACTGGCTTACGCGCAGGACCCCGGCACCGGCGCGATCAACCCGTTGGCCGTGGCGCCGGGCTACTTCGAAACCCCGGGCGAGGCCGGCGCGGACGGACTCGCGTACAGCGCCGTGCCCGACGACCCGGACGAGTTCTTCACCGGCTCGCACGCCGCGACGGACTTGGTCAGCGCGGACTACCCCGAGCGCCGCTCGTTCAAGCTGGTGGGAAGCGTGGTCGCGGGGATCTTCGTGATCGGCGTGGTGGCACTGGTCGTGTCACTGGCCATCGCCATCAGGCCGACGGCCAACGTGCAACCCAGCCCGAACCAGAACGTCGTCGTCGCGCCCACCCGGCCCGCTCCGGCTCCCGCGGCGCCGGCTCCGGAACAGGCACCCGCGCCGGCGGCGCCCGCCCCGGCAGCCGTTCCGCAGGCTCCCGCTCCGGCGCCGGAGGCGCCCGCTCCCGCGCCGGCGGCTCCGGCTCCCGCGCCGGCGGCTCCTGCTCCGGTCCCGGTGCCGGAGGCTCCCGCACCGGCGCCGGCGGCTCCGCCGCCCCCTCCGCCCGCGGTGGCGCCGATCCCGGTGCCCATTCCGCTGCCGATCCCGGGCCTTGGCGGGCCGGGCTTCGGTGGTCCGCCGGGAGGCGGACATGATGGCGGAGGACCGCACGGCGGCGGCGAAGGACCGCACGGCGGCGGCGGCTTCCCCGGAATTCCGGGCTTCGGCGGCGGCCACGGCGGCTTCGGCGGCGGCCACGGCGGATTTGGTCACTTCTGAGCTGGGCCTGACGGCGGCCACCTGTCATCTGCCGTTTGCCTCCCGCTTAGCCTCACGATGCAGTTAGCTCATCGGGGCCACCTACACCGGTTGTATGCGATGCACCGTGTTTGGCACGGGTTACCTCGGCGCCACCCACGCGGTCGGGATGGCGGCACTGGGACACGACGTGCTCGGGATCGATATCGATCCCGGGAAGGTCGCCAAGCTCGCCGGGGGTGACATTCCCTTCTACGAGCCCGGCCTGCGAAAGCTGTTGAAGGAGAACCTGGCCGAGGGCCGGCTGCGGTTCACCACCGACTACGACATGGCGGCCGACTTCGCGGACGTGCACTTCTTGGGGGTGGGCACACCGCAGAAGAAGGGCGAATACGGCGCGGATCTGCGCCATGTCTACGCCGTGATCGATGCGCTGGTGCCGCGGTTGACGAGTTCGGCGGTGCTGGTGGGCAAGTCGACGGTTCCGGTGGGCACCGCGGCCGAGCTGAACCAGCGGGCCGCCGCGCTGGCACCGCACGGTGTCGACGTCGAAATCGCCTGGAATCCAGAGTTCTTGCGTGAAGGCTACGCCGTGCAGGACACCCTCAATCCGGACCGCATCGTGCTGGGCATCAAACCGGAATCGACGCGTGCCGAGGTCGCCGTTCGCGAGCTGTACGGGCCGCTGCTCGACGCCGGGGTGCCGTTCCTGGTCACGGACTTGCAGACCGCGGAGCTGGTCAAGGTTTCCGCCAATGCCTTTCTGGCGACCAAGATTTCGTTCATCAACGCGATCTCCGAGGTATGCGAGGCCGCGGGCGCCGACGTCAGCCTGCTGGCCGATGCGCTGGGTTACGACCCCCGGATCGGACGCCAATTCCTCAATGCCGGTTTGGGTTTCGGTGGCGGCTGCCTGCCCAAGGACATCCGCGCCTTCATGGCGCGCGCCGGCGAGCTGGGGGCCGACCAGGCGCTGACGTTCCTGCGTGAGGTGGACAGCATCAACATGCGCCGCCGCACCCGGATGGTGGAACTGGCCAGCGCTGCCTGCGGTGGGTCGCTGCTGGGCGCGAACATCGCGGTGCTCGGTGCCGCGTTCAAACCCGAGTCCGACGACGTGCGCGACTCACCCGCGCTCAACGTCGCGGGTCAACTGCAGCTCAACGGCGCCGCGGTCAACGTCTATGACCCCAAGGCCCTGGACAACGCGCAACGCCTATTCCCGACGCTGAACTACGCGGTCTCGGTCGAAGAGGCCTGCGAGCGCGCGGATGCGGTGCTGGTGCTCACCGAGTGGCGGCAGTTCGTCGACATGGACCCCGACGACCTGGCCGACCGGGTGCGCGCCCGCGTCATCGTGGACGGCCGCGCCTGCCTGGACGTCGCCCGCTGGCAACAGGCGGGCTGGCGGGTCTACCGCCTCGGTGCGCCGCGGCCCTAGTTTTTGGTCGAGTCGCTGTTCGCCATTCGCCGCAGCTGCTTAGCCATGTCGCGGTCGTCTTGCGCGTATTGGCGATGCACGGCCGCGTGTTCGCGGTATTCGTCGCTGCGACGCTTGTCGCGTTCGGCTGCTTCTTCGTATGAGTCCGCGGTTCGATCGTGACTGGCCGCGGATTGCTCCACGCTCTGGGCTGCAGAGCGCTGGGCCGCCTGCGCTGCTTCGAGCGCGACCTCGGCTTTTTGACGGGCGCGGATAGCCGCTTCGGCGAGCTCGGCCTCGGCGAGTTCATCGGCGCTGGACAACGCTGTCCATATCGTTCGTGGGGATGGTTCAGCCGTCACGACGCCTTCCTTCGTTCGGTTGTGTCACCTATTCACCTTCGTATTCGGCCCGTTGCCTTGCGAATCGGCGTTCGCTGGCGGCCTGCTCTCGTTCAACCTTGGCCTGCTCACGAAGCGCCGCCTCACGGTGTCGTTCTCCCCTTTCGGCCGCCCGCCGCTTATCGTTCCGGATGTGACCTCCGGGATGATCCGGACCGCTTTCCAATTCGCGTTCGTTGGCCTCGCCTTCGCGTTCGTCCGCGAATCGTTCGTGCTCGTCGGCCAGCGTTTCGCGGTGATTGGCGAGAATGGCGCGTGACGCGAGGTAGCGCACCCAGCGCTTCACGCCCTCGGTCAGCTGCTCACGCCGGGCCACCACCAGTTCACGCTCTTGCGCGAGGTGTTCGTGCTCGTTCGCGATGCCTTCCCGCTCCTCGGCGATTCGTTCGCGCTCGAGCACCACGTTGTCGCGCTCCCGACTGGTGCGGAGAAAGGGCATAACCATGGTCGGCTCCGAGGGGGTCT
This sequence comes from Mycobacterium mantenii, assembly GCF_010731775.1. NCBI lineage: Bacteria > Bacillati > Actinomycetota > Actinomycetes > Mycobacteriales > Mycobacteriaceae > Mycobacterium > Mycobacterium mantenii. Next base: position 3,860,448 of record NZ_AP022590.1, on the reverse strand, counting down.
GTGATGATGCGATCGCAGCACATCACCCGGTGCGTCGATAGGGACCAAATTCTCTTTCTGGCCAGTCCTTGGGTCGTGGGAATGGCGAGTAGCCTGACCGGCGTGGACTACGCCGGAGCATTCCTCGACGAGAACCGGGCCTTCGCGGAGCTTTTTCGCGATGCAGACGAGTCCACGCCGGTGCCGACCTGCCCGGACTGGACACTGCGGCAACTGTTCCGGCACGTCGGTCGCGGCGACCGCTGGGCGGCGCAGATCGTACGGGAAAAACTTGACAGCTACCTCGATCCCCGCACGGTCGAGGGCGGCAAGCCGCCGCCCGATCCCGCCGGCGCGATCTCCTGGCTGCGCGGCGGCGCTCAGCGGTTGATCGACGCCGTCGAGCTGACCGGAGTCCAGACACCGGTCTGGACGTTCCTCGGATCGCGCCCGGCGAACTGGTGGGTCCGGCGCCGGTTGCACGAGGTCGCGGTGCATCGCGCGGACGCGGCGATCGCGCTGGGCAGCGAGTTCACTTTGGCGCCCGACGTGGCCGCCGACGGCATCACCGAATGGCTGGAGAGGGTCGCGATCCAGGCCGGCGGCGAGGGGGCACCGCTTCCGCTCGAGGAGGGTGACACCCTGCACCTGCACGCCACCGATCCCGGCCTGGGGGAAGCCGGCGAGTGGACGATCGCCGTCGAGCAGGGCCGGATCGCCTGGTCGCACGAGCACGGCAAGGGCAGCGCCGCGCTGCGAGGCGGCGCGACCGAGCTGCTGCTGGCGATATTGCGACGACGAGCGCTGGCCGATACGGGTGTGCAGCTGTTCGGCGACGACGGGGTGTGGGAGCGCTGGTTGGACCGTACGCCTCTCTAGCCGCGGGCCGCACGGTACTTTGCACACCATGACCACATCGGAGATCGCCACCGTTCTGGCATGGCACGACGCCCTCAACACCGCCGACATCGACACCTTGGTCGCCTTGTCCAGCGACGACATCGAAATTGGCGACGCACACGGCGCGGCGCAGGGCCATCAGGCGCTGCGCAACTGGGCCACCTCGCAGCGGGCGACCACCCAGCTCGGCCAGATGTACGTGCACGACGGCATAGTCGTCGCCGAGCAGAAACCCGGCGGCCCCGACGGCCCGGGGGCGGGCACCAACGCCTTGGCATTTCGCGTCGTCCGCGACCATGTCACCTCGGTGTTCCGGCACGACAGCCTGGCGTCGGCGCTGGCGGCCACCGAGCTCACCGAGTCCGACGCCGTCGAATAGGCCCATTGAGGCATTAGGAGCCATCCATGCGCGGAATCATCTTGGCCGGCGGGTCGGGGACCCGCCTGCATCCGATCACCACGGGTATCAGTAAGCAGTTGCTGCCCGTCTACGACAAACCGATGGTGTATTACCCGCTCTCCACCCTGATGATGGCCGGAATCCGCGACATCCTGGTGATCACCACCCCCCATGACGCGCCCGGTTTCCAACGGCTGCTGGCCGACGGCTCGCAGTTCGGCGTCAACATCACCTACGTGACGCAGGAGAGGCCCGACGGTCTGGCCCAGGCGTTCGTCTTGGGCGCCGACCACATCGGCACCGATTCGGTGGCTTTGGTGTTGGGAGACAACATCTTCTACGGTCCGGGCCTGGGTACCAGCTTGAGTCGCTTCCAATCCATCAGCGGGGGAGCGGTTTTCGCGTACTGGGTGGCCAACCCGTCGGCGTACGGCGTCGTCGAATTCAGCGACGACGGCAGGGCGCTGTCGCTGGAGGAAAAGCCCAAGACGCCGAAATCCAATTACGCCGTGCCGGGCCTGTACTTCTACGACAACGACGTGATCGAAATCGCGAAGGGCCTCAAGAAGTCCGCGCGCGGTGAGTACGAGATCACCGAGGTCAACCAGATCTATCTGAACCGCGGCCAGCTGTCGGTCGAGGTGATGGCCCGCGGAACGGCCTGGCTGGACACCGGCACGTTCGACTCGCTGCTGGACGCAAGCGATTTCGTGCGTACCCTGGAGCGACGCCAAGGCCTGAAGGTCAGCGTACCCGAGGAGGTCGCGTGGCAGCAGGGCTGGATCACCGACGAGGAGCTGGCCGAGCGGGCGCAGGCCCTGCTCAAGTCCGGCTACGGCGGCTATCTGCTGGACCTGTTGGAGCGGAACCGCTTTCAGTAGGCTTGGCCAGCACCGCGGCGATCGCCGTGGTCAGCGGCACCGACAGCGCCAACGCCATGCCCCCCACCGCCGAGCGGGCGATCTCGATGGCCACGCTCTCGCTGGTCAACACGTCGGTCAACGAGCGGTTGGCGACGCTGAACAGCAACAGCAACGGCAGCGAACTACCCGCGTAGGCCAGCACCAGCGTGTAGACCGTGCTGGCGATGTGATCGCGGCCCACCCGGATCGCGCCCACGAAGATCGCCCGCCGGGTGCCGCCGAGGTGGGCGAGCTCGAACACCGTTGACGCCTGGGTCACCGTCACGTCATTGAGCACACCCAGCGACCCGATGATGAAGCCGGCGAGCAGGAGGCCGCCGATCGACACATTGCCCAGATACGCGCTGACGGTGCTGTTCTGCTCGTCCGACAGCCCGGTCAGCTGCGCCAGTTGTATTGCTGCCCAAGACAATCCGGCCGCCAGCAGCAACGCTGACAGGGTGCCCAGCAGTGCGGCGCTGGTCCGCAGGCTGACCCCGTGGGCGAGATAGATGACCGCGTACAGGATGGCCGCCGACGCCACCAGCGCCACCGGGACCGCGGGCGCGCCGTCGCGCAGCGCCGGCAGCAGGAACGTCACCAGCACCGCGAACGCGACCACGATGCCCACCAGCGCGAGCAGCCCGCGCCACCGCGCCACCGCCACGATCACCACCGCGAACGCGATCGCCAAACCGACCAGCGCCCAGCCGCGCTCGAAGTCGTAGAACGCATAGCTGGTGGCGCCCTGCTCGTCGACTTGCCGGACCAGCCGAATGTGGTCGCCCACCGCGAATTTCGGTTGGCCGGGTCCGGGTGAGGACTCCAGCAGTGTCTGGGCACCGGCGTTGGGCCCGGAATCGATCGAGACCTGCGTCAAAACGCACCGCCCCGCGCCGGGCGGGGCCTGCTGCGGCGTGCCGGTGAGGACCTGACTGACCGACGGGCTGCCGCAGTCGCCCATCCCACTGGACAGCACGTGCCCGGCCTGCGTGCTCACCGCGCCGCCGGCCGCGTTCTGCAGCGGCATCGGGATGTCGACGTGCTGCCGGCTGGGCCAGAGCACAATCGCGCCGATGGCCACCGCCACGCCGATCGCGACCAGCAACCCGACGACGATCCTGGCCGGCAGCGAGTCAATCGGGGCCGGGCCGGACAGGCTGTGCGAGTGCGAGTGCGAGTGGGTGTGCGTCACCCGCTCTACCGTAGAGGCGGTCGCGCGGGTGCCTACGGCCGATAGCTGACCAGGAAGTTGCCCAGCCGCTCGATCGCGGCGGACAGGTCGCGGGCCCACGGCAGCGTCACGATGCGCAGGTGATCCGGTGCCGGCCAATTGAATCCGGTGCCCTGGGTGACCAGAATCTTCTCCTGCAGCAGCAGGTCGAGGACGAGCTGTTCGTCGTCGGCGATGTCATAAACCTCGGGGTCGAGCCGGGGGAAGGCGTACAGCGCGCCCTCGGGCTTGACGCAGGAAACCCCGGGAATCTCGTTGAGTTTCTCAAACGCGACGTCTCGCTGCTCGAGCAGCCGTCCGCCGGGCAGCACCAGGTCCTCGATGCTCTGGTGGCCACCGAGGGCCACCTGTATCCCGTGCTGGGCGGGAACGTTCGGGCACAGCCGCATGTTGGCCAGCAGGTTGATGCCCTCGATGAAGCTCTCCGCGTGGTCCTTGGGGCCGGTGATCGCCAGCCAACCCGCGCGGTAGCCGGCGACCCGGTAGGCCTTGGACAGGCCGTTGAACGTCAGGCACAGCATGTCGTGGGCCAGCGTGGCCACGTTGATGTGCTTGGCGTCGTCGTAGAGGATCTTGTCGTAGATCTCGTCGGCGAGCAGCAGCAGTTCGTGCTTGCGCGCCAGCTCCACCATCTGGGTGAGCACCTCGCGGCTGTAGACCGCGCCGGTCGGGTTGTTGGGGTTGATGATGACCAGCGCCTTGGTGCGCTCGCTGATCTTGGATTCCAGGTCGGCGATGTCGGGCTGCCAGGCCTGCGTCTCGTCGCACAGGTAGTGCACGGGCGTGCCGCCGGCCAGGGACGTCGACGCCGTCCACAGCGGGTAGTCCGGCGACGGGATCAACACCTCGTCGCCATTGTCGAGCAGGGCCTGCAGCGTCATCGTGATCAGTTCGGAGCAGCCGTTACCCAGGTACACGTCGTCGACGTCGAACCGGGGGAACCCCTCGACCAGCTCGTAGCGGGTGACCACCGCCCGGCGCGCGGGCAGGATGCCCTGCGAGTCCGAATAGCCCTGGGCGTACGGCAGCGCCTGGATCATGTCGCGCATGATCACGTCGGGCGCCTCAAAACCGAACGGCGCCGGGTTGCCGATGTTGAGCTTCAGGATGCGGTGCCCCTCGGCCTCCAGCCGCGCGGCGTGCTGGTGCACCGGCCCGCGGATCTCGTACAGAACGCCCTGAAGCTTGGACGACTGCGCGAAAGTCCGCTGCGGCCGGTGATGAGCCGACGGGTGCAGAGGCAGGTGATGGGTGGTCACACCACTAATGGTGCCATCTCTGTCCACTGAAATTTGCTGGCACGCGTCAAAGACGCAGGTCAGCGCTTCCCCGGAGGACGCGCTCCACGTGCGATGCCCAGGCCTTTGACCGGTGGCTGCGACGTTGCGCCGTCGCCATCGGCCTGTTTTGCCGGCTCCGCTTTCGGCGCCGGTTCGGATTCGGCCTCCGCCTGTTCGGCGGGCTGCGCCTCGGCCTTGGGTGCGTCGTCTTTGGGCGCCTCGGCCTTGGGCGCCTCGGCTGCCGGCGCCGCCTTCTTGGCGCCGGGCCGCTTGGCGCCCGCGGCGATGCCCAACCCCTTGACCGGCGCGGCGGGTGCCTTGGCTTCCGCCTTGTCCTCGACCTTGGCTTCCTCGGCGGCCGGTTCGGCCTGCGGCGCCGACTCGGCCTTGGGTGCCTCGGCCGCCGGTGCGGCCTTCTTGGCGCCGGGACGCTTGGCACCCGCGGCGATGCCCAATCCCTTGGCGGGGGCGGCGGGGGTCTCGGAAGGCTCCGCGGCGGCCTCGGTCTTGGCCTCGGCCTGAGCGGGAGCAGCCGCCTTCTTGGCGCCGGGCTTCTTGGCGCCGCCGGCGATGCCCAGCCCCTTGGCGGGGGCGGCGGGTGCGGACGCCTCGGCTTTGCCTTCGGCGGGTTCGGCCGCCGCCTTCTTGGCGCCGGGCTTCTTGGCGCCGCCGGCGATGCCCAACCCCTTGGCGGGGGCGACGGGGGTGGCCGCGGCCTCGGACTTCGGGGCCGCCTCGGCGGCCTCGGCGGGTGCCTCCTCGGCCGGCGCCTCGGCGGGCGCGGTTGCCGTGGCTGCCGAGGCCTTGGGCGCCTCAGCCGCCCGCTTCTCGGCCTCCTTGGCGGCCGTACCCTTCTCCGGCAGCGTCGCCTTGTCGTACTCGAGGGACCCCAGCAGGATCTGCGCGACGTCGAGCACCTCGACACCGCTGCGGCCGGCCTCTTCCTGGCGGTCGTTGACACCGTCGGTGACCATCACCCGGCAGAAGGGGCAGCCGGTGGCGATGGTCGCGGCCCCGGTGGCCAGCGCCTCGTCGACACGTTCGTGGTTGATGCGCTTGCCGATGTGCTCTTCCATCCACATCCGCGCGCCGCCGGCGCCACAGCAGAAGCTGCGCTCGGCGTGGCGCGGCATCTCGGTCAGGTTCGCCCCCGCCGCCCCGATCAGCTCGCGCGGCGCCTCATAGACCTTGTTGTGCCGACCCAGGTAGCAGGGGTCGTGATAGGTGATGTCCTGGGACACCGGGGTGACCGGCACCAGCTTGTTGTCCCGGATCAACCGGTTGAGCAGCTGGGTGTGGTGCAACACCGAGTAATTCGCGCCGAGCTGGCGGTACTCGCGGCCCAGCGTGTTGAAGCAGTGCGGGCAGGTGACGACGATCTTGCGGTCGACGGTCTCCACGCCCTCGAACAGACCGTCGAGGGTCTCGACAGCCTGCTGCGCCAGCTGCTGGAACAGGAACTCGTTGCCCGAGCGACGGGCCGAGTCGCCGTTGCAGGACTCGCCGGTGCCGAGCACCAGGTACTTCACGCCGGCGATGGCCAGCAGCTCGGCGACGGCCTTGGTGGTCTTCTTGGCCTTGTCGTCGTACGCACCGGCGCAACCCACCCAGAACAGGTATTCGTAGCCGTCGAAGCTGTCGACGTCTTCGCCGTAGACCGGCACGTCGAAGTCGACCTCGTCGATCCAGCTGGTCCGGTCGGAGGCGTTCTGGCCCCACGGGTTGCCCTTGGTTTCCAGGTTCTTGAACAGCACGGACAGCTCCGACGGAAACTCCGACTCCATCATCACCTGGTAGCGGCGCATGTCGATGATGTGGTCGATGTGCTCGATGTCCACCGGGCACTGCTCGACGCAGGCGCCGCAGGACACGCAGGACCACAGCACGTCGGGGTCGATGACGCCGCCCTGTTCCTCGGTCCCGACCAGCGGCCGGTTGGCCTGCTCGGGGCCGGATCCCATGACGCGGCCGAAGCCGGATTCGGGAACGTGGTGGGCCTCGGCGTGCTTCTCGCCGGACAGCTCCTCGCCGATCCCGCCTTCCGGTGTGCTCTCGAGCGGGCTCTCCTTGTCGCCCAGGATGTAGGGCGCCTTGGCCATCCAGTGGTCGCGCAGGTCCATGATGACGAGCTTGGGGGAGAGCGGCTTGCCGGTGTTCCACGCCGGGCACTGCGACTGGCAGCGCCCACACTCGGTACACGTGGCGAAGTCGAGCATGGCCTTCCAGCTGAAGTCCTCGATCTTGCCGCGACCGAATTCGGCGTCGTCGGGTGGGTTTTCGAAGTCGATCGGCTTGCCGTCGTGTTCCAGCGGCAGCAGCGGGCCGAGCCCGTTGGGCAGCCGCTTGAAGATGACGTTGATCGGCGCCGTGAAGATGTGCATGTGCTTGGAGTGCAGCACGATGATCAGGAAGGCCAGCATCACCGCGATGTGCAGCAGCAGCGCCGTCGTTTCGATGATCTCGTTGGCGGGCTGGCCCAGCGGACGCAGGATGGCACCGAACAGCTGCGACAGGAAGGCCCCGTTGCCGTAGGGCAGGGTGTGGTTGTTGACCGCGGACCCGCGGACCAGGACGTAGGTCCACACGACGTTGAAGATCATGAACAGCACCAGCCAGGCGCCGCCGGTGTGGGAGCCGTAGAACCGAGACGAGCGGCCGTAGTCCTTCGGCTCGGTCCGCCACCGGATGATGGCGAAAGTGGCGATGCCGAGGAAGACGGCGGTGGCGAAGAAGTCCTGCAGGAAGCCCAGCGCGTCCCAGCGCCCGATGATCGGGATGTGGAAGTTGTCCTGGAACAGCAGCCCATAGGCCTCGATGTAGACCGTGAGCAGGATGAAGAATCCCCACATGGTGAAGAAGTGCGCCAGGCCCGGGATGGACCATTTCAACAGCTTGCGCTGACCGAAGACCTCGGAGACCTCGGCCCACACGCGTTTGCCGGGTTCGTCGGTGTGCCCCGGGGCCGGCTTGCCGGACGTGATCAGTTTGAACAGCCAAAGGACACGCCGTGCGGCGAGTGCGGCCACGACCAGAGTCATGCCCATGCCCACGATCAGCCTGATGAGCATCTGCGTCGTCACAGAAAGTCTCCCCAATGCATAGATAATTCGGCCTGTGCTTATTTGCCTGCTTAAGCCCCGCTCATAGTTGCATCTCCGCGGCTTTCAGCGCGAGAAAGGCTGCCCTAACTTGGGAGTTCACCGTGCCTCTGGCCTGCCGGTTAACATCCACTCGCCGAATGTGACGTTGGTCGAAGTGATGAGCGCCACCAAAATTCGCCGACCGACCGCCGAAGGACCTTGCCGAAATCCGCTGGCGGCCGGGCGTAATTCGTCGCGTCAGCGCCCGAACGGCGGTTGGAAGATCGGCGGCAGCGGCCGCACGCGGGTGGTCGTCGGCGCGGCGGTGGTGGTCGCCTGCGACGCCGTGGTGGGCTCGGCGGTCGTGGTCGTGGTGCTCGGCGGGGTCGTGGTGGTCGTCGTCGAAGACGGCGCCGGCGCGGGTGTCGTGGTAGTGGCCGGCGCCTCGGTGGACGGGGGCGGCGGCGCCGGGACCACAGTGACGGTGGTGCTGTCGTTCGGCCCGGTGATGGTCACCGTTTGTGGTGGTGCCGTTTGGCTGGACGGCGACGTGGGACCGACCGGACTGGACTTGGTGAGCAAAAGGTTGATCGCCAAAATCAGGGCCACCAGTACCGCCGCGCCCGCCGCGGCCACGCTCAACACCAGCGCCGTGCGCTTGTACCAGGGCAGCCGCCCCTGGCCGGCGGCGTAGCGGCTGCCGGTCGCGTCGTCGAATTGCCTTGCCTCGTTGGCGTACTCGCCCGTCGCGTCGCGGCCGGTGTAGGGCACCGGCTCGTCGTTGTCGGCGTCTTGCGACCAGGCCAGGGCGTCGTCCACATCGGTGGCCTGGGCGGCCCACGCCGCCTGGGTCATGTCCAGCCCGGAGGTGCCAACCATTTCGGTTGGCGTTTCCACCACGGCCGCCGCGGCGGTCGGAGCAACCCCCGACGCGTAATGCGGGCCGAGCGCCGCCGCGCCAAGGGCGGCGGCGAGCGCCGGCTGCGCGGTGCTGTGCACTGGCACCCCGAATCGCTGCGACAAGCGCGCCTTGATCAGTGGGATGCTCGCCCCACCACCGACGATCGCCACGGCGCCCAGCTTGCGAATTCCGTTGCGCCGCAACGACTCATCGACCGACGAAAGGAACCGGTCCAGCGGCGTCGAGAGCAGTTGCTCGAAATCGGAGCGGGACAGCTGGGCGGCGTCACCGGAAGCCCCGGCGATGGTCCCCACCGCGGCGGTCGACAGTTGCTCCTTGGCGCGCCGGCAGGCGCCGAGCAGACGGGCCTGCGACCCGACCCGCGCGGTGCCGCCGAGCATGGCGGTGCTGACGTCGGAGGCCAGCAGATGGTCCAGGACGAGCTGATCGATCGCGTCGCCGGAGAAATCGGTGTAGCGCGCCGCCGGCCCGACGGGCGCGAACCCGGCCTTGGCGTCCATCAAGGTGACGGTTGTGCCGCCGGCCCCGAAGTCGCACAGCGCAATAACACCGTCGGCCCCGAATCCCGGTGTGCCGCGCAGCGCCGCCAGCGCGGCCGTGGCGTCGGAAACCAGCATCGGGGCCACCCCGCCGCGCGCCAGATCCGACTGCGCGAAGAACTCCTCGCGCAGCGCGGTGAACTGGGCGTCAGACCAGTAGGCCGGCACCGCGATGGTGATCGGTGTCCCGTAGCCCACGGCGCGGGCCATGGCTTCGATCGCCTCGACCGTCAGCGCCGCACCGAGGTACGTGGTGCCGTCGGCCGCCACCAACGGCGCCCGGTCGCCGACGCGTTCGACGAACCCCCGCAGCACCAGGCCGGGTTCGGTCAGGTTCGGATTCTCTTCTGGCAGGCCAACTTCGGTGGGCCGCTGCTCGAAGAGGGTCAGCACGGAGCTGCGGGTGATCGGAACGCTGCCCGCCCGGGCGGCTACCAGGTTGGCCACCCCGATCGATAGCCCGAGCGCCTCGCTCATGTCCGCACCCCTGTGTCAGTCGTCCCGTTGCTGTCGCCCGGTGGTCCTCACCGTAACGAGCGTGGATTGCAGCGAGTGTAGGGCGTCGCCGGCGCTGCGCGGTGGAACCGTGTCGGGTTTGCCGCCCGCTCGCTAACGCAGGCCCGGCGGCACCGTCACCGGGTTCGGCACTCCCGGGATGGTGATCACCGACGGCAGCTGCGGCAAATGGTGATGATGCGACGGCTGCTGCGTCTGTCCTCCCGTGGGCTGCTGCTGCGTCGGCTGCTGCACGGGCGGCTGTTCGGCGCTGCTGCCCGGCGACGTCGTGGTGGTGGTCGCGGTAGTCGTCGGAGTCGTGGTCGTGGTGGTGGTAGTCGTGCTCGTCGTCGTTTTGGGGGTGTGGTTGACGGTCTCTTCCCCGTGGATGAGCTCGATGATGCCGAACACGATTAATCCGATCAGGACGACGACCGAGACCAGCCAGGCGATCAGCATCCCGGGCTTGCGATACCAGGGAGTCGGCTCGGCTTCCTGGTCAAACGGGTCGACGTCGCCGGCCTGCTCGAACCCCTCGGGCGGGGGAGCGGAGGGTGGAATTTCACCGGTCGGCGGCTGTTCGCTCACCCCGAAGTCGCCCTGCTGCGTCGGCCGATTGTGGAAGTCGTCGCGTGGGCCGTTGGATGCCACGGCACCGATGGTACTGACCGCACCTGCCAATGTGCTGATGCCGGCCCGGGCGGCGCGGCTGCGCGGTGCAGAACGTGGGCCGACGACCCTCGTTGGTGGTTAGGTCAAGGTCGTGGATTCCCTGGTGAAGTTGTTTCGGGACACGGTCGCGGCCCGGATATCGGTTTGCGTGGCCCTCGGCGTCGCCGTCGCTTTCGTGGTGGGCAACACCGCCGGTTGGCGTTTCGCGCTGGTCGGCTGGATCGTCACCGCGGGAACGTACGTGGTGTGGACCCACCTCAGCCTGCTCGGCATGGACGCCGAGCAGACCTGCCGATGGGCAACGCGGGAGGACCCGACCCGGTGGGTCGCCGACGCGGTCATCCTGTCGGCGAGCGTCGCGAGCCTGGGCGGTGTCGGCTACGTGGTGGCCGCGGGATCGCGGTCGGGACATTCGGCCGTGGCGGCCGCCGTCCTCGGCGTGTTGACCGTCGCGGCGTCCTGGCTCGCGGTGCACACGCTGTACACCGTGCACTACGCGCGGCTCTACTACTCGGATGATCCGGGCGGCATCAACTTCCACGACCCCGAGCCGCCCCGCTTCCGGGATTTCGCCTATCTCGCCTTCACCGTCGGGATGACCTACCAGGTGTCGGACACCGAGATCGGGCTGACCTCGATCAGGGCAACGGTGTTGCGCCATGCGCTGCTGTCCTACCTGCTCGGGGCGGTCGTCCTGGCCGTGACGATCAATTTGATCGCGGGGCTGGGCTCCAAGCTCTCTTGAGTCTTCTTTCGGCCGAAAATGGTTTTAGTACAATACGACTGATCGCCGCGTCACCTCGACTTTCGTGCAGTTCGTGACAGGCTCGTTCCGTTTCGCTATGGAAGTCAGGCGGCAAGCCCGTAACAAGCGCCGCGGCTGCCGGGCCTGGGCGGACCAACCAGCAACCCGAGCGAGCTGGATGCGCGGATACGTTGACCGCACCAGCGACCAATACCCACCGCCATGCGATACCGGTCACGGCGTCGGACTCCGAGAAAACCGCGGCGAGCGACCAGGGAATCCAAGCACTGGGTAAGGAGGCGATGACGATGCCCGGCCGGCCCGCCGACCAGCCGGGGGTTCGTCACCTTCGCTCCGACGCCACCGGCCCGACCAACGCGAAAGCGTCGCAAAGCCCAGTTGGCACCAGAGCAAACGCGGGAAAGCAACTGACGAGCGCCGTGGTCATCATCGCGCTCGTCGCGGCGATCTCGGGGATGCTGTACGGCTACGACACCGGTGTCATCTCCTGGGCCCTGCTGCAGCTCACCCAGGACTTCAACATCACCGAGGGCTGGCAGCAGGTGATCGCCGCCAGCATTCTGCTCGGCGCCATCATCGGGGCGTTGACGTGCAGCTGGCTTTCCGATCTGCGCGGCCGCCGCGGCACCCTGTTGATGCTGGCAGTGGTGTTCATCGTCGGCGCGGTGTGGTGCGCCGACGCGCCCGATTCCGTTGCGCTGTCGCTGGGACGGCTGGTCCTGGGCTTCGCGGTCGGCGGGGCGACGCAGACGGCGCCGATGTATGTCGCCGAACTCTCGCCACCGGCCTACCGGGGACGGTTGGTGCTGTGCTTCCAAATTGCCATCGGGGTGGGCGTCCTCACCGCGACCCTGGTCGGGGTCTCCGACTCGACCAACTGGCGAGGGCCGATCGGACTCGCCTGCGTACCCGCCGCGATCATGCTGTGGCTGTTGCTGCGCCTGCCGGAAAGTCCGCGCTGGCTGGTCAAGCAAGGAGATCGAAACGCTGCACAGGCCGTGTTGGAACGCGTCCGGCCCGAGGGCTACGACGTGGGCACCGAGCTGGACGAAGCGATCGAACTCGCGCGCATCGAACGCACGGCCGGCACCCGCGGGTGGGCTGGGCTGCGCGACGCGTGGGTGCGCCCGGCCCTGGTCCTGGGTTGCGGTATTGCGGTGTTCACCCAGCTCAGCGGCATCGAGATGATCATCTACTACTCGCCGACCATATTGACCGACGACGGCGTGTACAGGTCCGTGGCTCTGCGGGTGTCGGTCGGCTTGGGCGCGGCGTACCTGATTGCCCAACTGATCGGGTTGGCCATCATCGACCGGGTCGGTCGGCGCCGACTCACCCTCATCATGGTGCCGGGTGCGGCGATCAGCCTGTTCGTACTGGGCCTGCTCTTCGTCACCAGCGACAACGGTCACGAGGTGATTCCCTACATCATGATCTGCCTGATCGCCTTCATGCTTTTCAATGGCGGCGGCCTGCAGCTGATGGGCTGGCTGACCGGCTCGGAGACCTACCCGCTGGCGGTGCGACCGGCCGCCACCGCCGCGCAGTCGGCGACACTGTGGGGGACCAACCTGATCATCACGTTGACGATGCTGTCGCTCATCAAAGCGATCGGGGTCGGACCCTCGATGTGGCTCTACGCGTTGTTCAACGTGGCGGCATGGATCTTTGTGTACTTCCGCATGCCCGACCTGACCGGTAAGAGCCTCGAGGAGATCGAAAACAAGCTATCCGAGGGGAAGTTCCGGCCGTCGGACTTGACGCGCTGACGAATTCGGTTGCGCGGCAAGTCGTTCGGGCTACAGTGCGGTCACGCGCCGGCCGCTGGGCGGCCCCGGAGAGTTCGTTCGATCCGATCCAGCAGGTCGCTCGGGTCATCGCGGACGCCGTCTCGCCAGGCGGTGAGTGCGTTGAGGAGGTTGACCGGCGCAACGCTCAATCGCAGCCCGAGCAGCACGGTCTTGGCGGTGTCGCTGCCGGCATCCAAGGGGCGGTAAGCAATCGCGACTTGCAGCGAGCGACCGCCCCGCGGCTGCGGGATGAGCTTGGGCCCAATCGACTCAACCAGCTCACGCCGGATTTCGGTCAACCCGCTCTTACGCTCGGCCAACCGCACGGTCAACGCCGACGGGGTAATGCGGAGAAGACAGCGACGCCACATGCGAGCGACGCCGTACCCGGTCAGCGGGGTCACCCCCAAGAGGATGATGCCGGTGAACCGAAGCCACGCCGGATTGCCGGGCGCGTACCCCGCCGCAAGAGACGCGACCCCCAACAGTGGGACCAGCGCCAGCGCGATGTATGCGTTGCCCTCGTACCAGGGGATGTAGCGGCAGACGATCTCGTTCCCCGACCTGCTGACCCCGGCACGAAAAATCCGGCGCTGACCGATGAGGATGATGCCGCCGGTCACCGCGATGCCGAGAGAGAGGTACCACGGCGATCCGATCAGCACGTTGATGGCCGCTAATACGCACAAGGCACTACCGAAGGAGTAGCGCAGGATCCGCCCCCAACGGCCTTTCGCGCCGGCACCGGCCATCACTGACCGTCTCTTACTGCGATTACCGGGGCGCGGTGCTGACCTGCTGGCGCGGGGACCGCCGCGGGACCGGGTCGGACCTTCAGCCAGATCTGTGCCCGCTCCACGGGGGAATCGTGTAGCGCGGTCACCGTTAGTTGCGCGATGAGCGTCTCCTGTTCGGCCGTGATGATCCTCGATCGTGACACGCTGTCGACGGTGCCGAGGTCATGCGCGATTTGCATCGCGAGCGACCCCGCGATCCCGCGACCTTCGGTGGCCGCGGCGAGTTCGCGGCGCATCTCCCTACAGCCCGGCACCGACTGCAACTGCTGCTCGACCAGCATGGCGAACGCTTCCGCCGGGTCCAGCGGGGCCTCGACGCGATGCATGGTCAGCACCGCGTTGGCGCAGAACACGTCGATGCACGGATCGTTGCGACAGACCCACACACGGGCTCCGACCGCCGAGTGGAAGGGTTCCCACCCCGGCGGCACCCCCACATCCACCACAAACCCGACAAACCGATCGACCGGGGACACCGAGACGCCGGACTCCTGCACAAACTCATCGAATCGCATCGAACGTGCCCTACCCGAACCCGAAGACCGATTCCAAGCCATGCACCGCACTGCCGACCGCATCCGCGACGGGGTGCCAGGCCGCTTCGACGCCCTTGGACGCCAGGTAGCTGGCGACCGCTCCGGCACCGGCGCCGACCACCAGGCCAACCGCGGTCCCTGCCCCCGGAACGACCGATCCGACCGCTGCACCGATCTCCGCACCCGCCCATAGGCCGGCGGCGACACCGACACCCTCCCGGGTGACGGCCTCCGGCACAGAGTTGCCGTCATGGACGTCGGACATGACGGCGGGTACCGCGCTGGCCGCAGCAACCACCCCGCCGATACGGGAGAATCCCTTCAGTTCGACTCCGCCGATTGTTGGATCCTCCAGCCACCTCAGTAAGGCCGGATCTGCCTTTCCGGGGCCCGTGCCCGGAGACTCGGCGATCAGGTTGGTCGCCGCCTGACGCACACCGTCGGCGGTACCTCCGGCCACCGCACCCGCACCCGCGATCGCCACATCCCCCGGCGTCGGGGTCAACTTGGGGCCTTCGCCCGGCTGGCCGGGCGCTGCCGGGCTCGGTCCCGGCTGGGGACCGACAGAGTCATATCCGTCCGCGTGCAGGGTGCCCATCGCGTTCTGAAACGAGCCGGAATAGCCGTCGCGCGTCGCTTGCAGCTGGGTCAGGGCGGCTTTGGTGTCACCAATGGCGTCGCTTTCACATTTGGCGATCAACGCTTCGAGGGCATCGATGTCGGCCTGGCTGAGGTCGTCGTCGTTTTCCATCTCGTCGGCTTCGCCGATCAGATCGTCGAGGTTCTGCAGCTTTGCTTCCAGCGCCGCGATTTGGCCGGCCGCGGTTTTCTGCGCCTCGGCCAACGTCGCGGCGATGTTCTCCAGGTCCGCACCGATCTTCGGTATCTGCAAAGACTGCGCCCCAAGGGCTTTCGTCACCCGCTGCACTTCGTCGGAGCCGGTGATCGGATGATCGCCATTCTGATGGTTCCAGGCGGCCTCGAAACGGGTGCGGGCTTGCTCGAACGCGTCGTTCGCCTCCTTTGTGCATCGGCCGGCCTTGAGAAAAGCCTCAGCCAGATTGGAGATCTGCAGCGGGCTACCCGCCTGCAGGCTCGCATTGATTGCCCAGGGGTCGCCGCCGGCCGCGCCGATCAGCGCCGGAATGCTGAGATATTGCAGTTGCATGGAATCGTCAGCTGCTCGCCCGAATGCTGATCAACCCCGTAAGCATCGCCCACCCCCTTCCGAGCTCATGGGTCAGATTACTGACGCGAGCTTGGTAATCAATTCACCTCGCACTCTCGAGTCGGCTGCCAATTTCGAACTGGCCCAAATGTTCACACCGGCTATCCCGGGCAAGCTGTCCTCATGGAGCGGGAATTGCTGACCGTGGGTCACGGGCCGGCCGGCCGGGAGCGGCTGGCGGAGCTGCTTGCCGGAGCGGGCGTTGCGCTGGTGGTGGATGTGCGGCGATACCCGGCCAGCCGGACCAATCCGGACGTGCGACGGGAGGCCCTGGAAGTTTGGCTGCCGCAAGCTGGCATCGACTACCGGTGGGAGCCGCGCCTCGGCGGGCGGCGGCATGTCCCGGCCGGAGAACCGGAGCCGGACAGCTGGTGGACGGTGGCCGCGTTCCGGGCGTACGCCGCATACACCCGGACGCCGGAATTCGACGCGGCGCTGGACGAGGTCCTGGCCGATGCGTCCTGGCGCACCACGGCGGTGATGTGCAGCGAGAGCGTCTGGTGGCGCTGCCACCGGCGGCTGATCGCCGACGTGGCGGCGCTCGGCCGCGGGTTGCCGGTGCGGCACCTGATGCCAGACGGCCGGCTCAGTCCGCACCGCCCCGCCGAGGGTGCCCGCCGCCGCCCCGACGGCCACCTGATCTGGGACGGCTGACCAGGCCGGATCGCGCTGTAGCCCAATCGAACTGGCGTCAGGCGCTCAGAACGTGTTGACCTTGTCGATGCTGACGAACCTATCTGGACGTTTGCTGCGCCAAGCTGCGTTGGCAGTGATACAAACCTGCACGTCAGGCCGTTGGCTCGGATAGTTGCATTACTCACACGCGATCCCATCGCCGTCGCGGTCAAGCCCAGGTCGGTATCCGGGTTGTCCGGCATAGATCGGCGCCGCGCCAGCAGCCCGTGCCGCCTTGCAGTTCGGGTAGTACACCTGAGACCCGTTACTGGGCAACGGCGCGGGAGGCGTCGGGACATACTCGGAGCTGGTTTCCGGTGGAGAGGGCGCCACCGGCAGCGGGGAGGGGACAGAGGCCGCCGCCTCACAGTTGGTGAGTATCTGAGCGATCGCATCGTGCTCAGCCTGTGTTACCCACAGCCCATAGGTGGCCTTAACGTCGACAATACGAGACACGTAACTGCAGCGATAAGACTTGTTGGGCGGCAACCACGTTGCAGCGTCGCCATCGCCCTTCTGCTCATTGATGGACCCGGTGGTGGCCTGCAGGTTGATTGGGTCGTTGGCGAAGTTCCGACGTTTTTCAGCGCCCCACTGCTGCGCCCCTTTCTGCCACGCATCCGACAAGGCGACTACGTGGTCGATCTGCACCTGTGACGACGTGCCTGCACCTCGGTGGAACTCGACCGTGCTGCCGGTGTAGGGATCGTGTAGTACCCCGGTAAGCACGGTGCAGCCGTTCGATTCGGATTTGATCTCGACGGTGACAAGGTCACGCCGGAGGATGTCGTTGCGCGTGTCGCAGCCGTTATGGCCGTAAGTCACTGTCACGTCATCGGACCACGCCTGCCCGAACAGGTTGCGGTTATACCCGGTTTTCGGTGCACGTCCCTTGATCGGCAGGCTGGCGAGCTTGGCCGAGGCGCCCGACGAATCGATGGCGTCCGGCTGCGCCGGGCTGGACGCAAACGACGACGGCGGGGCAGGTGATGCCGGGGGCGCGGCCAATGGCGTAGTCCACGAGGTTGTCGGTGCATGGTAGGCGGTAGCGGACTGGTGCGTCGGACTACACAAGCTGGCCAGCCACCCCACCACGCCTAAAACGATGAGGAGGCCGAGGCCGCCGCGGCTACTGCGCGATCTGCGCGATCGGCGTCCACGCCACGAAGACCCGGCCGAAAAGGGTCCGACTCCGACGCCGAAGCCCCTGTTAGAAATGCCACCCCGAACTCCAAAGGCTTTGCCGCCGACACCGAGCCGCAAGCGCATTCTCTAGCCTTCGCAGGCGATGCTGTGGTTGTCACCAAGGGCGACCCAGCCGAGGGCGGCAATCTTGGCCATTGCGGCCACGAAAACAGAAATCGTCATAGTTCTACCTCTTCCTGCGGCTGGGAGCCTAGGGCCAGCGTGAGACAAACCGGGCAAGGAAGACGGCGGCAACAATGTCCGAACGAATGAACATGCCGCTTTTAACCGCCGTTGGGGCGCCTACCCCGCCAGCGAAGATAACGCAAGAAGTGGTACGGATGTGCAGAATTGCACGGATCCACTGCCGCCGATCCCAGGTCGACCTGGATTGTGTGGCCGACAGCCTAGACGCGGCAAGCAATCTGCTGCGGACTCACTGCGGACGCGGTCGGCCCAGTAGCCCGTGTTACTGGGCTTTCAGGCCCCTAGAACGTGTTGACCTTGTCGATGCTGACGAACATGCCGTGCTTGGTCGCCTCGTTGGTGAAGCGGGTGCCGTCCGCGTTGGCGATGATCGTCCAGCCCTCGGCGGTGTAGGTCTGGTAGTCGATCTTGACGGTCGGAATGGCGCCCAGGTTGCCGAGCACCCACTGCACCTTGCCGCCGGTATTGATGCTGACGCCGTTGGCGTGCTCGCCGTCCTGCAGCGGGGAGTTGGTGAAGGGTGCCTCGCAGCCGACGGTGTCCTTGTTGATCTGGCAGCGCGTCACGCCGGACTTGGTCTCGATGAAGACGTAACCGTTCTGGTCGGGCGGCAGCGGGATGGCGCCGGCCGGGTTGGTCGGGCCCCCCGGCGGGGCAGACGGGCCGGGAGCCGGGGCGGCGGTGCCCGACGGCGGGGTGGACCTGGGCGTGGGGAAGGACGGTTCGGTGGGTCCCGCTCCGGGCGAAGCCACCGGCCGGCCCCCGATGACGGAGCTGCAGCCGGACACCGTCTCCGAACCCGCGACCAGGGCTATGAGCAGCAGCGAGCCACCGGCCAGGCTTCGCCGCGCACTTTCCGAAAACCGCACCCGCCGCTCCAAAGACGATTCATATGGCGGCACTCAGGTTACGCACCGCGGGGCGAAAGCCGCCGCTTCGGCGCGGGTATCGATACCGAGTCGATGGCCCAGATTTATCCGCGCGTGACCGGCTTGCCGGGCCGGATGTGTGGGGCGCCGCTACAGCCCCAACAGCTTTTCGGCGTTGCGGTGGCTGATGTCGGCCCGCTCGTCGTCGGTGAGCGGCAAGCCGTCGAGGAAGGCGCGGGCGGCGACCATCGACCCGAACGGGTAGTCGGCGGAGAAGGCCACCCGGTCGATCCCCACCTGTGCGACCAGGTTCGCGTACGTGGCGTAGTCGTTGAAGTTGGCGAAGGTGTAGTGAAAGTTCTCCCGAAGGTAGGAACTCACGGGGCGGTGCAGGCCGGTCAGTTCCGGCTTCAGCGTCGCGTCGAAGCGCGGCAGCATGAACGACGTCGCCTCGCCCATGTGCCCGATGATCATCTGCAACGACGGGTGACGGTCGAACACGCCGCCGAGAATCATGCGCAGCACGTGCGTGGCGGTGTTGATGTGCCAGCCCCAGCCCACGGTGGCCAGCGCGAACGTGACGGGCTCGGCGAAGCCGGCGTAGCTGGACTCGATGACACCGGCCGGCGGGATGGTCGGGTGCAAATAGATCGGTGCGTGCAGGGCGGCCGCGCGGTCCAGGACGGGCTCGAAGAACGGGTCGTCCAGGTAGCGGCCCCGGCTATGCCCGTTGATCACCGCGCCGGGAAAGCCGAGCTGGCGCACCGCCCGTTCGAGTTCCTCGGCTGCCCGCTCGGGCGCGCTGATGGGCAGGGTGGCAAACCCGGCCAAGCGGTCCGGGTGCCGCTGCACCGCCGCCGCGAGCTCGTCGTTGCAATCACGGGCCAGCCGGACCGCTTCGTCCGGCTCCAGCTGTTCCACCCCGGGTGCGGCCAGCGACAGCACCGCCAGGTCCACCCCCGCCTCGTCCATCGCCGCGATGCGGCCCTCGCCGAGGTCGCTGGCCGGCTCCACGATGCCGGCCCGCGACGCCAGCCAGGTGCCCGGGCCTTGCAGGAATTCCGTTGTGGCGTAATGCTCTTCGAGTGCGATGACACGCATCTGAGTTATCCTTCGAGGACTCGGGCGGCCGCGTTCCAGTACGGCAGCGCGTCGCGGTCGGCGGCCAGGCGGATGGTTTTGGTGTAGCCGTATTCGGCCAGCGTCTCCTGGGCGTGCTCGCGGCCGAACCCGCTGTGGCCGACGCCGCCGAATCCGCTGCCGATGGCCACCCGCGCGTAGTTGTTGACGAAGACGGCCCCCGCCCGGATCTGCCGGCTGACCCGCAGCGCCCGGTCGCCGGCGGCGGTGAACACCGCGGCGACCAGTCCGTACGGCGTGCCGTTGGCGATGCGCACCGCCTCGGCCTCGTCGCTGAACCGGATCAGGGCGACCACCGGACCGAAGATCTCCTCTTGGGCCACCCGCATGCCGGGCGTGACGCCGGTCAGCACGGTCGGTGCGACGTAGAAGCCGTCCGCGAGCCGGGGATCCTGCGGTAGTGGCGCCTGGGCGGCGATGTGGGCGCCTTCGGCCACGCCGATGTCGAGATAGTCCAGGACCTGCTTGCGCTGTGCTCGGGTGACCAGCGGACCCACATCGGTGCTGGGATCGGCGCCGTCGCCCACCCGCAGCCGGCGCACAGCGGCGCACAGCCTCTCTTCGAACTCCGCATAGATGTTGTCCTGCACCAGGATTCGCGACGCCGCGGTGCACGCCTCGCCCTGGTTGAAGAAGCCGCCGTCGATGGCGGCCAGCAGCGCGTCACTCAGGTTGGCGTCGTCAAACACCAGCAGCGGGTTCTTTCCGCCCAGCTCCATCAGCGCCGGCGTGAGGTTGCCGGCCGCGGTGCGCAGGACCGCCGAACCGGTCAGCGGCGATCCGGTGAAGGAGATCTTGCCCACCAGTTGATGCTCCGCGAGTGCGGCGCCCACCCTGCCTCCGCCGGGCACGGCGTACACCACCGGGTCGGGCAGCACCGACTGGATCAGTTCCACCAGTCTCAGCACCACCGAGGGCGCCTGCTCCGGCGGTTTGAGCACGACGGCGTTGCCGACGGCCAGTGCGGGCGCGACCTTTCCCGCGGTGTGGATCGGCGGCCAGTTGAAGGGCACGATGCCGGCGATCACGCCGTAGGGCTCCAGCGTGGTCACGTCGAAAACCGGGCCGTAGTCACGCGCCTGGCTCGGCAGCACCTCGACCATGGCGGCGAAGTATTCAAAGATCCCGATCGCGGCTTCGACGTCGAAGCCGCGCGCCTGGGTGACCGGCTTGCCCATCTCCCGCGATTCGAGGGCGGCGATCTCGTCGGCGTGCGCGCGAATCACGTCGGCGATCTGCCGCAGGTAGCGGCCGCGTTCGCGGGCCGGGCGCTGCTTCCAGTTCAGGTGCGCGGCGTGCGCGGCCCGCACGGCCTGGTCCACCTGCTCGATACCGGCCCCCCGCACGACGGTGACGACCTGACCGGTGGCGGGGTCTTCCACGACGAACCTGTCGTCGGGGGACGCCGAGGACCAGCGGGTGCTGACCTCGGTTGGGGCTTGCTGATCCATGGGCATTGTCACGGTATGCCCGTCAGTCCGATCAGCACCAACGATATCTTCTGATGGTTGCCATCATCGCCGGTGATAATCGCTGTATGGAGCTTCGGCACCTCGAGTATTTTCTGGCCGTCGCGGACAGTCGGAGCTTCACGGCGGCGGCCAAGCGCCTGCACGTCGTGCAGTCCGGGGTGTCGGCCACCATCAAGGCGCTCGAACGCGAACTGGGCACCGAGCTGTTCATCCGGGCCGCGGCCGGCGTGGCGCTGAGCTCCGCCGGCGAAGCGCTGCGACCCCACGCCCGGGCCACCCTCGACGCCGCCCGCGCGGCCACCCGGGCGCTGCTCGCGCTGATCGAGGAACTCGCCGGCGAGGCGACGAATTTTTAGCCACCCCGGGGAACAAGGCTGGACCAACCACCGTTAACATCATCGACAAGTTGAGCGAAGCACACTCAATACTGGGTTGACAGCCCACCGGCCCAAAAGGCAGGCTTGAGCGAGGTTCACTCAGCATAGTGGCACCAGACAAGCTCTACATATTCAGGAGGAATCACTATGGCTCGTGCGGTCGGTATCGACCTCGGGACCACCAACTCCGTCGTCGCAGTTCTCGAGGGCGGCGACCCGGTCGTCGTCGCCAACTCCGAGGGTTCGCGGACCACCCCGTCCATCGTCGCCTTCGCGCGCAACGGTGAGGTGCTCGTCGGCCAGCCCGCCAAGAACCAGGCGGTCACCAACGTCGACCGCACTATCCGTTCGGTCAAGCGGCACATGGGCAGCGACTGGTCCATCGAGATCGACGACAAGAAATACACCGCCCAGGAGATCAGCGCCCGCGTGCTGATGAAGCTGAAGCGCGACGCCGAGGCGTACCTGGGTGAGGACGTCACCGACGCGGTCGTCACCGTGCCGGCGTACTTCAACGACGCCCAGCGTCAGGCGACCAAGGAGGCCGGCCAGATCGCCGGCCTGAACGTGCTGCGCATCGTCAACGAGCCGACCGCCGCGGCGCTGGCCTACGGCCTGGACAAGGGCGAGAAGGAACAGACCATCCTGGTCTTCGACCTTGGTGGCGGTACGTTCGACGTCTCGCTGCTTGAGATCGGCGAGGGCGTGGTCGAGGTCCGCGCCACCAGTGGTGACAACCACCTCGGTGGTGACGACTGGGATGACCGCGTGGTCGAGTGGCTGGTCGACAAGTTCAAGGGCACCAGCGGAATTGACCTGACCAAGGACAAGATGGCGATGCAGCGGCTGCGTGAGGCCGCCGAGAAGGCCAAGATCGAGCTCTCGAGTTCGCAGAGCACCTCGATCAACTTGCCCTACATCACCGTTGACGCGGACAAGAACCCGCTGTTCCTCGACGAGCAGCTGACCCGCGCCGAATTCCAGCGCATCACACAGGACCTGCTGGACCGAACCCGTCAGCCCTTCCAGTCCGTGATCAAGGACGCCGGCATCTCGGTCTCCGAGATCGACCACGTGGTCCTGGTGGGTGGTTCCACCCGCATGCCGGCGGTCACCGAGTTGGTCAAGGAACTGACCGGCGGCAAGGAGCCCAACAAGGGCGTCAACCCCGACGAGGTCGTCGCCGTGGGTGCCGCGCTGCAGGCCGGCGTGCTCAAGGGTGAGGTGAAAGATGTTCTGCTGCTTGACGTTACGCCGCTGAGCCTGGGTATTGAGACCAAGGGTGGCGTGATGACCAAGCTCATCGAACGCAACACCACCATCCCCACCAAGCGGTCGGAGACCTTCACCACGGCCGACGACAACCAGCCGTCGGTGCAGATCCAGGTCTATCAGGGTGAGCGCGAGATCGCCTCGCACAACAAGCTGCTCGGCTCCTTCGAGTTGACCGGCATCCCGCCGGCTCCGCGCGGCGTCCCGCAGATCGAGGTCACGTTCGACATCGACGCCAACGGCATCGTGCACGTCACGGCCAAGGACAAGGGCACCGGCAAGGAGAACACGATCAAGATCCAGGAGGGCTCCGGCCTGTCCAAGGAGGAGATCGACCGGATGATCAAGGACGCCGAGGCGCACGCCGAGGAGGACCGTCAGCGGCGCGAGGAGGCCGACGTCCGCAACCAGGCCGAATCGCTGGTCTACCAGACGGAGAAATTCGTCACCGAACAGCGCGAAGCCGAAGGCGGCTCGAAGGTTCCCGAGGACACGCTGAGCAAGGTCGACGCCGCGATCGCCGAGGCCAAGACGGCCTTGGGCGGCACCGACATCACCGCGATCAAGGCGGCGATGGAGAAGCTGGGCCAGGAGTCCCAGGCGCTCGGACAGGCGATCTACGAGGCCACCCAGGCCGCCGGCGAGCAGGCCGGCGCCGGCGCGGCCGGGTCGGCGGGGTCCGCCGACGACGTCGTGGACGCGGAGGTGGTCGACGATGACCGGGAGTCCAAGTGACGGAAAGCAATCCACACGAACAGGTGACAGTCACCGACAAGCGGCGAATCGATCCTGAGACCGGCGAAATTCGGCAGGTCCCTCCCGGCGGCACGCCGGGAGGGGCTGCGGCCGGGCCTTTCGCGGGCGAATCTCCCGAGGAGGCCGGCAAGGCCGCCGAATTGCTGGGTGATCTGCAACGCGTCCAGGCCGACTTCGCCAACTACCGCAAGCGGGCGCTGCGCGATCAGCAGGCCGCGGCGGACCGGGCCAAGGCCGCCGTCGTCAACCAATTGCTGCCTGTGCTCGACGATCTCGACCGGGCACGCAAGCACGGCGACCTGGAGTCCGGACCGCTGAGGTCGGTGGCCGACAAGCTGGAGAGTGCGCTGACCGGTCTGGGCCTGTCGGCGTTCGGCGCCGAAGGCGAGGACTTCGACCCGCTGCTGCACGAAGCCGTCCAGCACGAGGGCAGCGGCTCCGATGGCTCCCGTCCGGTGATCGGCACTGTCATGCGGCAGGGCTACAAGCTGGGCGAGCAGGTGCTGCGCCACGCTCTGGTCGGCGTCGTCGACACGGTCGAAGGCGACGGCGAGGCGGCGGTCGCTACCGGTGAGTCCGCCGCGACGGCCGGGGAAACCGCGTCGGCCGAATCGGACGATAACGCCGGCACACCCGGTGACTAGACCACACAATCAGCACAACAGAAGAGAGAAAGGTGAGGAGGTGACGCGACATGGCCCAGCGTGAATGGGTCGAAAAGGACTTCTATAAGGAGCTGGGCGTCTCCTCTGACGCCAGTCCCGAAGAGATCAAACGTGCCTACCGCAAGCTGGCGCGCGATCTGCACCCGGACGCCAACCCCGACAACCCCGCCGCCGGCGAACGATTCAAAGCGGTCTCGGAGGCGCACAACGTCTTGTCGGATCCGGCCAAGCGCAAGGAATACGACGAGACCCGAAGGCTGTTCGCCGGCGGTGGTTTTGGCGGGCGCCGGTTCGACACCGGCGGGTTCGGGGGCTTCAACGTCGGCGGTGACGGCGCTGAATTCAACCTCAACGATCTGTTCGACGCCGCCGGCCGCAGCGGCGGCACCAACATCGGCGACCTGTTCGGCGGGTTGTTCGGGCGGGGTTCGGGTGCCCGTCCCAGCCGGCCGCGCCGCGGCAACGACCTCGAGACCGAAACCCAGCTGGATTTCGTCGAGGCCGCCAAGGGTGTGGCGATGCCGTTGCGGCTGACCAGTCCGGCGCCGTGCACCAACTGCCACGGCAGTGGCGCGCGGCCGGGCACCAGCCCGAAAGTTTGTCCCACCTGCAACGGTTCCGGGGTGATCAACCGCAACCAGGGCGCGTTCGGCTTCTCCGAACCCTGCACCGATTGCCGGGGCAGCGGCTCGATCATCGAGCACCCCTGCGACGAGTGCAAGGGCACCGGCGTCACCACCCGCACCCGCACCATCAACGTGCGGATCCCGCCTGGCGTGGAGGACGGGCAGCGCATCCGGCTGCCCGGCCAGGGTGAAGCCGGGTTGCGCGGTGCGCCGTCGGGTGACTTGTACGTGACCGTGCATGTGCGCCCGGACAAGGTGTTCGGCCGCGACGGCGACGACCTCACCGTGACCGTTCCGGTCAGCTTCACCGAGTTGGCTTTGGGCTCAACCATTTCGGTTCCCACGCTGGACGGCAAGGTCGGGGTTCGGGTGCCCAAGGGCACCGCCGACGGACGCATCCTGCGGGTGCGCGGACGGGGCGTGCCCAAGCGCAGCGGCGGTAATGGCGACTTGCTGGTGACTGTAAAGGTCGCCGTACCACCGAATCTGGAGGGTGCCGCCCAGGAGGCGCTGGAGGCGTACGCCGCCGCCGAGCGTTCCAGTGGCTTCGACCCCCGGGCCGGATGGGCGGGTAACCGCTGATGGCCAAGAATCGCAAAGAGGATGCGCGGACCTTTCTGATCTCGGTGGCCGCCGAGCTGGCCGGCATGCACGCCCAGACGCTGCGCACCTACGACCGCCTCGGCCTGGTCAGCCCGCGCCGGACTTCCGGTGGGGGACGGCGGTATTCGGAGCACGACGTCAACCTGCTGCGCGAGGTGCAACGGCTCTCCCAGGACGAGGGGGTCAACCTCGCCGGCATCAAGCGCATCATCGAGCTGACCAACCAAGTCGATGCGCTGCAGGCCCGGATCAAGGAGTTGACCGAGGAACTGGCGCAGACGCGTGCCAGCCAGCGCCGCGATCTGGCGGTGGTGCCCAAGAGCACCGCCGTGGTGGTGTGGCAGCCGCGCCGGGGACGCTAGGCCAGCCGAAGGGAAAACTGCGTGACCGCCGGTTCGCCCGGCCGCGCGCATCGGTAGCCGCCGCGGCGCAGCGCGTCGGTCGGTGCGGTCATCGGCTCAAAGCACACGATCGCCTTCGCGGGGTCCTCGGCCGGTGGCGCGAAAATCTGCGCCGCCGGATAGCCGTACTCGAAATGCACCTCGATGCGGCGTCCGCCGCCGGACACCGCGAACACCGCGCCTTCGGCCACCTCGTCGTAGGCATCGTCGAAAGACTTGTCGCCCAGCGCCTCTCGCCGCGCCGGCTCCGGCTCGGAGTCGCCGGTCGGCAGCCCGCTGCCGTCGAGGCCCAGATGCCGCAACGGCGGCGTCTCGATGATCCACTCGGACCGCGGCACGTCGGGCAGCTGCAGGTAGGGATGAAACCCGAAGCACAGCGGCACCACGCGGTCACCGGTCGCGATGACCGTCGTCCGCACCGTCAGCGTCCGGTCGGCCAGCCGCACCGCCAGCGTCAGCAGATGCGGGTACGGGAAGCTGGCCAGTAATCGGGGATCCGCACCGAAATCCAGGTCAGCGGTCAACTCGTGGGCGGTCTCGGCTGTCGTCCGCCATCCCGGGTAGGCGGCCAGGACACCGTGGATGGGCAGCCCGTTGGGGTCGGCGCGCACCCCGTTTTCTCCCGGCGTCAGGGTCACCGTGACGTCCCGCGCGGTATAGGTGTTCCCGCCCAACCGATTTGCCCAGGGATACAGAATCGGGATCCCCATCGTCTTGCCATCCGAGATATAGGCGTCCAGGCCGCGGCGCTGGCCCAGCAACTCGACACCGGCGTCGCGCAGCGACGTGCCGATCATCCCCGCCTCGGGGACGAACTGCGCGACCACCGGCGATGAAGGATCGCGCAGGGTGACGACGTGCATGGTTACCTCCATAGCGGGTCATGCTGAATGCGTTCGGGCGGAGTCCCTTTGGCGATCAGGGCGGCCTTGGTGGCCTCGACCATCGCCGGCCCGCCGCAGACCAGGATCTGCCGGTCGCCCCACCCGCCGTACTTGGTCACCACCTCGGGCAGCCGGCCGATCTGGTGCACGTGCAGGCCTCGCGGTGGCGTCACGTCGGGATAGTCGACGGCCCACGACGGGTCGGCGTTGTATTCCGAGACCGGCGATACCGACAACCACGGATTGTGCGAGGCGATCTGCCACAGCGTCGGCAGGTCGTAGAGTTCGCAGCGGTACCGGGCGCCGAAGAAAAGATGGATCCGCGGGTTGACCGCGTACCGGCACAGGTCCATGATCAGCGCCCGCAGCGGTGCCAGACCCGTGCTGCCGACGACCATCAGCACGTCGCCGCCGTCCCGGTCGACCCGTAGGCCGCCATGCGGGCTGGACAGCCGCCACCGGTCGCCGATGCGGGTTTCGTTGACGATTGCGGTGCTGACCAAGCCGCCGGGGACCAACCGGACGTGAAACTCGATCCCGCCGCCCGGGTCGGCCGGGATGGCCGGACTCAAATACCGCCAGCGGCGCGGGCATTGGGGCACATGGACGTTGACGTACTGGCCGGCGTGGTAGTCCATCGGCTGATCGAGCTGCAGCCGCACCACCGCCAGATCCCGGGACACCCGCATGTGCTCGATGACGGTGCCGTCCCACCAGGCGGGTCCCTCGTCGGCGTCCGCGGCGCCGCTCATCACCCCGGTGATCAGGTTCAGCGACTCCCGGGCCGCCTCGTCGACCGCACCCGTCCAGGCCGCACCCAAGTGGGCACGCAGCGTTGTGAACAACGCTCTCCGCAGCGTCTCGTAATGGTGCGGCAGCACACCGTATTTGCGATGATCGCGGCCGAGTTGGGCCAGGAAAGCCACCGGCTCCCGGGCGCGCCGCGCGACCAGCTCGCCGTACACCCAGTGCAACGCGTGGCCGAAAGCGATCCGCTGGGCGCTCATTTCGGGCGGGAACAGGTCGCGCACGGAGCCGTCGAGGGCGAACCACTGGGTGTAGAAGCGATGGACGAGTTCCCCGGAATCGACCGGGCCCGAGCCGTCGGGTGCGAAGGCAGCGCGCAGCACCCGCAGCGCTTCGACGTCCTCCAGGCTCACGGGCCCCGATTCTAGGCTCGGCAGCCGGCGAATCAGCCTTGCCGGACGATGTTGGCCGTCCCGGCGTTCGCGATCTTGGGTGAACCCCAGTGATAGAGAACGACGTTGCCGGTCCCGGACGCGCTCACCGCATCGGTGCTGTCGACCGCGACGTGATTGCCGCTGCCAGAGACGCTGACGCTGGTGCAGTGCCCGGTCAGGGTGATGGTGTTCTGCTTCCCACTCACCGACAGATAGCCGTCGTGACAAAGAAGCGTCTTGGTCGCACCGGTCCCGCTGACCTGCAACGTGCCGGACTCCGGAACCGTCGAGGGATCGTCGCCGCCGAGGTCCGTGTGCGACCCGACGGCAACCAGGCCCGCAAGCGCGAGTCCGGCGGCCACGGCGGCGAGCCAGAGGATCCGGGGAACGCGGCGCCGGGGCTTGGAGAGGTCGGCGCCGGCCTGGTTGGGGTACTGCGTCGTCTGCGTCATCGATAGGGGGGTACCCCGTACGCCGGATCGCCCAAAACTCGATAGGGTTGAGCGGAACAGACTCAACCTTGACGGCGTTGAACTACCGGACGAGCATTTTTCCCAACCTTTGGAACCGAACGGAGGTCGTCGTGGACGCTTTCAACCCGACCACCAAAACCCAGGCGGCGCTGACCTCGGCGCTGCAGGCGGCGTCGGCCGCCGGCAACCCCGAAATCCGGCCCGCGCACCTGCTGATGGCCCTGCTGACCCAGGCGGACGGGATCGCGGGGCCGCTGTTGGAGGCTGTCGGCGTCCAGCCCGCGACCATTCGCACCGAGGCGGAGCGCCTGGTGGAAAGGCTGCCCCAGACCAGCGGCGCCAGCTCGCAGCCCCAGCTGTCGCGCGAATCGCTGGCCGCCATCACCACCGCACAGCAACTGGCCACCGAGATGGACGACGAGTACGTCTCGACCGAGCACCTGCTGGTCGGCCTGGCCACCGGGGATTCCGACGTGGCCAAGCTGCTGACCGGCCACGGCGCGTCGCCGCAGGCCCTGCGGGACGGCTTCGTCAAGGTCCGCGGCAGCGCCCGAGTCACCAGCCCCGAGCCCGAGGCCACCTATCAGGCGCTGGAGAAGTACTCCACCGACCTGACGGCACGCGCCCGCGAAGGCAAACTCGACCCGGTCATCGGCAGGGACAACGAGATCCGCCGCGTCGTGCAGGTGCTGTCGCGCCGCACCAAGAACAACCCGGTGCTCATCGGTGAGCCCGGCGTCGGCAAGACCGCGATCGTGGAGGGCCTGGCCCAGCGCATCGTCGCCGGCGACGTGCCCGAGAGCCTGCGCGACAAGACCGTCATCAGCCTGGACATGGGCTCGATGGTGGCCGGCGCCAAGTACCGCGGCGAGTTCGAGGAGCGGCTCAAGGCCGTCCTCGACGACATCAAGAACTCCGCCGGGCAGATCATCACGTTCATCGACGAGCTGCACACCATCGTCGGCGCCGGCGCGACCGGCGAGGGCGCCATGGACGCCGGCAACATGATCAAACCGATGCTGGCCCGTGGCGAGCTGCGGCTGGTCGGCGCGACCACGCTCGACGAATACCGCAAGTACATCGAGAAGGACGCCGCGCTGGAGCGGCGCTTCCAGCAGGTGCTGGTCGGAGAGCCGTCGGTGGAGGACACCGTCGGCATCCTGCGCGGGCTCAAGGACCGCTACGAGGTGCACCACGGTGTGCGCATCACCGACTCGGCGCTGGTCGCCGCGGCGACGCTGTCCGACCGCTACATCACCGCCCGCTTCCTGCCGGACAAGGCCATCGACCTGGTCGACGAGGCCGCGTCGCGCCTGAAGATGGAGATCGACTCGCGGCCCGTCGAGATCGACGAGGTCGAGCGCCTGGTGCGCCGCCTCGAGATCGAGGAGATGGCGCTGGCCAAGGAGGAGGACGAGGCGTCCAAGGAGCGGCTGGAGAAGCTGCGCTCCGAGCTGGCCGACCAGAAGGAGAAGCTGGCCGAGCTCACCACGAGGTGGCAGAACGAGAAGAGCGCGATCGACGTCGTCCGTGAACTCAAGGAGCAGCTGGACACGCTGCGCGGCGAGTCCGAGCGCGCCGAGCGCGACGGCGACCTGGCCAAGGCCGCCGAGCTGCGCTACGGGCGCATCCCCGAGGTCGAGAAGAAGCTCGACGCCGCCCTGCCGCACGCCGAGGCCCGCGACAACGTGATGCTCAAGGAGGAGGTTGGTCCCGACGACATCGCCGACGTGGTGTCAGCCTGGACGGGGATCCCCGCCGGGCGCATGCTCGAGGGCGAAACCGCCAAGCTGCTGCGCATGGAGGACGAGCTGGGCAAGCGCGTCATCGGCCAGAAGAGGGCGGTGACCGCGGTGTCCGATGCGGTGCGCCGTTCCCGGGCCGGTGTTGCCGACCCGAACCGGCCGACAGGGTCGTTCATGTTCCTGGGCCCGACCGGTGTCGGTAAGACCGAGCTGGCAAAGGCGCTGGCGGAGTTCCTGTTCGACGACGAACGCGCGATGGTCCGCATCGACATGAGCGAATACGGCGAGAAGCACTCGGTGGCACGCCTCGTCGGCGCCCCGCCCGGGTACATCGGCTACGACCAGGGCGGCCAGCTGACCGAGGCGGTCCGGCGGCGTCCCTACACGGTGATCCTGTTCGACGAGATCGAGAAGGCGCACCCGGACGTGTTCGACGTGCTGCTGCAGGTGCTCGACGAGGGCCGGCTCACCGACGGGCAGGGCCGCACGGTCGACTTCCGCAACACCATCCTGATCCTGACGTCCAACCTGGGGTCGGGTGGCAGCGAGGAGCAGGTGATGGCCGCGGTGCGCTCGGCATTCAAGCCCGAGTTCATCAACCGGCTCGACGACGTGATCATCTTCCACGGCCTCGAGCCCGGCGAGCTGGTATCGATCGTCGACATCCAGCTGGCCCAGCTGCAGAAGCGGCTGGCACAGCGTCGCCTCATCTTGGAGGTGTCGCTGCCGGCCAAGCAGTGGCTGGCGCAGCGCGGGTTCGACCCGGTCTACGGCGCCCGGCCGCTGCGCCGCCTCGTGCAGCAGGCCATCGGCGACCAGCTGGCGAAGCTGTTGCTGGCCGGCGACGTGCACGACGGCGACACCGTCCCGGTGAACGTCAGCCCCGACGGCGACTCGCTGATCCTGGGCTAGTGACGATCGCGAGCGCGGCGTAGCCGGGCGAAGCGGGTCGTCACCATCGGGCTAGCACGATCGCGAGCGCGGCGTAGCCGGGCGAAGCGGGTCGTCACCATCGGGCTAGCACGATCGCGAGCGCGGCGTAGCCGGGCGAAGCGGGTCGTCACCGTCGGGCTAGCACGATCGCGAGCGCGGCGTAGCCGGGCGAAGCGGGTCGTCACCATCGGGCTAGCACGATCGCCGGCGCCGAACGTGCACTCACGGTGGAAACCGAGCGATTTCTTCGCACTGAGCGCACGTTCGGCACGTCAGCCCCGGACGCCGGCTCGCCGATCCTGGGCCAGCCAGCTGTGATTGGGTTGTGACCTGGTCGCCTTCTGTGTTCCGGGCCAATAGCAGATACCCTGTTTTGGATGGTCCCCCTCTGGTTCACGCTCTCCGCGCTGTGCTTTGTCGGCGCGGGGGTGTTGCTGTACGTCGACATCGATCGGCGGCGCGGGCGCAGCAGGCGCCGCAAGTCGTGGGCGCGATCGCACGGCTTCGACTACGAGCGTGAATCGACCGACATCCTCAAGCGCTGGAAGCGCGGTGTGATGTCGACGGTGGGCGATGTCACCGCCCAGAACGTGGTGCTGGGTCAGATCCGTGGCGAGGCCGTCTACATCTTCGACCTCGAAGAGGTCGCGACGGTTATCGCACTGCACCGCAAGGTGGGCACCAACGTCGTGGTGGACCTGCGACTCAAGGGACTCAAAGAGCCACGGGAGAGCGACATTTGGCTGTTGGGCGCGATCGGGCCGCGGATGGTCTACTCCACCAATCTGGACGCCGCCCGCCGGGCCTGCGACCGCCGCATGGTCACCTTCGCGCACACCGCACCGGACAGCGCCGAGATCATGTGGAACGAGCAGAACTGGACGCTGGTCGCCATGCCGATTACCAGCACCCGCACCCAGTGGGACGAGGGTCTGCGCACCGTACGTCAGTTCAACGACCTGTTGCGGGTGCTGCCGCCGCTGCCCGACGAGGCCCCGCAGGAAACCGGGGCGCCGTCGGGACCGCGCAACGCCTCGCCCAGCCGGCCCTTGGCGCCCGCGGGCCGAGCCGAGCTGCCGCCTCGACGCCCGCAGCAGGATGTGGCGGGGCTGATGGGCCCCGATCTTCAGCCGGGTCGCCGCGCCGCCGAGCCGCTGCGCCGGGAGCAGCCGCCACCCGAAGGGCGCCCGGAGACCATCCGTCGTCCACCGCCCTCGGGGCGCAACGGCCACCAGGCCAGCAACTATCAGCTCTGACGGCGGCGCCGGGTAGCGCAGGACCCGGTGCAGCCGCCGTCATTAAGATGTCGCTCATGCCTCGCCCCGTCGCCCTGATCACCGGGCCCACGTCGGGAATCGGCGCCGGATTCGCGCGACGCTATGCCAGCGACGGCTACGACCTGGTACTGGTCGCCCGCGACGTCGACCGCCTGACCCGGCTGTCGGCCGAGTTGCAGGAACACGCCGGTGCCGTCGAGATCCTGCCCGCCGACCTGGCCGATCCCGCCGGCCGCCAGCGGGTCTGCAACCGGCTCGCCGCCGGGGGTGTGCGCGTCCTGGTGAACAACGCCGGCTTCGGCACCTCCGGCGACTTCTGGTCCGCCGACCCCGCGCTGCTGCAGTCCCAGCTCGACGTCAACGTCACCGCGGTCATGCACCTGACCCGGGCGGCCCTGCCGGCCATGCTCGAGGCCGGCAGGGGCACCGTCATCAACATCGCCAGCGTCGCAGGGCTGGTGCCCGGGCGCGGGTCGACCTATTCGGCGTCCAAGGCCTGGGTGATCTCGTTCAGCGAGGGCCTGGCCGTCGGCCTGCAGGGCACCGGGGTTTCCGTGCACGCGGTGTGCCCGGGCTACGTGCACACCGAATTTCACGACCGCGCCGGGATCGACATGGCCAAGTCGCCGTCGTTCATGTGGCTCGAGGTCGACGACGTCGTCAACCAGAGCCTGGCCGATGTCGCCCGCGGCAAGGTGATCAGCATTCCGGGCCTGCAGTACAAGGCGATCATCGCCGCCGAGCGCCTGATGCCGCGGACCCTGATGCGAGCGGTCACCAAACGAATCGGGAGCGGCCGTGGCCGGACCTGACCTCGAAGAGCTGGCGGAGCTGGTGCGGCGGCTGTCGGTGGTGCACGGGCGGGTCACGCTGTCCTCGGGCAAGGAGGCCGACTACTACGTCGACCTGCGCCGGGCCACCCTGCACCACCGCGCCTCGGCGCTGATCGGCACGCTGATGCGGGAACTGACCAGCGACTGGGACTACGACGTGGTCGGCGGCCTGACGCTGGGCGCTGACCCGGTGGCCACCGCCGTCATGCACGCGCCGGGCCGCCCCATCGACGCCTTCGTCGTGCGTAAGTCGGCGAAAACCCATGGGCTGCAACGTCTTATCGAAGGATCAGAGGTCTCCGGCAAGCGGGTGCTGGTCGTCGAGGACACCAGTACCACCGGCAATTCGGCGCTGACCGCGGTGCGCGCCGTCCAGGGGGCCGGCGGCGAAGTGGTGGGGGTGGCCACCGTGGTGGACCGCGCCACCGGCGCCGCCGAGGCCATCGAGGCCGAGGGGCTGCCGTACCGGAGTGTGCTCGGTCTCGCCGATCTGGGGCTGAGCTAGTTGCCGGCGAGTCCTCGTATGCACCCGTTGTCACATCGGCCGCAGGAATCCCTGGTGCGGGCGATGTTCGTCGTGCCCGCCTCTCAGCGACAAGAACGTCGCAGCGCGGGGGCGCCCGAGTTGTCGCTGAAAGGCGGGCAATTCGTCCCTCCCTTCGGCCAGGGGCTGCCGTGCCGGATGTGGTCGGTGTGGCAGGGGAGTCCCGGCCCGGCCGCGAGCCGCTGAACTATGCGCACATTCCTTGCGATAGCAGCCTGTGTGGCGCTGTGCCTGGCCGGCTGCTCGTCCCCGAACCAACCCGTGCGTCCCTACGGCGCCCAGGGCGCGCGGCTCGGCGAGTCGCTGGCCTTGCTTGGCTGGAACATGTCGGTGTCGAATCTGCGCTGGGACGGCGACTTTGTGCTGGTCGACGTCGATGCGAGCCCAACCTCGGCCAAGGATCCGCACGCCAAACCCGAGGACATCCGCTTCGGGCTCTACGGCGCGCTGGCCCATCCGATGGAGACCGCGGGCCTGGGCAGCTGCGACAGCGCGAAGGCCAGCGTCCGGGACATCCCCGCGCCGCTCTCGGCGCCGCGCGACCGGCTCACCGGCACGGTTTGCCTTGGGCCGCTGAACGATCGAAGTCAGGCGCGCGGTGTCTACGTCTACTCGCCGCGCGACCGGATCCCGGACAGCTCGTCGGCCTACCCGGTCGCCTTCCCGGTGGGTCTGCTGCCGACCAACGCCAACGACAGCGGCGGCCTGGCGGTCAAGACCGCCAGCCTGTCGGCATGGCGGGCCGACGGCATCCCGGTGACCAAGATGCAGCTGGGGGATCCGGGAGCGTTCACCGGCAACGGCTACATGCTGCTGGGGCTGGAAGCCACCGCCATCGCGGCCCGCTATCGCGACGAGTCCGCCAAGCGCGGCGGCCCGATGATGCTGCTGGCGTCGCCGACCCTGCCCGCCCCGGGATTGAACCCGGCCTGCGCGGCGTACGGGTCGTCGGTGCTGATCCTGCCCGACGCCTCACTGGACGCAGTGCACGTCAACGCGTCGCTGTGCACCCAGGGCGAGATCAACGACGCGTTGCTCTACGCCACGCTGGCGATCGACGGTACGCACGCCGGGGTGTGGACGCAGCGATGAGCGGGCCCGGGCCCACCGAATGGGCGGTGACGCCGCCGGCCGGCGTCGGGCCGTGGCCGGGCGAGTTGCCCGACGATCCGCGGTATGACCCAGTCCTGTTGCGCGAGGGCGACACTCGCAATGTCGTCGACGCCTACCGGTACTGGACGCGGGAGGCGATCATCGCCGACATCGACCGGCGTCGGCACCCCCTGCACGTGGCGATCGAAAACTTCGGGCACGACGCCAACATCGGTTCGGTGGTGCGCACCGCCAACGCCTTCGCGGTGCATACCGTGCACATCGTGGGGCGGCGGCGGTGGAATCGCCGCGGCGCCATGGTGACCGACCGCTATCAGCGGCTGTGCCACCACGACAGCACCGCCGAACTGCTGGACTTCGCGGCGGATGCCGGGCTGACCGTGGTCGCCGTGGACAACGTCCCGGGCGCGGCGCGCCTGGAACGGGCCGCGCTGCCTCGCGAGTGCCTGCTGGTGTTCGGTCAGGAGGGCCCCGGCATCACCGACGACACCCGCGCCGGCGCGCGGCTGACGGTGTCGATCGCGCAGTTCGGCTCGACGCGCAGCATCAACGCCGGCGTCGCCGCCGGGATCGCCATGCACGCCTGGGTCCAGCAGCACGCCGATCTGTCCCGCGCTTGGTAGCCAGCGGCCGTCTCGCACTGCGTGTCGCCGCCCCGAGTGCACACTCGGAGGCGTCGAGGCCACCGGCGTGGGGCAGGATCGACAGGTATGGATCAGCTCTGGGCCAACCGCGCGGCCAGCAGCGAAGCCGCCGTCACGCAACGACACCTGAAGCGGCTGTGGGGGCTGCCCGCGACCCAGCTGGGCGTGGTGGCCTGGCCGCCCACGCGGCGCGACCGCTGGTTCGGCACCTGGCACTACTGGTGGCAGGCGCATCTGCTGGACTGCCTGGTCGACGCCCAGGCGCGCGACCCGCGGCCGCACCGGCATGCCGAGATCAACCGGCAGGTCCGCTCGCACCGGCTGCGCAACAACTTCTCGTGGATCAACAGCTACTACGACGACATGGCCTGGCTGGCGCTGGCGCTGGAACGGGCCGCCCGGATCACCGGCGTCGAGCGCCGGCGCGCGTTGCCCAAGCTCGCCAACCAATTCCTCAGGGCATGGGTGCCTGAGGACGGCGGCGGCATCCCGTGGCGCAAGTCCGACCAGTTCTTCAACGCCCCCGCCAACGGGCCGGCGGGAATCTTCCTCGCGCGCTACGGGGACCATATGCGGCGCGCCCAGCAGATGGCCGACTGGATCGACGAGACCCTGATCGACCCGGAGACGCACCTGGTGTTCGACGGCATCAAAGCCGGCTCGCTGGTGCGCGCGCAGTACACCTACTGCCAGGGCGTGGTGCTCGGGCTGGAGACGGAACTTGCGGCACGCACCCATGACGATCGGCACGCTCCCCGGGTGCACCGGCTGGTCGCGGCCGTGCACGAACACATGGCCCCGGCGGGCGTGCTGGCCGGCGCCGGCGGCGGGGACGGCGGCCTGTTCGCCGGGGTGACCGCCCGCTACCTGGCGCTGGTGGCCACCGCCCTGCCGGGGGAGGGGGCCGACGACGTGCTGGCCCGCGACACCGCCCGGCAGATCGTGCTGGCCAGTGCGAAGTCGGCCTGGGACAACAGGCAGACGGTGGACGGGCTGCCGGTGTTCGGCCCGTTCTGGGACCGCGACGCCCAGCTTCCCACCGCGGGCGGCAAAGAGGCGGAGTTCGTCGAGGGCGCGGTGATGGCTTCCGAGGTGGCCGAACGGGACCTGTCGGTGCAGCTGTCGGGGTGGATGCTCATGGAGGCCGCCTGTAACGTCTCCGTCGAGTCGCCGCACGAGAACAGGAGCGCCCTGTGAGCAATAAGGTCCACCACGACGCAGAGTCGGCTCTGCACGGCCTGCTGAAGGACGGCATCACCATCGCCGCCGGCGGCTTCGGCCTGTGCGGCATCCCGGAGAAGCTGATCCAGGCTCTGGTCGACAGCGGCGTCAAGGACCTCACCATCGTCGGAAACAACGCCGGCGTAGACGATTTCGGCATGGGACTGCTGCTCAAGGGGCGGCAGGTGAAGAAGGTGGTCGCCTCCTACGTCGGGGAGAACAAGGAGTTCGAGCGCCAGGTGCTGGCCGGGGAGCTGGACCTGGTGCTGACGCCGCAGGGCACGCTCGCGGAGAAGTTGCGCGCCGGCGGCGCGGGCATTCCCGGCTTCTACACCCGCACGGCCTTCGGCACCAACCTCGCCGAGGGCAAGGACACCAGGGTCTTCGACGGCACCGAATACGTTCTGGAAGAAGGCATTCGGGCCGACGTGGCGATCGTCAAGGCGTGGAAGGGTGACACCGCCGGCAACCTCGTCTACCGCAAGACGGCGCGCAACTTCAATCCCATGATCGCCACCTGCGGCGCGATCACCGTGGCAGAGGTGGAGGAGCTGGTCGAGGTCGGCGAGCTGGACCCCGACCTGATCCACACCCCTGGCATTTACGTGGACCGCATCATCGCCGGCACCGGCTACGAGAAGCGCATCGAGTTCCGCACCACCAGCGGCGGTGCCGCGCTGAAGAACGACAGCCCCATCCGCGAGCGGATGGCCCAGCGCGCCGCCCAGGAGTTGCGCGACGGCTATTACGTGAACCTGGGCATCGGCATCCCGACGCTGGTGGCCAACTTCATTCCCGACGGCATCAAGGTCACGCTGCAATCGGAGAACGGCCTGCTCGGCATCGGGGCCTACCCGAGCGAGGACACCGTCGATCCCGACCTGATCAACGCGGGCAAGCAGACCATCACCAGCCTGCCCGGGTCCAGCTTCTTCAGCAGCGCCGATTCCTTCGCGATGATCCGCGGCGGCCACATCGACCTGTCCATCCTGGGCGCCCTGGAGGTCGCCGAGAACGGCGACCTGGCCAACTGGATGGTGCCGGGCAAGATGGTCAAGGGGCCGGGCGGCGCAATGGATCTCGTGTCGGGCGTCAAGCGCGTGATCGTGCTGATGGACCACACCGCCAAGGACGGCAGTCCGAAGATCCTCAGCCGGTGCACGCTGCCGCTGACCGGCAAGAACGTCGTCGACATGATCATCACCAACCTGTGCGTCTTCGACGTCGAGCCGGGACGGGGACTGACGCTCACCGAGCTGCAGCCCGGGGTGACGGTCGAGGAGGTCCGCGCCAAGACCGGCTGCGACTTCAACGTCGCGGTCTGACCCGGCGACTCGGCTACTCGGTGGCCGGCAGCCGCTCGGGTTCCTTGTCGGGCTCGGCCGCCTGGTGCCGGCGTCCCCGAGAGCTCCGCCAGGCCGCGATCAACGCCGGCATCAGCGAGACGACCAGGATCACCAGCAGGATCTTCTGCAGGTTGTGGTGCACGAACGGCACGTTGCCCAGGAAGTAGCCCGCCAGCGTCACGCCGCCGCCCCAGAGGATGCCGCCGACGATGTCGAAGCCCAAGAACACCGGGTAGCGCATGTAGGACACCCCGGCGACCGGCGGGACGAACGTCCGCACGAACGGCGCGAACCGCGCCAGGATGATCGCCCAGGGCCCGTACTTCTCGAAGAACGCGTGCGACTCGGTCACGTAGTGCTTCTTGAAGAACCGGGAGTCTTCCTTCTTGAACAGCGCCGGGCCGATCCGCCGGCCGATGAAATACCCGGTCTGATCGCCCAGAATCGCCACGGTGGCGACGGCGGGGGCCAGCACCCAGATGCTGGCCGGTGGGTTCGGGTGGGCGGCCAGCAGCCCGCCGGTGAACAGCAGCGATTCGCCGGGCAGCAACGGAAACAGCAGCCCGGTCTCGATGAAGACGATGACCAGGATGCCGGGCAGCACCGCGGACCCGAAGACGCCATCGGCGCCCAACCAATACATCGGGTCGAAGATGTGGGGCAGGGCCGTCACGGCGGTGCTCATGATTGCTCAACATACCGGCGAAACGACGCTGGCCCGCACAAAGCCCGGACTAACTCGCGCCCCGGTCCGCCGGGTAGCTGCCGACCACGCATCCGTGGTTGGGTAGGAGCAGCCGTCAGGAGGTGTCTGATGCCCATCGCCACGCCCGAGGTCTACGCCGAAATGCTGCGGCGCGCCAAGGAAGGCACGTATGCCTTCCCGGCGATCAACTGCACCTCGTCGGAGACGGTGAACGCGGCCATCAAAGGCTTCGCCGATGCCGGCAGCGACGGGATCATCCAGTTCTCCACCGGGGGCGCCGAATTCGCGTCGGGGCTGGGTGTCAAGGACATGGTGGCCGGCGCGGTGGCACTGGCCGAGTTCACCCGTTGCATTGCGGACAGGTACCCGATCAACGTCGCGCTACACACCGACCACTGCCCCAAGGACAAGCTGGACACCTATGTCCGCCCGCTGCTGGCGATCTCGGCCGAACGCGTGGCGGCGGGTCAGGATCCGCTGTTCGGGTCGCACATGTGGGACGGTTCGGCCGTGCCGATCGACGAGAACCTGGTGATCGCGCGGGAGCTGCTCAAGGAGGCGGCGGCCGCCAAGATCGTCCTCGAGATCGAGATCGGCGTGGTGGGCGGCGAGGAGGACGGCGTCGCCCACGAGATCAACGACAAGCTGTACACCACGCCGGAGGACTTCGAGAAGACCGTCGACGCGCTGGGCCACGGGGAGCACGGCAAGTATCTGCTGGCCGCGACGTTCGGCAACGTGCACGGCGTCTACAAGCCCGGCAATGTCAAGCTCCGCCCCGACATCCTGGCCCAGGGCCAGAAGGTGGCGGCGGCCAAACTCGGCCTCGGCGATGACGCCAAGCCGTTCGACTTCGTCTTCCACGGCGGCTCGGGATCGGCGACGTCGGAGATCGAGGAGGCGCTGCGCTACGGCGTGGTGAAGATGAACGTCGACACCGACACCCAGTACGCGTTCACCCGCCCGATCGCCGGCCACATGTTCGGCAACTACGACGGCGTGCTCAAGGTCGACGGCGAGGTCGGCGTCAAGAAGGTCTACGACCCGCGCAGCTACCTCAAGAAGGCCGAGGCGTCGATGTCCGAGCGGGTGGTCCAGGCCTGCACCGACCTGCACTGCGCCGGAAAGTCCTTGAGCGCCTAAGCTACCCGCTGGGTGACTGGCAGATCTTCCACTGCTTGTCGCGGTATTGCAGGTCGAGGCTTCGGGTCGAGCGGACCTGCGGGTCGTAGGCCATGAAGGTGGTTACGTCAGCCTTGGCATGCTGTCCGTCAACGGCAATATGGTCGATGCTGCCGATGACCGGATACTGCTTAGCCGCCAACACCCGTTGGTAGGTCGCCTGCCACGAGTGCTCGTCGTACTGCATGTAGCCATCATGGGTCGCGCCGCACGTGATGTTCCGGAGGATTGTCAGGTCACCCGTCTTCACGGCGGAATCGTAGGACTGAATGGTTGCACGGACTCGGTCGTCTTGCGCCGTCACGCGGGGGCTGTCCGCCGGCCCACGGCGGGTCAACAAGAGGATGGAAACCAGCGCAATCACCGCCAAGACCACTGCCCCGATCGAGATGGGCCTGAGCACCCTACGTCTGCGCGCAGAGTTTTCTCGAACTTGGCCGAGGCTGGACTCTTTTCGGGTGGGAGTGAACGACTGGGCTCGTGGTGTTGGGCATGTCGGGCGGGCGGCCCGGGTGTCACCGCGCAGGGCGGCGGCGAAGTCCCGGCAGCTCGCGAACCGAGCGGACGGTTCTTTGGCCAGTGCCCGCGACATGACCACATCCAGATGGGCAAGGTCTGGACGTGCGGCACCCAATTGTGGCGGCGCCGCACTGAGATGGCGCCCAATGACGACAGCCGGATTCGGATGATTGAAAAGTGTTTCACCGCACAGCAGTTGATAAGCCGTAGCCGCCAGCGCGTATTGGTCGGCGCGGCCATCGATTTCCGAACCCGTTAGCTGTTCCGGTGCGGCGTAGGCGACGGTGCCAACGACCATGTTGGTCGCGGTCAGCCCGCTAATGTCGCTGATCCTTCGAGCGATGCCAAAATCCGCCAATGTGATCCGTCGATCACCACTCCCGCCGCTGCCGATGAGGATGTTGGCCGGTTTGACGTCGCGATGCAAGAGGCCGCGTTCGTGCGCGTAATCCAACGCGCCCGCGACAGCCCCCACGATCTCAATTGCCTGATCGTGGGGAAATCCCGTCCGATAATGCTGTCTGATCAGTTGCGCGGCATCTGCCCCGTCCACGTAATCCATCGAGATCCACAGCTGCCCGTCGTGCTCGCCTTGGTCGTGGATCGCGACGACGTGCGGATGCGACAGTGAGGCGGCGAGATCGGCCTCCCGGTTGAATCTCTCTCGAAACTCAGGGTCGGCGGATATTTCCCCGGGAAGGATCTTCAGAGCCTCCAGCCGTGGCAGCCGGGGATGGTTCACCAGGTATACCTCGCCCATACCC
This sequence comes from Mycobacterium mantenii, assembly GCF_010731775.1. NCBI lineage: Bacteria > Bacillati > Actinomycetota > Actinomycetes > Mycobacteriales > Mycobacteriaceae > Mycobacterium > Mycobacterium mantenii. Next base: position 3,819,315 of record NZ_AP022590.1, on the reverse strand, counting down.
CCCGAACCCAACAACCGAACCACGGTGAAACCGGCAAACATCTCCCCCGTGCCCAACGGCATAGCGCACATCCTAGTTGGAACGTTGCAGACCGCATTGCTTCGCCGAAACCCGGTCGCCGCGTGTGAATCCCACTATCAATACGCGCTCGTTAACGGGTTAGCCGCTCGGGGACTGACAGACCTTCCACTGTTCGTCGCGGTACTGCAGATCCAGGCTGCGGGTGGAGCGCAGCTGCGGGTCGTAGGCCATGAACGAGGTGACGTTGGCCTCGGCGTGCTGACCGTTGACCGCCACCTGATCGATGCTGGCGATCACCGGATACTGCTTGGCCGCCGACACCCGACGATAGGTCTCGTCCCACGCATGCTCGTCGTAGTCGGCGTAGCCGTCGCGGGTGGTGCCGCAGGTGATGGTGCGCAGCGTGGTCAGGTCACCCCGCTGGATCGCGACGTCGAAGTTCGCGATGGTGTGCCGAACCTGGTCTTCCTGCGAGACATTCGTGTGTTTGCCCCGGGTGAGCAGCACCGTGCCCAGGATCGCGATCGCCGCCAGCGCCAGCACGATCACCACCACGGCCAAGATCCAGCCCCAGTTGAATTGCCGGGAGGTGCGCAGCTTCCCGCCGAGTCGAGGTGGGATCGATTGTGGCACAGCGGGTTTGGGTGAGACCCCGAACTGTGTGGTGCCGTCCGGCCCGGGCGGTGTCGCGAAGACCTCGGTGGCGGGTTCCGGGGTGGTGGAGATGATTGCGGTCTCTTTGGCGTCGAAGCCCGGCGCGGTGAAGCGACGCTCGCGCTGCGGCTCGTCCGGTATCTCCTGCGGGCCGCTTCGCGGGTCGGGTCTGTTGATCACCACGGTCTCGGTCTCGGAGTCGCTGGGGACCAGGGGGACGCTCTCGGTGGCGTCGTCGCCGCTTTGGAAGCCGGACTCGGCACCCCACTCGTCGCTCGGTTCGGTGCGAGACTCGCGTGGGTCGAACCCGGGCCGTTGCGGCGTGCCGCCGCGTCCGGGTTCGGATGGGTTGGGCATGAGTACTACTGTCCTCCCGCTTCGTGGGGTAGTTGCAGAGCTTAGCGACCGTGTACCCGACTCGGGGCGATGGCCGAGGTGCGTCACACGGGCAAAACGGGCGAGCTGCAGAATAGAGCCATGACGCCGATGGGAGATCTTCTAGGGCCCGACCCGATCCTGCTGCCCGGAGATACCGATGCCGAGGCGGAACTGCTCGCCGGTGAGAACCCCGGCATCGTCGCCGCCGCGCACCCGACGGCGTCGGTGGCCTGGGCGGCGCTGGCCGAGCGGGCACTGGCCGACGACCAGGCCATCACCGCCTACGCCTATGCCCGCACCGGCTACCACCGCGGCCTGGACCAGCTGCGCAGAAACGGCTGGAAGGGCTTCGGCCCGGTGCCCTACGCGCACGAACCCAACCGCGGCTTCCTGCGGTGTGTGGCGGCGCTGGCGCGCGCCGCCGACACGATCGGCGAAACCGACGAGCACGCGCGGTGCCTGGACCTGCTCGACGACTGCGACCCCGCGGCGCGCAACGAGCTCGGGCTTTGACTTAGAAGCTGTCCGAACAAGCGCTGTCGTCGGGGCAGTCGATCTGGATCGTGGCGTGCTCCAGCCCGCGAGCCGACAACACCGCACGCGCGTCATGCAGCACCCGGGCGGAGTCGCCGGCGCTGATCAGGTGTGCGGTGCACATGTCCTTGCCCGGTGACAGGGTCCACACGTGCAGGTCGTGCACGTCGGTCACCCCGTCGACGGCGCCCAGCGCGGAGCGCAGTTCCGCCACGTCGATGTGGGTGGGTGACGCTTCGGCGAGGATGCGCAGCGCGTCGCGGGCCAGCGAGACGGCCCGCGGCAGCACCCAGAAGGCGACCAGCACGGCCACCACCACGTCGGCGTAGGGCCAGTGCGTCGTCACGGTGACCACCCCGGCGATCAGGACGCCCAGGCTGCTGACGCTGTCGGCCACGACCTCCATGTAGGCGCCCTTGACGGCCAGGCTCCCTGACGAATGCGAGCGCAGCAGCAATGCGACCGCGACGTTCGTCAGCAGGCCGACCAGCGCGACGACGATCATGGGCACACCAGGCACCGACGGGGCTTCCTGCAGCCGCCGGATCGCCTCGGAGAGGATGAACACCGCGACCCCGATCAGCAGCGCGGCGTTGGCGACTGCGGTGAACACCTCGGCGCGGTGCCAGCCGTAGGTGCGACCAGGCGATGAGCTGCCGCGCCGGGCCAGCGTCACGGCGCCCAGCCCCATGAACACCGCGACGACGTCGGTCAGCATGTGCCCCGCGTCGGCCAGCAACGCCATCGAGTTGATCAGCAACGACGTGGTCAGCTCCACGGCGAAGAACGCCGCGAGAATCGCCGCGGCCATGATCATGCGCGGGATCAGCCGGGCGGCGTCCGTCTCGGCGGGGGTGTGGTTGTGGCCTGCGCCCATGCCGGGAAATATATGCGTATCGACGCATATATGGCAAGGGTCAGAACCAGCGGCTCCAGAAGCGGGTCAGCACGTTGCCCGCTCCGGCCAACCAGTGCGGCACACCGGAGAAGTCGACCAACCAGTACACGACCCCGAAGAACCACTGGTTGAGCACCGGTGCCAGGAGCAAGAACAACAGGATGACGAAGCCCCACTGCTTGGCCGGCGCCAGCGCGCGCTGAGTCTCGGAACTCAGATGCGGTTCCAGGGCGTCGTATCCGTCCAGGCCCGGGATGGGCAGCAGATTCAGCAACACGGCGGTCAGCTGGAGGAACGCCAGGAACGCCACCCCGGCCCACAGCACCGCGTGCGCCGGGTCGAAGAACAACCGCGTCGCCGCCAGCAGCAGCACCGCCAGCACGAGGTTGGCCGTCGGGCCGGCCAGGCTGACCATGGTGCGCCGGGCGGGTGTCATGAACCAGGTGCGCACGTAGACCGCCGCGCCGGGCAGGCCGATCCCGCCCAGCAGGATGATCACCATCGGCAGCAGCAGCGACAGCGCGGGATGGCTGTAGCGGCGCGGATCCAGCGTCAGGTATCCGCGCACGGCGGCGTCGTGGTCGCCGAACCGCCAGGCGGTCACCGCGTGCCCGAATTCGTGTAGGCATAGCGACACCAGCCAGCCGGAGATCACGAAGATGAACACCCCGGCGTAGGCCAGCGGCCGCGTGCTGATCCCGGCCGACCAGGCCAGCGCGGCACCGACGCCCGTCAACCCGATCAGGCCCAGGAAGATCGGGCTGGGACGTACCGATTCGTGCTGGGAGGCGCGGAAGCTCACCGGTCGAAACTAGCGGACCAGCAGCCAGCCTTCGATGTTGCGGTAGAACGCCGAGCGGCGGGCGGCGCGCGGGGCGGGAACGCCGTCACGCAGCACGGTGGCACCCGTGCTGCCCAGTTGGGCGGCGCGGCCGGTGACCCACCGGGGCCAGAGGCGGCCCAGCCCACGGCCGTCGACCGCCGCCCGCAGGCCCGGCGCGGTTAGCGTCGGCTCGATCCACACGCCGGTGACGTCGCCGTCGAACAACGTCGTGTCGTCGACCACCGCCTCACCGTGAATGAACCGCGCGTCCTCCGGCGGGAGCCAGCCGGCCCGCCCGACGATCGCCGACCCGGTCTCGTCGCGGATCAGCGTCACCCGCCGCGCCGAGCCCCGCCTGGCCCGCCGTGCCGCCCGGCTTCCGGCCGGCAGGCGGTAGATCCGGGTGGCCCGGGTGCGGCGGCGCGGCACGTAGGCCACCTCGATGTCGAGCCGCTCGGCGCGCAACAGCCGGGTCAGCACCGTGCCCAGCTCGGCGTCGGCGCCCAGCACGACCAGCCGCCGGTATGGGCCGATCGCAGCATCGATGTCGGTTTCGCTGACGACCCGGTGGGCGGGCATGCCCCGCAACGTTCGATAGGCGGGCCGTTTGCCGAACAGAAGGATTGCGGCGGCTCGATCTTCCTGCGTCACAGTCTATCCAATCAAGAAGTCTCCAAAGCCCTTGTCTTCCAGCAGCTCTGGTCCGGTCGATGGTTAGACACGAACTTCGACATCGAAAGACCTTGCCATAACGACACAGTCACAACATGGTGTCGACTGCGAAAGTTGTTGCACCACTGCTGGGAAACAACCGGATACTTTACTCCTGCCACAGGGCCGACGTTGCGCGGAATCCCGCCACGAGTGGTTGAGAGAACGGAGAACGACCATTCGCCGACTCACCGCCATCTTGTCAACCGCGCGAACCGCACTGTTCGTGTCGGATGCCGGCCCCACGCGCGTCCGTTGCTGACGAAGCAACTCGGCCGCGCCTGCGCCGTGGTGCTTTCGATTGTCCTGCTGTGCAATGGATCTGCGACAGCCTCGGCGGACGAATCGATCGTGATCGACTTGGTGCGACACGGGCAATCGGTGGCCAATGCGGCGGGATTGATCGACACGGCGGTGCCCGGAGCTGTACTCACCCAGCTGGGTCAGCAACAGGCGCAGACCGTCGCCGGCGTTCTCGCGGCGAAGGGCCCGGTCGCCGCGATCTTCGCGTCGCAGTTGATCAGGACGCAGCAGACCGCGGCCCCGTTGGCTTCCGCGTTGGGGATGAACGTGCAGGCTTTGCCGGGCCTCAACGAGATCGACGCCGGCGCTTTCAACGGCCAGCCGCAGTTCAGCCTCGCCGGGCTCGCATACCTGCTGGGCCCGGTGGCGTGGCTGCTCGGGCTGCGCATCGTGCCGATGCTGGCTCCGGGTTCCACCGATGCCAACGGGTTCGAGTTCCGCAGGCGTTTCAACGGTGCGCTCCAAACCATGTACGGCAGTGCCGCGACCAACGCCGCCGGCTTCGGTGACGTGCTCCAGACGATGTATGCCAGCGCCGTTGCCAACCCGGTGCGCGCCGCGAACGGCAGGGTCACCGAGGTGGCGTTCTCCAGCGAATTCGCCATCGGCGTCGGGACGATGATGAGCGTCAAGAATCCCGATCCGTTGCTCCTGCTTTTCGACCCGCTGCCCAATACCGGCATCGTCGTGATCGAGGGCAGCCCCCACGATGGCTGGACGCTAATCAGCTGGAACGGGAAACCCGTGCATCCGGGCTGGTCGGCCTCGAAGAAGGGCCATGTGGCCAACGGCCTGTGCCTGATGCTGGACGCATCCACCAGGACGGGTGTGTGCGCGGCCAAGCCGCCCGCGACGGCGAGTGCTCCGGTCGCGGCGCCGTACGGGTGAGGTCGCGGCACCCGGCGCCCGCCGAACACCACCACCGCCGCGTCGGCGACGTTGGTGCCCGCCTTCACCGGCTGTGTCATGCCTGTCTCGCCGGCTCCTGGCTTAAGCTGATTTGCCCGGCTCCTCAGCTGGCCACCGGCGCCCCGCGTGGTCGCCAGGCTAGGGTGGGTCACCGGCTGGACCACAATACGCAGGCGAGATCAGGTGGGAGCGTGTCATGCCGGCAATCGTCCTCATCGGCGCCCAATGGGGCGACGAGGGCAAGGGTAAGGCCACCGATCTGCTCGGTGGCCGCGTGCAGTGGGTGGTGCGCTACCAGGGCGGCAACAACGCCGGGCACACCGTCGTCCTGCCCACCGGCGAGAACTTCGCGCTGCACCTGATCCCGTCGGGAGTGCTCACGCCCGGCGTCACCAACGTCATCGGCAACGGTGTGGTGGTCGACCCCGGCGTGCTGCTGGACGAGCTGAAGGGCCTCGAAGACCGCGGCGTGGACACCACCAAGCTGCTCATCTCCGCCGACGCCCACCTGCTGTTGCCCTACCACGTGGCCATCGACAAGGTCACCGAGCGCTACATGGGCAACAAGAAGATCGGCACCACCGGCCGCGGTATCGGCCCCTGCTACCAGGACAAGATCGCCCGCCAGGGGATCCGCGTCGCCGACGTACTCGACCCCGAGGTGCTGACCCACAAGGTCGAGGGTGCGCTGGAACTCAAGAACCAGATCCTGGTCAAGATCTACAACCGCAAGGCGCTGGACCCGCACCAGGTCGTCGAGTCCCTGCTGGAGCAGGCGGAGGGGTTCAGGCACCGCATCCGCGACACCCGGCGGCTGCTCAACGCCGCGCTCGAGACCGGCGAAACGGTACTGCTGGAGGGCTCACAGGGCACCCTGCTCGACGTCGACCACGGCACGTATCCCTATGTGACGTCGTCGAATCCGACGGCCGGCGGCGCGGCCGTCGGGTCCGGCATCGGCCCCACCCGCATCACCGCCGTGCTGGGGATCCTCAAGGCCTACACCACCCGCGTGGGCTCCGGCCCGTTCCCCACCGAGCTGTTCGACGAGAACGGCGAATACCTGTCCAAGACCGGCGGCGAATTCGGCGTCACCACCGGGCGGCGGCGCCGCTGCGGCTGGTTCGACGCCGTGATCGCCCGCTATGCCACCCGGGTCAACGGCATCACCGACTTCTTCCTGACCAAGCTCGACGTGCTGTCCAGCCTGGAAACGGTGCCGATCTGCGTCGGTTACCGCATCGACGGCGACCGCACCAACGACATGCCGATGACGCAAAGCGACCTGGCGCGCGCCGAACCCATTTACGAAGAGCTGCCCGGCTGGTGGGAGGACATCTCGCACGCACGGGAATTCGACGACCTGCCCGCCAAAGCGCGCGACTATGTGCTGCGGCTGGAAGAGCTTGCGGGAGCGCATATTTCATGCATCGGTGTGGGTCCCGGGCGTGAACAGACCATCGTCCGGCGCGACGTGCTGGCAGCCCGCCCGTGACGGATGCGGCCCAGGATCCCAAAGAACTCGACCCCGAATACGAACACCACGGCGGCTTCCCCGAATACGGGGTGGCCAGCCCCGGGCCCGGATTCGGGCGGTTCGTGGCGGCGATGCGCCGGCTGCAGGACCTCGCCGTGTCCGCCGACCCCGACGACGACGTGTGGGACGACGCGGCCGATCGTGTCGCGGCACTGACCGAGCTGCTGGGGCCGTCTCAGGCCGCCGAGGGTGCGGCGCCCGCGGGGCGCACTCCCGACCTGCCGGGCATGGGCAGTCTGCTGTTGCCGCCGTGGACGTTGACGCGATACCAGCCCGACGGCTGCGAAATGCGCGGCCGTTTCACCCGCTATCACGTCGGCGGCAACATGGCCGTGCACGGCGGCGTGCTGCCGCTGCTGTTCGACCACATGTTCGGGATGATCTCGCACGCCGCGAACCGGCCCATCAGCCGGACGGCGTTCCTGCACGTCGACTACCGCAAAATCACCCCGATCGACGTTCCGTTGGCGGTGCGCGGACGGGTCACCCGCACCGAGGGGCGCAAAGCGTTCGTGTCCGCCGAAATGGTCGACGCCGACGACGCGCTGCTGGCCGAGGCCAACGGCCTGATGGTGCAGTTACTCCCAGGCCAGCCCTGAGTTGGATGGCCCGCTTCCTCCCCACCCCGCTTCGCGGGCCGCATCGTCGGCGGGCGACATCGGCCGAGCACCTCGGCAGCCGACCTATCCTTGAGCCGTGACTGACGGCCCCACCGACGGACGGGACGACGAGACGACGTCGCTCGTCGTGCCCCAGCAAGCTCCCGCGCGCGCCGAAGCCCGGCCCACCGCCCCTGCCGACGGCAGGCCGACGGTGGTGCTGCTGGGCGCCGGCGAGATCAGCCGGGAGCTGGCGATCGACTTGGGGCGCCTCGGGGCCCGGGTGATCGCCGTCGAGGCGCACCCGGACGCACCCGCGCACGGGGTGGCCGACCAGGCCCTGGTGCTCCCGCTGACCGACGCCGGCGAGCTGTCCGCGGCGCTGCAACGGCTGCGACCAGACTTCGTCGTGACCGCGACCGACACCGTCGCCGTCGAAGTCCTCGACGCCGTGGCCGCCGGCGGCAATCACACCGAACTGGTGCCCAGCGCCCGCGCCGTGCGGCTCAGCGCCGACCGCGAGGGCCTGCGTCGGCTGGCCGCCGACGAGTTGGGGCTGCCCACCGCGCCGTTCTGGTTTGCCGGATCGCTGGGCGAACTCGAGGCGGTGGGCGCGCACGCCGGATATCCGTTGCTGGTCAAGCCGGTGGCCGGGACGACCGGGCCGGGGCAGTCGGTGGTGGCGCGACGGGAAGACCTGGGGCCGGCGTGGCAGCGGGCGGTGGCCGGTCACGCGGGCCCCGGACAGCCCCGGGTGCTGGCCGAAACCGTGGTTGAGGTCGAGTTTTGCGTCACGCTGCTGGCGGTGCGCAGCGAGGGCCCTACGGGTCCGGTGATCGAATTCTGCTCGCCCATCGGTCATCGCGGCTCCGGCGGGCAGGTGCTGGAATCCTGGCAGCCCCAGAAGATGAGTGGGGCCGCGACGGACGCCGCGAAGTCGATCGCCGCGCGGATCGTCAAGGCGCTGGGCGGCCGCGGCGTCTTCGCGGTCGAATTGATGGTCAACGGCGACGAGGTGTACTTCGCCGATGTCACGTCGCGCCCGGCCGACAGCGCGTGGGTGACGCTGCGTAGTCAGCGGCTCTCCGCGTTCGAACTGCAGGCCCGCACCATCTTGGGCCTGCCGGTGGACACCATGATGGTTTCGCCGGCTGCTGCCCGCGCGATCGACCCGCCCGACGTTCACGACCCCGCCGCGCTGAGCGGCGCGCTGAGCGTGCCCGAAAGTGACCTGCGCGTGGCCGGTGGCGGCTACCGGGCACTGGCCACGGCCCCGGAGGTGACGGCCGCGCGGGAGCGCGCCGGCCAGGTCGCCGGGCGGCTGGCCGCGCGACCGTCACCCGGCTGAGCCGCGCCACCGTCACCCGGCTGAGCCGGCGCGGGATTCGCGCGCATCCATCGCCCCCGGATGGGTAAGTACGGCGATGGCCTCGATAATGTGGCTGACAAACGAACGACGAGGGAATACCAGCATGAGCACAGAGCGCGCACACTCCTACGCGGGGGACATCTCGCCGCTGGAGGCATGGAAGCTGCTCAGCGACAACCCCAACGCCGTCCTGGTCGACGTGCGGACCGACGCCGAATGGCGATTCGTCGGTGTGCCCGATCTGTCCAGCCTCGGTCGTGAGGTGTTGTTCCTGGAGTGGAATTTGTCCGACGGACGGCACAACGCGAATTTCGCCGACGAACTGCGCGAGCGGGTGGCCCCGTCGGAGACCGACGAGCAGCGCCCGGTGCTGTTCTTGTGTCGCTCCGGTCAGCGTTCCATCGGGGCCGCCGAGGCGGCGACCCAGCTGGGCATCACGCCGGCCTACAACATCGTGGACGGCTTCGAGGGCCAGCTCGATGCCAACGGTCACCGCGGCGAAACAGGTTGGCGAGCAATCGGATTGCCCTGGAAGCAGGGTTGAGCCGGCGATGACCCCAGCCGACGACGGCGTCCGCACGCCCACGGCGCTGCCCGACGGAGTCAGCCAGGCGACCATCGGGGTGCGCGGCGGGCTCTTGCGTTCGGGATTCGACGAGACGGCCGAGGCGATGTATCTGACGTCGGGCTATGTCTACTCCTCGGCGGAAGTGGCCGAGCAGTCGTTCACCGGCGAGGTTGACCACTTCGTCTACTCGCGCTACGGCAACCCGACCGTGACGATGTTCGAGGAGCGGCTGCGCCTGCTGGAAGGGGCGCCGGCGGCCTTCGCCACCGCGAGCGGCATGGCGGCGGTGTTCACCTCGCTGGGTGCGCTGCTGGGCGCGGGGGACCGGTTGGTCGCGTCGCGCAGCCTGTTCGGGTCGTGTTTCGTGGTGTGCAACGAGATCCTGCCGCGGTGGGGCGTGGAGACGGTTTTCGTCGACGGCGACGACCTCGCGCAGTGGGAGGAGGCGCTGTCGAAGCCCACTCAAGCGGTGTTCTTCGAGACCCCGTCGAATCCGATGCAGTCGCTGGTCGATATCGCGGCGGTGACTGAACTCGCTCACGCCGCAGGGGCAAAAGTGGTGTTGGACAACGTTTTTGCCACACCACTTCTGCAGCAGGGCATTCCGCTCGGGGTTGACGTCGTGGTGTACTCGGGCACCAAGCACATCGATGGCCAGGGCCGGGTGCTCGGCGGGGCCATTCTCGGTGACAAGGAATACATCGACGGCCCGGTGCAGAAACTGATGCGCCACACCGGCCCGGCGCTGAGCGCGTTCAACGCCTGGGTGTTGGTGAAAGGCCTCGAGACGCTGGCTGTTCGGGTCGACTACAGCAACTCCTCGGCGCACCGGATCGCGGAATTCTTAGAGACCCATCCGGCGGTGAGTTGGGTTCGCTACCCGTTCCTGCCGTCGCACCCGCAGTACGACTTGGCCAAGCGCCAGATGTCCGGCGGGGGAACGGTGATCACCTTCGCGCTGGACTGCCCCGACGCCAGGGCCAAGCAGCGGGCCTTCGAGGTGCTGGACAAGCTGTCGCTGATCGACATCTCCAACAACCTCGGCGACGCCAAATCCCTTGTCACACATCCGGCCACCACCACCCATCGGGCGATGGGCCCGGAGGGCCGCGCGGCGATCGGCCTCGGCGACGGCGTGGTCCGGATCTCCGTCGGGCTGGAAGGCACCGACGACCTGATCGCCGACATCGACCGGGCGCTGAGCTAGCCGGCCTGCTTCTCGGCCGCTTCGATGCGTTCGGCCGCGGCCAGCGTCCCCTCCTGCGCTTGGCGCTCCACCCAGTCCACCACCGGCCGGGCGTACATCATCTGGCTGGTGATGGCCATCTGTCCGCGGGTGCGGCCCAGGAAGGAGATCCCCCAGGCGAACATGGCGGCGATGCGATTGCGGTGGCCGATCAGGTAGTACAGGTGCAGCAGCAGCCACGCCAGCCAGGCGATGAAGCCGCCGAACTCCAGCTTGCCGACCTTCGCGACTGCGCTGTAGCGCGAAATCAGGGCCATGCTGCCCTTGTCGAAGTACTTGAACGGTTTGCGGTTGGCCGGATCGTCCTGGCCCTTCACCGCGTGCTTGATCAGCTTGGTAGCGTAGTGCGCCCCCTGGATCGCGCCCTGCGCCATCCCCGGCACGCCCGGCACCGACATCAGGTCCCCGACGACGAACACGTACGGATGCCCCTTGACGGTGAGGTCGGGCTCGACGATCACCCGTCCGGCGCGGTCGGTTTCGGTTCCGTCGGACTGCTCGGCGACCATCTTGCCCAGCTCGCTGGCCTGCACGCCCGCAGCCCACACCTTGCACGCGCATTCGATGCGGCGCTCGCCGCCGTCCTTCTCCTTGACCGTGATGCCCATGTAGTCCACCGCGGTCACCATCGCGTTCAGCTGGATCTCGACGTCCATCTTCTGCAGCCGCCGTTTCGCCTTGAGGCCCAGGTTCTCTCCCATCGGCGGCAACACCGCGGGCGCGGCGTCGAGCAGGATGACCCGGCATTCGCTGGGCGTGATCGTCCGGAACGCCCCGGCCAGCGTGCGCTCGGCGAGCTGGACGATCTCGCCGGCCAGTTCGACCCCGGTCGGCCCGGCGCCGACCACCACGAACGTCAGGCGGCGCTGCCGCTCGGCGGGGTCGGTGGCCACTTCGGCGGCCTCGAACGCGCCGAGGATGCGGGCCCGCAACTCGAGGGCGTCGTCGACGCTCTTCATGCCCGGCGCGAAGGCCGCGTACTCGTCGTGGCCGAAATAGGACTGCTGCGCGCCGGCGGCCACGATGAGGCTGTCGAAGGGCGTCACCGTCTGCATGCCCATCAGGTGCGACGTCACCGTCTTGGCCGTCAGGTCGATCTCGCTGACCTCGCCCCACAGCACCCGCACGTTCTTCTGCCGGCGCAGGATGAGCCGGGTGGTCGGCGCGATGTCGCCCTCGGACAGGATGCCGGTGGCGACCTGGTACAGCAACGGCTGGAACAGGTGCGTGGTGGTCCTCGAGATCAGGGTGACGTCCACGTCGGCCCGTCTGAGTGCCTTGGCCGCGTTCAGGCCACCGAATCCGCTTCCGATGATGACGACGCGATGGCGCGACATGCCTGTCCCTTCTGCGCACGTGGGCCTGGGAGTCGATCTTCCCAGCGCATGTCCACCGTACGACGCCACCCCGCAGAAAGGCGAGACCTGCGCGAAGACGGGAATACCGCGCGCGACAACCACGAGTGGCGTCCCAGGGCGCCGCAGTCCGAAACCCGTTGACAACAAGCGGTTCTCGGCATATCTGCCTGAAATACCTTGTGTGGTAGCGGATCCCGGCCGAAGCCGCTTTGGGGCAGCGACCCATGTCACGGCTCCGGCCGGGCCTTCGCTACGCGAAGGTTGATACGAACGAAAGGCCGCAAATCGCTTTGTGGCCAGTTCGGTTACTGAACGGCTATCCGCCGGTGCAAGTCAAACCGGGACCGCAATCGATAACAAGCGGAACCGTGCAAGCCGAGGTCATTGGTGCTGCGAAAGCGATGACCAAGGCGAGGACGATTTTTCCGGTACGACGTGACATGAGAACCCCCTTCGTCTGGGAGACGTATTCTGATGCCCGACGTGGGGGAGCTTACGCGGTCATTGGCTCGTAGATAAGGGATTTCACGAATAACGCGGTGCGTTTCGTCAAACGGATGACGCCGGATCACCGGCGGGATGCGGCCGCTTTGGCTTGAATAGAATTTCAGCAAAACTCGGTGGCGGGGAGAAATGGAATTATCCTGCGCGGGTATCCCGCCGAGGCTATATTGGAACGCTATTTAGCCGCTGGCCGGCGGTGTTGTGCGCCGACTGGATATGAATTCAAACAAGCGCCGTGACCGGCCGCGGCCAGGTTGGGGCGAAATTGTCAAGTCGGCAACCGGTTTCATCGGTCGATCGGGGACACCCGAGGCCGGCCTAGAACGGCCACGCGTTGGCGTCGCTCTTGTACTTGGCGTTGAGGTCGCTGCAGAAGTCGGCGGCGGTGCCGGCCAGCAGGATGTAATAGGTCTCGCCACGGCGGCTTTCGTAGGAGGTGGGGGTGGTCCAGCCGTTGTCGCACATCGCGGCTTCGCCGCCGGCCGCCGTCCTTCGCCAATTGGTCTTGGCGCAGGCGACCAGGCTGTCGAGGTTCGGTGTGGCGCTCTTGGCCGCCACCAGCATCGCGCCTCCCCATTGCCCGTCGTTGCGCCGGTAGGCGCGGGCCCCGAATCCGGCGTTGTTGGTCTGGCAGGTCAACGCGCGGCGCAGCAGCGAGAAGGGACTCGCGAGCTGTTGGTTGGCGGCCCCGGCCGCGGCCGTGATGAACTGCGCCGCGTCCGAGCCGTCCACCTCCTGGACCGCGTTAGGGTTGCCAAAGCTAAAGAGCTGTTGGGAGATTCCCTGCGCGGCCGCCGAGCCGCCACCGATGATCGGCCCGCTGCCGCTGGACGTCATCGCGGGCAGCGCCGCGGTGGGATCGGCGACCGCCGCGGGCACACCGGCGGCGGCGCCCAGGGTCAGCAGCGCGATCAGGCTGCGAATCGGGCGCGCGGTGAGTCTCATGCCCCTATTTCAGCACGTGCGCGTAGCCGGCGCGGCGCTCGTCGGCAATCAATCCGGTCAGCACGTGGCGGGTCTGCAGCGCGATGTATTGATCGATGCCGTAGATCGGCCCGAAGTGCCAGTGCTTGAGGGCCCAGCCGTGGGCCAGCAGCATGATGTCGAACACGATGAGGTCGACGTCGACGTCGCGAAACACGCCCTGGGCGCTGCCGGCTTCGATCACCGCGCGCAGCGGTGCGGCGGTGGCGATTTCGAGGTCCTTGATCTGGGCGCGGCCGGCCGGGGAGAGCGTGCGGCTCTCCCGGTAGGTCAGCACCACGCCGTCGAGGTTCTCATCGACGATCTCGATGTAGCGGCGCATGCCCGCGGTTAACTGGTCCACGACGTCGTCGCCGGCGGTGGCGATCACCGGTGCCAGTTGATCGCGGAACACGTCCAGGATCCGCACGATCGTCGCGAGCAGCAGGTCCTCCTTACCGCCGAAGTACTTGTAGATGAGGCCGACGCTGACCTTGGCCTCGGTGGCCAGATCCTGCATGGACATTTGGTGAAAGCCGTTGCGGCCCATCACCTTGACCGCGGCGTCGAGCACCTGACGGCGCCGCGAGCCGGCCCGGGCCGCGCGCACCGCCTCCTCGACGGGCAGCTCGCTGTAATCGGTGACCATCACACCCTCAGATGCCCAGGTCCTTGGCGATGATCGTCTTCATGATCTCGTTGGTGCCGCCGTAGATGGTCTGAATGCGGGCGTCGACGAAGGCCCGCGCCACGCTGTATTCGCGCATGTAGCCGTACCCGCCGTGCAGCTGCAGGCAGCGGTCGGCGGTGCGCACCTGCAGATCGGTGGTCCACCACTTCAGCCGGGCGGCGCGAGCGGCGGTCAGCTCACCCTCCAGGTGTTCGGCCAGGCAGTCTTCGAGATAGGTACGGGCGATGTCGATTTCGGTCGCCAGCTCGGCGAGCACGAATTGGCTGTTCTGGAAGCCGGCGATCGGTGAGCCGAACGCCGTGCGGTCACGCACGTAGTCGAGGGTCTCGGCCAGAATGCTTTCCGCGGCGGCCACCGCGCCCACCCCGAGCGCGAGCCGCTCCTGGGGCAGGTTCTTCATCAGCTGATAGAAGCCCTTGCCCTCCTCTTGGAGAAGGTTCGCACTCGGCACCCGCATATCGGTGAACGTGAGCTCGCTGGTGTCCTGGGCGTGCAGGCCGATCTTCTCCAGGTTGCGGCCGCGCGCGAAGCCCGGCGTGGCCGGGTCGACGACCAGCAGCGACAGCCCGTGGTGGCGGTCCGGCGAGGTGCGCACCGCGACGACGAACAGATCGCCGATCTGTCCGTTGGAGATGAACGTCTTGGCGCCGTTGACGACGTAGTCGTCGCCGTCGCGTACGGCCGCGGTGCGGATCCCGGCCAGGTCGCTGCCGGTGCCGGGCTCGGTCATCGCGATGGCGAGCACCGTCTCGCCGGTGACCACGCCGGGCAGCCAGCGCTGTTGCTGTTCCGGTGTGGTCAGATCGGTGAGATAGGGCAGCACCACGTCGTTTTGCAGCGTGAAGGCGATGGCCTCGGCGGCCGCGCCGGCCCGCTGCAACTCGTCGATCACGATCGCGTTGTAGCGGAAGTCGGCCACGCCCGGTCCGCCGAGATGCTCGGGGACCGAGAAACCCAGCAGCCCGAGCTTGCCGGCCTCGAGGAATAGCGAGCGATCCCACTGGCCGCGCTTCTCCGAGTCCTCGTGTTTGGGTACCACGGTCTGGCGCACGAAATCCCGGACCAACTCCCGGAATTGGTGATGCTCGGGCGTGTACTCCAGCCGTGCGGCCATGTCTTCCCCTTATTACCGGAAGGCGGCGCTGCCGGTGAACGCCTGGCCGAGGACGAGCTGGTGCATCTCCGGTGTGCCCTCGTACGTCAGCACCGACTCCAGGTTGACCATGTGCCGGATGACGGGGTATTCGAGCGATATTCCGTTGCCGCCCAGTATGGTTCGTGCGGTCCGGCAGATCTTGATCGCCTCGCGGGTGTTGTTGAGCTTGCCGAAGCTGACCTGCTCGGGGCGCAGCCCGACGCTGTCCTTGAGGCGGCCGAGGTGCAGCGACAGCAACTGGCCCTTGTGCAGTTCGACCGCCATGTCGACGAGCTTGGCCTGGGTCAACTGGAAGCCCGCGATGGGGCGGCCGAACTGGGTGCGTTGCGTCGAGTAATCCAGCGCGGCCTGCCAGGCCGAGCGGGCCGCTCCCATCGAGCCCCAGATAATTCCGTAACGGGCCTCGGACAGACAGGACAGCGGCCCGCGCAGCCCCTTGGCCTCGGGCAGCATCGCCTCGGCGGGCACCCGCAGGTCGTCGAGCACCAACTCGCTGGTGATCGAGGCCCGCAGCGACAGCTTGTGGTGAATCGTGTTGGCGGAAAAGCCCGGTGTCTTGGTGGGGACGATGAAGCCGCGAATCCCGTCGTCGGTGGCGGCCCAGACAACGGCGACGTCGGCGACCGAGCCGTTGGTGATCCACAGTTTGCGGCCGTTGAGTACCCAGTCCGAACCATCTTGGCGCGCACGGGTTTTCATCGCGGCGGGATCGGAACCGACGTCGGGTTCGGTCAACCCGAAGCAGCCGAGCAGCTCACCGGTGGCCATCGGCGGCAGCCATTCCTGCTTCTGCTCCTCGGAGCCGAAATTCCAGATCGCGAACATCGCCAGCGAGCCCTGCACCGAGACCATCGACCGCAGACCGGAATCTGCGGCCTCCAGCTCCACGCAGGCCAGCCCGTAGTGCACGGCGGAGGCACCGCCACAGCCGTACCCGTCCAGGTGCATGCCCAGCAGGCCGAGTTGGCCGAATCCCTTGGCCAGTTCGCGGACCGGCAGATCACCGATCTCAAACCACTCCGCGACGTGTGGGAGGACATGCTCGGCGCAGAATTCCCTGACGGTGTCGCGCACCGCGAGCTCGTCGCTGGATAGCGAGGCGTCGAGGCCGAGCGGGTCGTCGCGGTCGAAGGCGGGTGGTGTCTTAGTACTCATGGGATCAGCCTGCCACTAATCCCGCCATCGTCAGGTCGCCGCTGACACCGGGCACCGTCAGGCCGCCGCTGACGCCGACCGCCGCCCGGTGAATGGGTATTCATCGCTGACGAATGTAGGTTCACCGCGGCTGCGTGGTCAAGGATCGTGGCGTGCCCCGGTAGTCTGCCTGCATGCTTAGGCTCCAGTGGCTGGCCTGGCTCGCGGTGGACGTCCTCGGTGTGCTGGTGTTCTGCGCCGTGGGGCGCCGCAGCCACGACGAAGGGCTCAACGTCACCGGCGTCGCCGTGACGGCCTGGCCGTTTCTCACCGGCACCGTCGTCGGGTGGCTGGCCTCGCGAGGGTGGCGGCAGCCGACCGCCGTGCGGCCCACCGGGGTTGTCGTGTGGTTGTCCACCGTGGTCGTCGGGATGCTGTTGCGCAAGGCGACCTCTGCGGGTGTGGCGGCAAGTTTCGTGGTGGTGGCGACGACGGTCACCGCGCTGTTGTTGCTGGGCTGGCGAGTGGCCGCCGGGTTGACCCTGCGGCGTCGCTCCGGCGTCTGAGGCGACCATGGCGCAGACGGCCGACGTGGCGGTGACCGCAACTTTCGGTGCCGCCGCGCGGGCGGTGGCCACCAACAGGGGCCTGCTGAACGATCCGTTCGCCGAGCCGCTGCTGTGCGCCGTCGGGATCGACTACCTCACCCGGGCGATCAAGGACCACGTGTTCGCGGAGGACGACGGCGACGACCCGGCGATGACGGCGCTGATGGATGCGCTCACGGCGCATACGCGATTCGTCGACGAATTTCTGGCCGACGCCGGCCGGGCGGGCATCCGGCAGGTGGTGATCCTGGCCTCGGGCCTGGACACCCGGCCGTACCGGCTGTGGTGGCCGCGGGGGACCACGGTCTATGAGATCGACCAGCCGCAGGTGCTCGACTTCAAAGCCGAAGTGCTGCACGGCCTGGACGCCCAATTGGCGTCCCACCGGTGTGCGATCGGCATCGACCTGCGCCAGGATTGGCCGGCGGCGCTGCGCCGGGTCGGATTCGACCCGACCCAGCCCACGGTCTGGGTCGCCGAGCAGTTGCTCGTCGGGTATCTGCCGCCCGGCGAACAGAATCACGTGCTGCAGGCCGTCACCACCGCCAGCGCCCCCGGCAGCCGTTTCACCGCCGATCACATGCCGACCTGGAATCCGTTGCAGCTCGGCGCCGAGCGCGCCTTTGTCGACGGCTGGCGGCAACGCGGCCTGGACGTCGATCTGGCCAGCCTGACCTATCCCGGCGAATATCATTATGTGCCAGAGTATTTGGCGTCAAATGGCTGGGAGACGGCCGGGTGTAGCGTCACCGAGCTACTGGGTGCGATGGGGCTGGGCAGGCGGCGACGGGCCGGGCCCGGTGGCTCGGAGTTCATCCCGGAATACGTCACCGCGACGCGCGTTTGAGTTTTGGTGATGCCGGAATCAAGCCCGCCACAAGGCCAGTTGCGGTTCGTGTCGGCCACTCACGATGACCCGCTGGCACAACCGTTGCTGGCCGAACTGGCCGTCGAGTATGCGCAGCGATACGGCGGCACACCGAGCACGCATCTGACCTGGCTGCCCGTGCCCGAGGCCGAGTTGGCACCGCCGGACGGCGGATTGCTGATCGGTGTGCTGGACGGTGTGCCGGTGACCGGCGGTGCGTTTCTCCGCTACGACGCCGACACCGCCGAGCTCAAACGGATCTGGACCGACGGCGCTCATCGGCGCCGCGGTTACGCCCGGGCGCTGCTGGCGGCGTTGGAGGCCGAAACCCGGGCCCGCGGGTATCGGCGGCTCTACCTGATCACCGGCGATCGGCAGCCCGAGGCCGCAGCGCTCTATGACGCGACGGGATACACCCGGATACCGCCGGATCCGCTGCCGTCCTGGGGCCCGTTTGTTCCGATCGCCTTCGAGAAGTGGCTGACCTGACTTAGGCTCCGTCACAACGGGTTTCAAGGGATATAGCACTCCCGATATCAGCTGGCGGATGTGCTAGCTGTAGGAGGTCACCACGTTGGTGACGCCGGTGGTGAGTCGTGATGCTGGTGGCTGGCCGTCGGCGGCAGAGTGTGGTCGATGGTAGTTGAAGTGGATGTTCCAGACCTTGAGTGCCTCGCTGCGTTGGGATTCTGAGGTCCAGGTGCGGGCGTAGAGGAATTCTTCGGCCAGGATGCGGTGATATCTCTCTACCTTGCCGTTGTGGCGCGGGGTGTAGGGCGTGATGCGCTGGTGGCGTGCGCCGTGCAGGACGTGGGCGAAGTCGCGGGCGCGGTAGCAGGAGCCGTTGTCGGTGACAATCCGTTGGATGCGGTCGATCCCGTGCGCAGCGAACCAGACCCGGGAACGGTGCATAAATCCGATTGCTGTGATTGCCTTTTCATCGGTGAGCGCTTCGGTGTAAGTCAATCGGGAGTAGCCGTCCACCGCGGAATGCAGATAGACATAGCCGGCGCGGGCCGCTCGCGAGGCTCTGCCCTGGGCGCTGTTCTTGCCGTGCACCCGCCACCCACCACCGTCGGGGATGCGGCCGACCTTCTTGACGTCGACGTGCACCATGTGCCCGGGGCAGCGAGCGATGATACGTTGCGGTACTCGATTCAGATCCCCGCTGGGGTCAAGGAACTTGCGCCGATTGCCCCAAGGTCACCAGCTGCCGGCTCACGGTGCGCCGGCCGATCACGATGCCGCGTGCATTGAGTTCGAATGCGATCCGCGTTGCCGACCACTTGCGGCCTCGGCGCATCGCCTCGATCACACTGATGACCTCAGCCGCAGTGGCCGTGGGCTGCCCTACCGGCGCCGACGAGCGGTCGTATAGGCCGAGTTCGCCGAACCGTCGGAACCGGTTGACCCACTTGGAGGCACACGCCCGCGAGATCCCCATCTCAGCAGCTACGTGGGCAATGGGACGGTCAACGCAGCGGGCAACGAGGCGGCGACGGCCTTCAACGGACAACGGAGCATTACCTTGGGTCATGGACGGGTTCCTTCAGGTTCAGGACGAGGGGTTTGGCGATTTCTCATCCTGCCGCCGAAGGACCCGTCCTCCTCACATCCCGACCATGTCGGCGTCTACAACGTCATGACCCGCAACAGCTAGCACGTTCGAGAGTCACACAATAGGAACTTAGGCGGTGCCGATGTGGTCACTGAGCCAGCGAGCTGGCCCGCGCGGTCGCTTCGCGGACCGGGCCGCGCCACACGTCGCCGTGCCCGGGCAGCAGGATCTCGGTGTCCAGCAGGGCCAGCGCGTCCAGGCTGCGTAGCGAATTCTGCTGGCTGTGGCTGAACACCGCCGGCAGCAGCTGCGGCCCGCCGCGGCGCAGTAGTGGGTGCCCGGTGATCAGCGCGTCGCCGCTGACCAGGACGCCGTCGACCACGTACGAGCAGTGCCCGCTGGTATGCCCGGGGGTGAAGACGGCGCTCGGCTGGCCCGGCAGCCCGGCGGCCACCTCGGCGGTCAGGGGCCGGGTGGACGGGATGCCGTGGCGAATCAGGCCGCCGCTGCGCAGCACATGCAGGCCCCACGCGGCCCAGCGCGGCCGCCAAATACGCAGGGCGACATCGAAAACCGACGCCTGTTCCAGATATTCGCGTTTGGCATGGCCCACCTCCTCGGCGTGGCAGTACACCTTGGTGCCGTATTCGTCGGCGAGCCAGATCGCCGAACCCAGGTGGTCGATGTGTGCGTGCGTGAGCAGGACGGCGCGCACGTCGCCGGGGCCGTAGCCCAGCTCGCACAGCGAAGCCAGCACGTCCTCGCGGTCCCCGGGATATCCGGCGTCGATCAGCATCACCCCGGTGCCGTCGACGACCAACGTCCAGTTAACGGCCTCGCCCCGGGCGAGATACACCGTGTCGGTCACTTGAACAAGAGTCGGCGCCGCTCCCATGCCCGCGAGTGTAGAAGCGATCGCTAGCGCGGCGAAGCCGGGCGCAGCGGGTCGCGACCGTCGGCGCAGAAGCGATCGCTAGCGCGGCGAAGCCGGGCGCAGCGGGTCGCGACCGTCGGCGCAGAAGCGATCGCTAGCGCGGCGAAGCCGGGCGCAGCGGGTCGCGACCGTCGGCGCAGAAGCGATCGCTAGCGCGGCTCAGCCGCGCCTGCGATCGGCGCGAGGAGTAGAAAGAACGGGTGCCTGAACTGAAACTCGGATACAAAGCGTCCGCCGAACAATTTGCTCCGCGCGAGCTCGTCGAACTCGCTGTCGCCGCCGAGGGTCATGGCATGGACAGCGCCACCGTCAGCGACCACTTCCAGCCCTGGCGGCACGAGGGCGGGCACGCACCGTTCTCGCTGGCCTGGATGACCGCCGTCGGCGAGCGCACCAAGAGGCTGGTGCTGGGCACCTCGGTGCTCACCCCGACCTTCCGGTACAACCCCGCCGTCATCGCGCAGGCGTTCGCCACGATGGGATGCCTGTATCCGGACCGCATCTTCCTCGGCGTCGGCACCGGGGAGTCGCTCAACGAAATAGCCACCGGATACGAGGGCGAATGGCCGGAGTTCAAGGAGCGCTACGCGCGGCTGCGCGAATCGGTGCGGCTGATGCGCGAGCTGTGGCTGGGCGACCGTGTCGACTTCGAGGGCGAGTACTACCAGACCAAGGGCGCCTCGATTTACGACGTGCCGGAGGGCGGCATCCCGATCTACATCGCCGCGGGCGGTCCGCAGGTGGCCAAGTACGCGGGTCGCGCGGGCGACGGCTTCATCTGCACCTCCGGCAAGGGCGAGGAGCTGTACAAGGACAAGCTGATGCCCGCCATGAAGGAGGGGGCGGAGGCGGCCGGGAAGAGTCCCGACGACGTCGACCGCATGATCGAAATCAAGATCTCGTACGACACCGACCCGGACAAGGCGCTGGAGAACACCCGGTTCTGGGCGCCGCTGTCG
The DNA here is from genome assembly GCF_010731775.1 of Mycobacterium mantenii. Taxonomy (NCBI): domain Bacteria; kingdom Bacillati; phylum Actinomycetota; class Actinomycetes; order Mycobacteriales; family Mycobacteriaceae; genus Mycobacterium; species Mycobacterium mantenii. Next base: position 3,798,032 of record NZ_AP022590.1, on the reverse strand, counting down.
CTGACGGCCGAACAGAAGACCAGCATTCACGACCCGCTGGAGATGGAGAAGGCCGCCGACGCGCTGCCCATCGAACAGGTCGCCAAGCGCTGGATCGTGGCCTCCGATCCCGACGAGGCGGTCGAAAAGGTGGGCCAGTACGTGAAATGGGGCCTCAACCACCTGGTGTTCCACGCGCCCGGCCACGACCAGCGCCGGTTCCTGGAACTTTTCGAGAAGGACCTGGCGCCGCGGCTGCGGCGGCTGGCCTGAGGGGCGGACGAGTGGTCTCCGGTTCCGCGACAGCGATCTATATCGCCGCCCCCGAGCCGGAGACCGGCAAGTCGACGATCGCGCTCGGACTGTTGCACCGGCTGACCGCGACGGTCGCCAAAGTCGGTGTGTTCCGGCCGATTACCAGGCTGGGCGAGGACCGCGACTACATCCTGGACCTGCTCCTGGGGCATACCACGGCCGGGCTGTCCTACGAGCAGTGCGTCGGGGTGACCTATCACCAGCTGCACGCCGACGGCGACGCCGCCATGGCCGCCATCGTCGACGCCTATCACGCCGTGGCCGAGGCCTGCGACGTGGTGGTGATCGTCGGCAGCGATTACACCGACGTGACCCGGCCCGCGGAGCTTTCGGCCAACGCACGCATCGCGGTCAACCTCGGTGCGCCGCTGCTGCTCACGGTCAGCGGCAACGGCCGCACGGCCGCGGAGATCGCCGCCGTCGTCGAGGTCTGCCTGGCCGAGCTGGAGGCCCAGCACGCCCACACCGCGGCGGTGGTGGCCAACCGTTGCGAGCCGAGCCAGCTGACGGCGGTCGCCGAAGCGCTGCGCGCGTTCGCCCAGCGCAGCTACGTGCTGCCTGAGGAGCCGCTGCTGTCGGCGCCGACGGTGGCCGAATTGGAGACGGCTGTCGCCGGGACGCCGGTCGGCGGCGAGGAGTCGTTGCGCGAACGCGAGGTCACCGGCGTGCTGGTCGCCGGGATGACCGCCGACCATGTGCTGGAACGGCTGAGCGACGGCATGGCGGTGATCACCCCCGGTGACCGCTCGGACGTGGTGCTCGCCGTCACCAGTGCCCATGCCGCCGAAGGCTTTCCGTCGCTGTCGTGCATCGTGCTCAACGGGGACTTCGAGCTGCATCCATCCATCGCGGCGCTGGTCGCCGGCCTGCGGCTGCGTTTGCCCATCATCGCCACCGCGCTGGGCACCTACGACACGGCCAGCGCGGCCGCCGCGGCCCGGGGCCGGGTCACGGCGAGCTCGCAGCGCAAGATCGACACCGCGCTGGCGCTGATGGACAGGCACGTCGATATCACGGATCTGCTTGCGCAGCTTGCCATTCCGATCCCCACGGTTACCACGCCGCAGATGTTCATTCATCAGCTCACGCTGCAGGCGCGTTCGGACCGCAAGCGCATCGTCCTTCCCGAGGGTGACGACGACCGCATCCTCAAGTCCGCGGGCCGCGTGTTGCAGCGCCGCGTCGCCGACCTGACGATCCTCGGCGACGAAGCCCAAATTCGTCAGCGTGCGGGAGAACTCGGGGTGGACCTGGGCGACGCGAAGGTGATCGACCCGCGCACCAGCGAGTTGCGCCACCGATTCGTCGACCAGTACGCCGAATTGCGCAAGGCGAAAGGGGTCACCTTCGAGCAGGCCGGTGAGATCATGCGCGACGCCACATATTTCGGCACCATGCTGGTGTACAACGGCATGGTCGACGGCATGGTGTCGGGAGCCTCGCACACCACGGCGCATACCGTCCGGCCGGCTTTCGAAATCATCAAGACGGTCCCGGATGTCTCGACGGTGTCCAGCATTTTCTTGATGTGCCTGCCCGATCGGGTGCTGGCCTATGGCGACTGCGCGATCATCCCGAACCCGACCCCGGAGCAACTGGCCGACATCGCGATCTCCTCGGCGCGCACCGCCGCGCAGTTCGGCATCGAGCCACGGGTGGCGATGCTGTCGTACTCGACCGGCGACTCGGGCAGCGGGGCCGACGTCGAGAAGGTCAGGACGGCAACGGAATTGGTGCGGAAGCGGAACCCCGATCTGCCGGTCGAGGGGCCCATCCAGTACGACGCCGCGATCGAACCGTCGGTCGCGGCCACCAAACTGCGTTCCTCGCCGGTGGCGGGTCGCGCCACGGTGCTGATCTTTCCCGACCTCAATACGGGTAACAACACGTATAAGGCGGTGCAGCGCAGCGCCGGTGCGATCGCCATCGGCCCTGTCCTGCAGGGGCTGCGCAAGCCGGTCAACGACCTGTCCCGGGGCGCTTTGGTCGAAGACATCGTGAACACGGTTGCCATCACCGCGATCCAGGCGCAGGGTGGCGGTAATGGGAAGTAGCGGCGTGCGCCTGGTGTTGGTGATCAACTCCGGCTCGTCATCTCTGAAATATCAACTGGTCGACCCCGATTCGGGTGTCGCCCGGGCGACCGGCCTGGTGGAGCGGATCGGCGAGGAGTCGTCGTCGGTGCCCGACCACGACGCCGCGCTGCGCCGCGCGTTCGACACGCTGGCCGATGACGGTATCGACCTGAAGACGAGCGGCATCGTCGCCGTGGGCCATCGAGTAGTCCATGGTGGCAACACCTTTCATCAGCCCACGCTGCTGGACGACACGGTGATCGGCAGGCTCGACGAACTGTCGGAGCTGGCCCCGCTGCACAACCCGCCAGCGCTCAAGGGAATCGAGGTCGCGCGAAAACTACTGCCCGACATCGCCCACATCGCGGTGTTCGACACCGGATTCTTCCACGACCTGCCGCCCGCGGCGGCCACGTATGCCATCGACCGCGACCTGGCGCAGCGGTACCAGGTCCGCCGGTACGGGTTCCACGGCCCGTCGCATCGCTACGTCAGCGGGCAGGCCGCCGCCTTCCTGGATCGATCGGTCGGCGGCCTGAAACAGATTGTGCTGCACTTGGGTAACGGTTGCTCGGCCTCGGCGATCGCCGGCACCCGACCGCTGGACACCTCGATGGGCTTGACCCCGCTCGAGGGTTTGGTGATGGGCACCCGCAGCGGCGACATCGATCCCAGTATCGTCGGCTATCTGTCGCACGCGGCCAAGATGGCAGTCGAGGACGTCGAGTCCATGCTCAATCAGCGATCCGGCGTGCTGGGGCTGTCCGGTGAGCGCGACTTTCGCCGGTTGCGGTCGATGATCGAATCCGGCGACAAGTCAGCGCAACTGGCCTACAGCGTGTTCACGCATCGGCTGCGTAAGTACATCGGCGCCTACCTGGCGGTGCTCGGCCACACCGACGTCATCAGCTTCACCGCCGGGATCGGAGAGAACGACCCGGCGGTACGCCGCGACGCGGTCGCCGGCATGGAAGAACTGGGCATCATCCTCGATCAGCGCCGCAACCTCGGCGGCGGCAAGGGTGCCCGCCAAATCTCCGCCGACGATTCACCGATCGTCGTGCTGGTGATCCCGACGAACGAAGAGCTCGCCATCGCCCGCGACTGCGTGAGTCTGTTAGGCGGATAGAAAGCCGGCGGTGCTGTGGAGAGCCGTACACCCGATCGGCCGGTGACATGCGACTGTGCCCGGTATGGCAGTTCCGTTCATCGGCAGCGAGGCGCTCGCGTCCGGACGGCTGAGCCACCACCGGTTGCGGGTGGCCTACCGCGCGGTGTTCCCGAACGTCTACGTGCCGCGGCACGTGGAACCCTCCCTCGCGGTGCGCATCCGCGCGGCCTGGCTGTGGTCGGGGCGCAGGGCGGTCGTCGGGGGAGCGGCCGCGGCGGCGCTGCACGGTGCCGAGTGGATTCCCGACGGTGTCCCGGTCGAGTTGATACACAACAACACCCGTCCGCCGGATGGCGTGCTGATACGCCGGGACACGCTGTGCGCCGGTGAGACGCAGCTGTGCGACGGGCTGGCCGTGACCACACCGGAGCGAACCGCGTTCGACATCGGCCGGCGCGGGGCGGTCCACTCGGCCGTCGTGCGGCTCGACGCCCTCTCCCGCGCAACGGGTTTCAAGGCAGACGACGTCCTGCAGGTCGCCATGGCACACCCACGCTCGCCCGGGCTGCGGGGATTGGAGGCCGCACTCGAGCTGGTCGACCCGGGCGCACAGTCGCCGCGGGAAAGCTATCTGCGGCTGCTTCTCATCGACGCGGGTCTGTCCCGGCCGCAGACCCAGATCCCGGTGCTGGGTGCCGACGGCCTACCGGTCGCCTACCTGGACATGGGTTGGGAAGACCAGATGGTCGCCGTCGAATACGACGGCGACCACCATCGCACGGACAGAAGGCAATACGTCAAAGACATTCGGCGCGTCGAGATGCTCGAGCAGATGGGGTGGATCATCGTCCGGGTCGTCGCCGAGGACCGGCCCGCCGGCATCCTCCGCCGAGTGCGGGCGGCGCTAGCGAAGTCGACTGTGAAACCGCGGCTTTGAGTGTGAAACTACGGCTGGGTTTGTCGGCGTGTCGCCTTCCAGGATTCACACTGAACGGAAAGAGGGGCCCGACGAACCTGCGAAACCTAGAACGTGCTGGTGGGCCGAACCCGGTTCGCCATGTCCACCAGCGCGTAGCGGTGCCGCTGGGTGGGGGCGACGCGGGCCAGATTGCGCAGCGATGCCTCGACGCCCAGCCGCAGCCCGTGCTCGGTGAACGGGAACCCGAGGATGTGGTTGGTACTGGCCTTGTTGTCTTCCAACCAGTCCATCGCACAGCCCAGCACCAGCGCGCGGATCTGCAGGACGCGGGGTTCGGTGGGCGGCAACGCCTCCACCCGCCGGGCCGCGTCGCGGATGTCCTCCTCGGTGATCTCGCTCTTGGTGCGGCCGGACAACAGCGTCACGGCGCTGGTCAGTCGCGCGGTGGTGAAGTGCCTCGAGGTGGCAGGCACCTCGTCCAGCGTGCGCACCGCCGCGGCCCGATCCCCTTCCGCGGAAAGTGTTCTGGCCAATCCGAACGCGGCCGAGATCACCCCGTCATTGGTCTTCCACACCGTCTCGTAGAACTTGTGGTCGTCGACGTCGCCGGCCAGTTCGGCGGTGGCGGCCAGCGCCAGCTTGGGTGCCAGCTCGCCGGGGAACGTGTCCAGCACTTCGATGAAATGCGTTGTGGCCGAGTCGTAATCGCCGGTAAGCAGCTCGGCCACGGCCTTGTACCACACCAGCCGCCATTGCCAGCCGACCCGCTCGGCCAGGTCGTCGAGCTTGCGGGTGGCCTTGGCCACGTCGCCCAGATCGAGCAGCGCGCGGACCTCCATCAGCGGCAGTTCGGTCGACTCGGACACCTCGACGCCGTCGGCGTCCAGCGTGCCGTGCCGGGCCGCGCGCAACGAATCCAGCGTCTGCACCGGCTGGGACAACACCGTCGCCTGCAGAACCGGGGCCGCGACGTCGGCCGGATCCACCAGCGGCACTTGCAATGCGGTCACGATCTCGCGGGCGGTCAGCTTCTCGGAGTGGACCTGGCCGTCCAGGTACACGTCGGTGTGCGCGACCAGCAAGTCCACCCCGAACGTCGAACGGCTGGGGCTGAAGATGGTCGACAGGCCCGGCCGTGGCGTCCCGCTGTCGTGGGCGACCACCTCGCGCAGGACACCCAGCAGCTGGGCGGACAACTCCTCGGTGCTGGCGAACCGGCGCCGCGGGTCGGGGTCGGTGGCGCGGCGCAGCACCCGGCGGAAGGAGTCGTAGGTGGTCAACACCGGGTCGTGTTCGGGCAGGCCGTCGACGTAACGGCCGTTGCGGGTCTGCAGGTTGAGCGTGAGTGCGGCCAGCGTGCGGCCCACCGTGTAGATGTCGGTGGCGACCGTCGGGCCGGTCCGCACGATCTCCGGTGCCTGGAAACCCGGTGTGCCATAGAGGTATCCGAACGAATTGATTCGCGACACCGCGCCCAGGTCGATCAACTTGAGCTGCTCTTCGGTGAGCATGATGTTCTCGGGCTTGAGGTCGTTGTAGACCAGACCGATGGAGTGCAGATAGCTCAGCGCGGGCAGGATTTCCAGCAGGTAGGCCACGGCCTCGGCGACCGGAAGCTTCTCGCCCTTCCCGTGCTTGAGCGGCTGGCCACCGACGTACTCCATGACGATGAGTCCGATCGGATTCTGGTGCTGGTCCTTGTGTTCGACGAAGTTGAAGATCTGCACGATCTGCGGGTGGACCACCTCGGCCAGGAACTGTCGCTCGGCCATCGCGATCGCCTGCGCCTCCGCGTCGCCGGAGTGCACCAAACCCTTGAGCACCACCGGCCGGTCGTTGACGTTGTGGTCGACCGCCAGGTAGACCCAGCCCAGGCCGCCGTGCGCGATGCAGCCCTTGACCTCGTACTGGCCGGCGACGATATCGCCGGGATTGAGTTGCGGCAGAAATGAATACGGGCTGCCGCAGGCCGGGCACCACCCCTCCGACGTGCCCTTGGCTTTCTTGCTGGACCGCCCCACCGGTTTTCCGCAGTTCCAGCAGAAGCGCTTGGACTCCGGCACCACCGGGTTGGTCATCAGGGCCTCGACCGGATCGATGTCCCGTCCGCGGGGGATCTCGACCAGGCCACCGCCGAGCTGTCTGACCGCAGGCACCGAGCGCGTCGCCACCGTCATGCGGTCCTGCGGATCGGTTTCCAGCGCGCCCAGCGAGATGTGCGGAAAGTCGTCGTCGTCATCGTCGTCGAAGTCGGGACGGAACAGCGCCTGGGTGGCCTGCAGCCGTCCCGTCGCGGCGCCGCTTTGAACGTCGGCCGGCTGGGTGCCCGGCGCGACGTCCTCCGAGCCGGATTCCGGCTGCTCGGTGTGCTTGTCCGGCTCGGCCATCAGTCCAGATACCTCGGTGTGGGCGGGGCCGGCGCGGGACCCAGCACCGTCAACCACTTGCGGTACAACGTGTTCCACGTGCCGTCGCGGCGGATCCGCTCCAGGGTTCCGTTGACGAACCGCACCAGCCCGGTGTTGTTCAAGTTGACCCCGATGCCGTAGGGCTGGGTGGCCATGTTGGGGCCGACGATGTGCAGGTAGGGGTCCTCTTCGACCAGACCGGCCAGGATCGAATCATCCGTGCTGACCGCGTCGATCTCCCGCTGCTGCATCGCCACCAGGCAGTCGGCCCAGTTGACCACCGACACCACGACCGGTGGCGGATCGATCTGCTGGATCCGGTGCAGCGAGGTGGTGCCCTTGGCCACGCAGACGCGCTTGCCGGACAGGTCGGCGACCTTGACGATCGACGAGTCGCGCGGGGCCAGGATGCGCTGGTTGGCGTCCAGGTACACGGTCGAGAAGTTCACCAGCTTGCGCCGGTCGCAGGTGATGGTCATGGTCTTGACCACGACGTCGACCTCGGCGCGCTGCAGGGCGGTGACCCGCTCGTCCGACGACAGGATCCGGTACTCGACGTGCGACGGTGCCCCGAAGATGTCGCGCGCGATCTCGCCGGCAATGTCGACGTCGAAACCGGTGATCTCGCCGGTGATCGGGTCGCGGAAGCTGAACAGGTTGCTACCGATGTCGAGACCGACGATCAGCCGGCCACGCGCGCGGATGTCGGCGACCGCGGCGTCCGCCTCCGCCTTGGTGGCAAAGGGCCGCAGGCTGGCCGTCAGATTGCAGTTCTCATTGGGGCCGTCGGGCGGCAGCGGCGGCTGCGGCGGCAACTGCTCCATGCCGACCGGTGTCGGCGGCGGCAACGTCGGCACGCTGGCGACCTGCAGCGATTCCGTGTGTCCGCAGCCCGCCAGCACCACCGCCGCGGCGGCCACGGTGCACGCCCGGCGAAGCAGGGGCAGGCGGATCATTATCGATACTCTTTCAGCCTCGGCCACAGGCCCAGCGCCACCGCGATGGCGGCGCCGAGGCTGAGCACCACGCCACCCACCTGGGCGCCGGACAGTCCGCTGCGCGCGTTGATCACGTCGTTGCGCAGGTGGATGCGGCCCTGATCCATGGCCTTGACCAGCTCGTCTTCCAGCTTGTCGAACGCCGGGGTGGAATCTTCTTCGCTGCTGCCCAGCGCCACCTGGGTCGCGGCGCGGTAGTTACCCACCGAGATGTACGAGGTGATCCGGTCGTTGGCCTGCCGCCAGCGCAGCAGCAGCTGATCGGCGCCCTCCAGGTCCGGCTTGTCGACGGCATCGCTGCGGGACATGTATTGGTCGAGCTGGCGGTGCATGGAATCGATGCGCTGATAAAACGATTGCTTGCGTTTCTCTTCGTCCCCGCGGCGGATCAGCGACAGCGTCTCGTCGGCGCGCGCCTGCTGGGCGGTGATGGCGACGTTGGTGACGGTCTTGAGGGATTCGGCGGCAGTGTCCTTCGCGCTACGACTGGCCGCCGTAGAAATGGTCAGCGCAGTTCCAACCCAAACCACCATGACGAGGATAGCGAGTGCGCCCACCACCAGGCCTGGGTTGATTCGGCGCCGGGTGCGCCGCGCCAACCAGCGGTGGGAGAAGGCGCCGAAGACCACGGTGGCGCCGACCACCATGATGACCGGCGCCGGAATCTGCGTCGACGCGGTGGTTTCGGCGTCCACCCGCTCCGACGTCGCCTGATAGAGCCGCGCCGCGTCGGGCAGGATCGTCGACTGCATCAGCCCCGATGCCTCCGACAGGTACGACGACCCGACCGGGTTGCCCTCCCGGTTGTTGGTTCGGGCGATTTCGATCAGGCCGGTGTAGACGGCCAGCTCCGCGTTGATCCGGCCCAGCAGCTGCACCAAAGGTTCGTCGGTGAGGCCGCTCGAGGCCCGGGTCACGGCGACCGATGCGTCGGTGATGGCCTGCTCGTAGCGCTGGCGAACGGGCTGGGGCTCGGCCTCGGCGATGAACGCGGTGGCCGCCGCGGCGTCGGCCACCGACAGCGTGGTGTAGAGCCGCCCGGCGGCGAACGACAGCGGCTCCGTGTGGTTGAGCACCGTGGTAAGCACTTGCTGGCGGTGGTTGATGGTGGTCGAGGTGGCGAAGGCGCTGATCCCGCCGAGCGCGGCGAGCACGATGCCGATGGTCAGGATGCGGCCCGGCGTCGTCGAGATGAACCACCAGCGTGGATGAGCCGGTTCGGCCGGTGACCGCGATCCCTGCGGCTCGGTCGACGGATGCGCCAGCTCAACCGTCACGTCTTATCAGCCCTCATCTCTTGCCACTTCGTTTCGCTGCACGGACCTCTATAAGCGAAGTCTAAGAGCATGTTCGGATAGATGGGTGGAGGTGGACGCAATTGACGGCGCCCTAACCAAGTCTGCATATCCTGAATCAGTGCAGGGCGACGGTGACGGATGGGTGATCTCCGACAGCGGCGCCCATTACTGGGGCCGCTTCGGCGCGGCGGGTTTGCTGGTGCGGGCCCCGCAACTCGACGGCACGCCCGCGGTGCTGCTGCAGCATCGCGCCGTGTGGAGCCATCAGGGCGGGACCTGGGGGCTACCGGGCGGCGCCCGGGACAGCCACGAGACGCCGGAGGAGACGGCGGTCCGCGAAGCGAACGAGGAGGCCGGGCTGCTCAGCGAGCGGCTCAGCGTGCGCGCGACCGTGGTCACGGCCGAGGTCGCCGGGATCGCCGGCACGCGGTGGAGTTACACCACCGTCGTCGCCGACGCCGACGAGTTGCTGCACACCGTGCCCAACCGGGAGAGCGCCGAGATGCGCTGGGTCGCCGAAAACGAAGTGGCCGACCTGCCGCTGCATCCCGGATTCGCGGCCAGCTGGCAGCGGCTGCGCACCGCGCCGGCGCTGTTGCCGCTGGGCCACGGCGACGAACGACGGCAATACCTGCCGCGCACGATCGAGATCGAGGCCGGCGTCTTCGTCTGGTGTATGCCCGGTGACGCCGACCAGGAGCCTTCGCAGCTGACCCGCCGGATCAGCGAGCTGCTGCCAGCGCCGAACTGAGCCGCTGGGCCGCTGCCCGGGGGTCCGCGGCCGCGGTGATCGCCCGCACCACCACGATGCGCCGGGCACCGGCGCCGAGCACCTCGGGCAGCCGCCGCTCGTCGATGCCGCCGATCGCGAACCACGGCTTGTCGGTTCCGAGTTCAGCCGCCACCCGCACCAGCGGCAGGCCGGGCGCGGCGCGGTCCGGTTTGGTGGGCGTCGGCCAGCACGGGCCGACGCAGAAATAGTCCGCTGGGCTGAGCGCCGCTGCGGTCGCCTGGTCGGTGCTGTGAGTGGAGGTGCCGAGCAGCACGTCCGGCCCGACGATGTCGCGCGCGACGGCCAGCGGCAGGTCGCCCTGCCCGAGGTGCAGCAGGTCGGCGCCGGCGGCGCGGGCGATGTCGGCGCGGTCGTTGACGGCGAACAAGGCGCCGTGCCGGCGGGCCGCGTCGGCCAGGATCTGGCATGCCGCCAGCTCGTCGCGCGCCTCGAGCGGGCCGAACCGCTGCTCACCGGCCGATCCCTTGTCGCGCAGCTGGATGATGTCCACGCCGCCGGCCAGGGCGGCGTCGGCGAAGTCGGCCAGATCGCCGCGCTCACGGCGCGCGTCGGTGCACAGATACAGCCGCGCTGCGGCCAGGCGGACAAGACGTTGGTGCACACCGAGACGCTAGCGCGCTAGCGTGGAGCCGAAGAAACTACTAGACACGGGAGTCCTGGGTAGTCGCCTGACTGCGGGGCTGAGAGTGGGCACAGCCGGAGCCACCCGGACCTGCCCTTACCGTCACACCTGATCCGGATCATGCCGGCGAAGGGAGGCTTGCGAATGACCGGGATGCCCTCCGGGCCACCACTGGGGTCCCTGGCCGTCATCGGCGGCGGCGTCATCGGGCTCGCGGTGGCGCGTCGCGCCGCGCAGGCCGGGTGGTCGGTGCGGGTGCACCGAGCCGAACACCGGGGAGCGTCCTGGGTCGCCGGCGGCATGCTGGCACCGCACAGCGAGGGATGGCCCGGCGAGGAACACCTGTTGCGGCTGGGCTTGGAATCGCTGCGGATGTGGCGCGAGGGCGGGTTCCTGGACGGGTTGCCGCCCGAGGTGGTCACCGCGCGCGAGTCGCTGGTGGTGGCCGTCGACCATGCCGATGTCGCCGACCTGCGCACCGTCGCCGACTGGTTGTCCGCCCAGGGGCATCCGGTGGTGTGGGAGTCGACCGCGCGCGACGTCGAACCACTGCTGGCGCAGGGCATCCGGCACGGCTTTCGGGCGCCCACCGAACTGGCCGTGGACAACCGGGCCGTGCTGGACGCGCTGAGCGCGGAGTGCGAGCGCCTCGGGGTGCGCTGGGCGCCGCCGGCGCACGACCTGTCGCGCGTCGATGGCGACGCGGTGGTGATCGCCAACGGCATCGACGCACCCGCGTTGTGGCCGGGCCTACCGGTGCGCCCGGTGAAGGGCGAAGTGCTGCGACTGCGGTGGCGAAACGGTTGTATGCCGTTGCCGCAGCGCGTTGTTCGCGCCCGCGTACACGGGCGGCAGGTGTACCTGGTGCCGCGTGCGGACGGCGTGGTCGTCGGTGCCACCCAGTACGAACACGGGCGCGACACCGCCCCGGTCGTCTCGGGGGTGCGCGACCTGCTCGACGACGCGTGCGCGGTGCTGCCGGCGCTGGGTGAATACGAGCTGGCCGAGTGTGCCGCCGGGCTGCGCCCGATGACCCCCGACAATCTGCCGTTGGTGCATCGCCTGGACGCCCGAACGCTGGTCGCGGCCGGGCACGGCCGGTCCGGCTTCCTGTTGGCGCCCTGGACGGCCGAGCAGATCGTTTCCGAACTGGCCCCGGTGGGAGCACTTTGATGATCCGCGCTGCGACGATGCTTCAGCGAAGCGATGAGGAGGAGCGGCGCTAATGGTCGTCGTGGTCAACGAGCAAAAGGTCGATGTCGACGCGCACACCACGGTCGCCGCGCTGGTGGATTCCCTGGGTTTTCCGGACCGCGGCGTGGCAGTGGCCATGGACGACGCCGTGCTGCCGCGATCCCGTTGGGCCACCGAACTTTTCGAAGGTGCCCGGCTCGAGATAGTGACGGCGGTGCAAGGTGGCTGATACCAAACTGACCATCGGAGATCGCAGCTTCGCGTCGCGGCTCATCATGGGGACCGGGGGGGCGAGCAACCTCGCGGTGCTGGAAGAGGCGCTGGTGGCGTCGGGCACGGAACTGACCACCGTCGCGATACGCCGGGTCGACGCCGAGGGCGGCACCGGATTGCTCGATCTGCTCAACCGACTGGGCATCACGCCGCTGCCGAACACCGCGGGTTGCCGCGGGGCGGCCGAGGCGGTGCTCACCGCGCAGTTGGCCCGCGAGGCGCTGAACACCAACTGGATCAAGCTCGAGGTGATCGCCGACGAACGCACGCTGCTGCCCGACGCGGTCGAATTGGTGCGAGCCGCAGAGCTATTGGTCGACGACGGGTTCGTCGTGTTGCCCTACACCAACGATGACCCGGTGCTGGCCCGCCGGCTCGAGGACGCCGGATGCGCGGCGGTGATGCCGCTGGGTTCGCCCATCGGCACCGGCCTTGGCATCACCAATCCGCACAACATCGAGATGATCGTCGCCCGGGCAGGCGTTCCGGTGGTGCTCGACGCCGGCATCGGAACCGCCAGCGACGCCGCGCTGGCGATGGAATTGGGTTGCGACGCTGTGTTGTTGGCCACCGCGGTGACCAGGGCCGCCGATCCGGCAGCGATGGCCGCCGCGATGGCCGCCGCCGTGACCGCCGGGTATCTGGCCCGGCGCGCCGGGCGCATCCCGAAGCGGTTCTGGGCGCAGGCGTCGAGCCCGCAGCGATGAGTCGTTATGTCGCGCTGGGCAGTTCGATGGCTGCGGGCCCCGGCATCCGCCCCCGCGCCGCGGGGGCTCCGCGATGGTCGGGCCGATCCGCACGCAACTACGCGCATCTGATCGCGCAGCGTTACCACCATGACCTGGTCGACGTTACTTTCTCCGGGGCGACCACTGCGCACGTGCTCACCGAAATCCAACGCGGCGCACCTCCACAGATCGCCGCGCTGGACGGCACCGAGAGCCTGGTCACGGTCACCATCGGCGGCAACGACGTGGGCTACATTCCGCTGTTGGTGGCCGCCTCGCTGCCGCATCCACTGCGTCACCTGCCGCTGCTGGGGAATCGAATCTCCGAACTGCTGGATCGCGAGGCGCGGGATCGGGCCCTGGACGCGGTGTTCGAGTCGCTCTGCGCGGTCGGCCGTGCCCTGCGTCAACGATCCGGCCGGGCAAGGGTTTTCTTCGTCGACTACCTGACCATACTGCCGCCGGCGGGTGTGCCGGCCGCGCCGCTGTCGCCCGTCGATGCCGACCTGGGCCGGCACGTGGCCGCCACGCTGGAGGGGATGACGGCCGACGCCGCCGCGGCGACCGGTTGCGAAGTCATCCGCGCGGGTGCGGCCGGCCGCGAACACCACGCGTGGTCGGCAGAGCCGTGGACGACGCTGCCGGGCCGCTTCGGTGTCCCGGTGCCGGGACGGCCCGCTCCCTTACACCCGAACGCCGACGGGATGCGCGCGGTGGCGGATTTGATTGCCGCTCAGCTGTAAACGTCAGCCGTTGGTGCGCCACCACTGGTAGAGCGCGTTGACGTCGGAATTGGACGCGGTCAGGTGACCCAGCACATTCTTGGCGTCGGTGGTCCAGGTCAACGTCGCGTAGTTCTTATAAGTGCCACACGCGATCTGGCCGCCGGTCTGGCCGTTCTGTTTCCAGGTTCCCGGCGACGCCCCGGCGTCCCCACACGCGGCCAGGGACACGTCTTTGATGGTGGAACTGAAGGCGGAGCCCAGGTTCGTGCCGTTGGAGAACAGCGCGTAAACGCCGGATCCCGGCCCGTTCGAGTCGGGGCTTTGCCCGCACACCAGTTCGGCGAGTTCACCTGCCTCGGTCAGCTCTTGCGACTTGCAGTTGTTCAAGCCGTAGCCCTTCGACAGCGAGGCGGCCAACGTGTTCATGTCTGCCGCGGTGCCGGTGTTGGGTTCGGCGATCGCGGCGCCACTGCCCGCGAGAGCCAGACTGCCTGTGAAAGCTGCGACGGACACGGCTCGCAGCGCGGTGTTGAGATGTGACATTTTCCTGACTCCCTGCGGTTGATGGAAATAAAGACGGGCGAACGTTTCTCGGTTACTGTTCAGATTGGTTGCGGCCCAGCGGGACTGTCACCCGTTGGCGCGCCACCATTGGTAGAGGGCCGCAACGTCGGTGTTGGACGCGCGCAGGTAGCTCAACGTGTTCTTGGCGTCCGTGGTCCAGATGATCTCGGCTCCGTTCTGGTATGTGCCGCACGCCGCCTGCCCGGCGCTGGCGGTCGAACCGTCCTTATGCCAATTCGACGGCGACTGGTTGGCGTCCCCGCATGGGGTCAGGACGTCCTCTTTGATGGTGGCCCTGAACGAGGTCGCCAAGTTGTCGGCGTTGGTGAACAGGACGTACTTGGCCTGGACCGGACCGCTCGGGTCGGGGCTGTGCCCGCAGGTGAGCACCGCCAGTTGCGTGCTGCGGTCGATGTTCTGGGCGGTGCAGTTGTTCAGGCCGTAGCCCTTCGACAGCGAGGCCGCAAGCTTGTTGATATCCGACGGGCTACCGGCGGCGGGATCCGCGCTCGCCGTAACGCTGCCCGCTAAGGCCACACCGCCCGTCAGCGCGGTTGCCGTCGCCGCCCGCAGCACGTTGCTGAAATCAGACATGAATGGCTCCTTAACGGCCGCTTCTAAATACGGATAGTAGGGCTATGTCGTGGTAAAGCAACACATTCCGCAGGCAATTATCTGTGTGGGCATCCTTCCCGACTTAATACGCAGAGGTCCAGGCAAATCATAGTGGCGCGGCACTGATCGCGCCGGATCTCGAATTATGTTGACGCCCGGCCGTAAACCAGCATTTCGGCGACCCGCAGCGGTATCGCCGATACGTCGCGCCCGGGGTGCCCTAAACCAGATCTTTTTATTGCTAGTGCCGATCAGAGTCCACTCGGGTAGGGTTAGCAACGCTTTACGCCAGCTAACTTCCATTGACTGGAGAATCCATGACACAACCCCCTCCCCCGCCGCCCGGGTATCCGCCGCCGCCTCCGCCGGGATATCCGCCGCAGCAGCCGGCCGGCCAAGCGCCGAATAACTATCTGGTGTGGTCGATCCTGGTGACCCTCTTCTGCTGTCTTCCCTTCGGAATCGTGGCGATTGTCAAGTCGAGCCAGGTCAATGGGTTGTGGGCGCAGGGCCGTTACGCCGAGGCGCAGGCATCGGCCGACAGCGCCAAGAAATGGGTGATCTGGTCGGCGGTCATCGGCGTCGTCGTCGGCGTCATCTATGGAATCTTGATGGCGGCCGGTGCGCTGAACACGAACACCAACGCGGCACTCGCCGCGATGTTCTAAAGTCGTTCGATCATGGTGACCCGCTGGGGGGCGGCGGCGCACGCGAATCTGGGTGCGCCGCTGGTGGTGGCCGCATCCTCAACGCTGATGTGCGCTGCCATCTGGGCGAGTGACCCGACCACCCCGAACGGCCCGCTGCCGGTATGCCCCACCAAGGCGTTGTTGGGGATCGACTGTCCCGGCTGCGGCAGCTTACGCATGCTGTATTCGCTCATGCACGGCAATGTGTTGGCGGCTGCCAGGTTCAATGCGTTGGGCCTGGTGGCTGTCGTGCTGTTGGTGTGGACGTACTTTTCCTGGACTTACGGGCGCCTGGTGGGTCGGCGGATCCGCGGTTGGCAGCACCGACGGTGGGCCGCCGTCGTGACACTGTCATTGGTGCTGGCCTGGTTCGTGGTGCGCAACATCCCTTTTGCGCCCTTCAGCGCACTGCACGTCTGATACCCGCCGTGTCCTGATCCGGGCCGCTCGGGCCGCGGTCTAACCTGGGGCGCGATGGTGAACAAATCCACGACGATTCGGGCGTTGCTCGCGGTAATCGCCGTAACCGTATTCTCAGCCGCCTGCTTCCATCGGTCGTCTGACTCGCAGCAAACGAGCGGGGACCCCGCCGCCGGAAAGTTTGCCTCCGCATTGCGGGGCAAGGTCACGGCTGACGCGATGATGGCTCACCTGTCCAAGCTGCAAGACATCGCCAATGCGAACAACGGCACCCGGGCGGTGGGGACGCCCGGATACGAGGCCAGCGTCGACTACGTGGTAAACGTCCTGCGCGGCAGTGGATTTGACGTGCAAACCCCTGAATTCTCGGCGCGAGTGTTCCACGCCGAAAAGCCGGTGCTCACCGTAGGTGGCAGGCCGGAGGAGGCGCGGGCGCTGGACTTCAGCCTGGGCACCGGGCCGGACGGGGTGAGCGGGCCACTGGTCGCCGCGCCGGCGGACAACCTCGGCTGCGCGCCGGCCGATTACGCCAACCTGCCGGTGCGGGGCGCCGTGGTGCTGGTGGATCGGGGCACGTGCCCGTTCGCGCAGAAGGAAGACGCTGCCGCACAGCGTGGCGCGGTGGCGATGATCATCGCCGACAATGTCGACGAACAACAGATGGGCGGCACGCTCGGGCCGGCCACCGAGGTGAAGATTCCGGTGCTGAGCGTGACCCGGTCGGTGGGAGTGCAGTTGCGCGGGCAGCCGGGGCCCACGACGATCAAGCTCAATGCCAGCGCCCAGAGTTTCCGCGCCCGCAATGTGATTGCGCAGACCAAGACCGGATCGGCGACCGACGTGGTGATGGCCGGGGCGCACCTGGACAGCGTGCCCGACGGACCGGGGATCAACGACAACGGATCGGGTGTGGCCGCCATACTGGAAACCGCTGTGCGGCTTGGAAGTTCGCCGCAGGTGCACAACGCGGTGCGGTTCGGCTTCTGGGGTGCAGAGGAGCTCGGGTTGATCGGTTCGCGCAACTACGTCGAGTCGCTGGACCTGACGGCGCTGAAAAACATTGCGCTGTACCTCAATTTCGACATGCTCGCGTCGCCGAACCCCGGCTACTTCACCTACGACGGCGACCAGTCGCTGCCCGTGGACGCTCGCGGGCAGCCGGTGGTGCCAGAGGGGTCGGCCGGTATCGAGCGCACGCTGGTCGCATACCTGAAGTCGGCCGGAAAGACCGCGCAGGACACGTCATTCGACGGCCGGTCCGACTATGACGGATTCACCCTGGCGGGCATCCCCTCCGGCGGCCTGTTCTCGGGCGCCGAGGGGAAGATGTCTGCCGACCAGGCCAAGTTGTGGGGTGGCACCGCCGACCAACCGTTCGACCCCAACTACCACCAGAAAACCGACACCCTCGACCACATCGACCGCACCGCACTGGGAATCAACGGTGGCGGCGTGGCTTACGCGCTCGGCCTCTACGCGCAAGACCTCGGCGGCCATAACGGCGTCCCCATCATGGCGGACCGCACCCGACACGTGCTCGTCAAATCATGATCTCCCGGCTGGCTGCGACTCTGCTGCTGATCGCCGCGGTGGCCGGTTGTTCGTCGACTCGGCCGGGGCTGCCGACGGTGGCCCCGGACCTCGGGCACAGCCTGGCCAAACGAGTGAACGCCGAGGGCATGCTGACCCATCTGCGCGCCTTGCAGAACATCGCCAACTCCAACGGCGGCAACCGCGCGGACGGGACACCGGGTTTCAACGCCAGTGTCGACTACGTTGCTAAAGCGTTGCACGACAAAGGTTTCGACGTACAGACGCCCCAGTTCGACCGTCTCTACACCGTGTCGCTGGGCAAGCCTTCGCTGACCGTCGCGGGCCGCACCTATCCCGTGGACCAGGCCTCGCTGCTGGTTCAGACACCGCCCGGCGGACTAACCGGACCGCCGATCCGGCCGACACAGCCGTCGGGTTGCGCAGCAGGCGATTACCCAGTGACCGTGCCCAAGGGGGCGATCGCCATCGTCGACGACGCGCACTGTTCGGTGGTCGACAAACAGAACAGCGCAGTGGCCAGGGGCGCGAGCGCGCTGATCGTGCTCAGTTCTCCCACCGGGCGGGGCGCTCCGCCCACGCTGTTCACCCCCGGATACTTCAAGCAGCTGACCGTGCCGGTCGCCGTGCTGGGTTCGTCCGGCGCTGGGGCGTTGACCGGTGTCACCGCGCCGATACGTCTGGTGCTGGACACGCAGAACGTCAAGATCACATCCCGAAACATCATGGCGCAGACCAAGACCGGGTCGGCGCATGACGTCGTCGTGGTGGGCGCGCATCTGGACGGCTCGCGCGCCGGGCCCGGGATCAACGACGACGGTTCCGGGGTGGCGGCCGTGTTGGAGACGGCGCTGCAGCTGGGCCCGCTGGCGCCGGTGAACAACGCGGTGCGGTTCGTGTTCTGGGGCGCCGAGGAGGACGGGCGCAACGGCGTCATGGACTACGTGTTCGGCATGGACCGCGACCAACTCAACGACATCGCGCTGTATTTGAACTTCACCATGCTGGGTTCGCCCAACGCGGGATTCTTCACCGACGACGGCGATCAATCCGGTCCGCCCGGGCCGGGCGTCTCCGCCGCGGACGTGCCGGAAGGCTCGGCGGGCATCGAACGCACCCTGGCCGGTTATCTGAACCTCGCCGGCAAGCGTCCCGCGGACATGCCGCTGGACACCAGGGCCGACTACCACCCCTTCATGGTTGCGGGCGTGCCCATCGGGGGCATGACCACCGGCGCGTCGCAGCCGAAAACCCCCGTGCAGGCCCGATTGTGGGGCGGCCAGGCCGGCGTGCCGTTCGATCCGAACTTCCAGAGCCCCCGCGACACCGTCGACAACATCAACCGGGAAGCGTTGGCGGTCATGGGTTCTGGCGTCGGGTTCGCCGTCGGTAGCTACGCGGAGTCGATCGGCGGGGTCAACGGTGTGCCGCCGCACAACAAGAGACATCGCACCCGGGTTCCGTAACGTGTCGTAGGCATCTGGCATGATCGAATGTATGTTCGAAGAGGCGATTGCTCGGCTGGACGAGTTGTTCGAGCGACAGCATCCGTCGGTGACGCCGGTCTCGGCGGCCCTGTTGGAGCGGATCGGCGTGTTTTCGCGGGTCGAGAACCGCGCGGCGGCTGAGCAGTTGACGGCGATCGGCGACTTGTTTGCGCATCGGCTGTCGCGCTGTTCGGAGTGCGAGGAGTGGGCGGTCGACACCGAGGCGGCGGTGAGCGCGGAAGTGGCCGCCGAGCTGCGCATCGGTCAGGGGCTGGCGGGCAGCAAGGTCCGCTATGCCCGGGCGATGCGGGAGCGGTTGCCGGAGGTCGGCGCGGTGTTCGCGGCCGGGGATATCGACTACTCGATGTTCCAGACGATCGTGTTTCGCACCGGTCTGATCGATGACCCCGAGGTGCTGGCGAGGGTGGACGCCGAGCTGGCGGTGAACGCGGCGCGCTGGCCGTCGATGACCCGGGGGCGGCTGGCCGCGCAGGTGGACAAGATCGTGGCGCGGGCCGACGCGGATGCGGTGCGCCGCCGCAAGGAGTTGGTGGCCGACCGGCGGGTGTGGGTCGTCGACGTCGAGGGTGGCTGGTCGCACATCGAGGGCAGCCTGCTCGCCCGGACGCGCACGCGCTGGACAAACGGCTGGATGCACTGGCGGCCACGGTGTGTGCCCACGATCCGCGCAGCCGTGAGCAGCGCCGCGCCGACGCGTTGGGGGCGTTGGCGGGCGGGGCGGACCGATTGGGATGTCGCTGCGGGTGCCGCGATTGCGCGGCAGGCACGCGGCCCGCCGCGGGACCGGTGGTGATCCATGTGATCGCCGAGGCGGGATCCCTTGACGGCCGCGGCGGCGGCGCACCGGCCTGCGAGGTGGGCGCCGAGGGTTTGATCCCACCGGACCTGGTCGCCGAGCTGGCCGCGTCGGCGAGGCTGGCACCGCTGGTCCACCCGGGGGCTGCGCCGCCCGAGCCGGGCTATGTGCCGTCGAAGGCGCTGGCCGATTTCGTGCGCTGCCGCGACCTGACGTGCCGCTGGCCCGGCTGCGACCAGCCCGCCGTCAACTGCGACGTGGACCATACGATCCCGTACGCCGACGGCGGGCCCACGCACGCGTCGAACCTCAAATGTTATTGCCGCACACATCATTTGGTGAAAACGTTCTGGGGCTGGCGGGAACAACAGCTGCCCGACGTGACGCTGATCCTGACCTCACCGGCCGGGCTTACCTATGTCACCACGCCGGGCAGCGCCCTGCTGTTCCCGAGTCTGTGCCGCGGCCTCGGCGGGGCGCCGGCCACCGAGGCCGACGTGGTGCCCGATTACTGCGCCGACCGCACGGCCATGATGCCCAAACGACGAAGGACCCGCGCCCAGAACCGCGCCGCGCGAGTGACCACCGAACGCCGCCACAACCGCGACACCCGCCTGGGCCGAGCCGGTCCGTCGGTGGGCTGTGCCTGGCCCACCACCTGGGAGCCTGACGACGAACCGCCGCCATTTTGATTGCGGGGCAATAACTTACGAAGAAGCGACGACGAACAGGCGCCATTCGCCAGGCACGCCCTCGAGTCCTGACCCGAGCACGAGGCCGCGAAACCTGTGCCTAGTTGGTAGCCGGAAGCACACCAATCTGAGTTATTACCGTGGGCTTGTCGAGATAGACCTTCTCGCATAGGAGTCGGTCCTCGTCGAACTCGAAAATTCCGACTGCAGAAGAAGCGCATAGCTGCACGCCGTTGGACTAATTTCCCTAAAATCCTGTGCAGTCAGCCATATCAACCGACATCGTCCACAAACAGGTACCGAACATGACTAGTCCCGGCCCGCCTCGGACTCCCATCACGCTTGTCATATACCGTGACTTACGCGTCGGCATGGTCGTAATACTGGTGACGCTCGCTGCGGCCGTGATCATGGAGAGATTACCGGCAACCTGCTGGCAAACGGCCATCAGCTCTTACTATTACACCTCCGCGCACAACATCGTCACCGCCGCGCTCATGGCACTCGGCACGCTATTCATCGTCTACAAGGGCAGCAGCGACACCGAGGATGTCTTGCTGACTTTGGCCGGGGTGTGCACGTTCATCGCCGCGATGGTGCCGCAGCTGCCTCGACCCAAGCCGCTGTGCTGGCCGGAAGGTGATCTGCCGGAGGAATACACAGTCGAGCCCGCCATGCTGCTCAATGTCAAGGCGCTCGTCATCGCACTGGGTCTGGGCTGGGTCGTGACGCGGCTGGTGCAATGCTGGCGCGGCAGAACTTCGCATCCACGAACCGCGGTGAGCATGCTTTTGTCGCGGTTTGTTTTCTGGCCGATTATGGCGCTCGGCCTTATTACCCTGATCTTCTTTCCGGACACGTTCAAGGGCTTGGCACACGGCACAGCCGGGATACTGATGCTCTCCGCCTTCATCGCTACCACGTTCTGCACCGCATACATCGTCGGGCGAGAGGACGTGTCGTTGTCACCGCATCTGCGCGGTTATCAGCTGTGGTACTGGGGAATTGCCTTTTTAATGCTGGTGACGTTGATTTTTGTTGTCTTCCTGCATCTCGTACAACACAGTTGGGCGCAGACAGTTTGGGGCCTTGTGATCGAAGCGGTGCTGATCCTCGAGTTCGCCGCATACTGGGTGGTTCAAACTTTCGAGCTGTGGAATACGGCTGACCGGACGGAGTTACTTGCCCCAGCCACCCGAAATCAGACGAAATATGTCCTAACGCTAAGGGAAGCATTATCCGACCTGGCCGCAGCATGGCGAAACGGTCGGGGGAAAAAAGGTGGGGGCAAATTTTGGCCGTTTCTGTAGTGCGGGCGGTCGCGGACGCATTGTCGTTCCGGCGTCAACGCAAGCTGGCCTGCGTCGGTGGAAGGTGTGGTGTTCATCGGCGGTGTCTGTAATCGAGCCAGTCGGTAGCACCATTCGATGAAGACTTTCTAGGGCTGGGGGATCAGCAGCTGCAAGACGGGACGGTCATCTGGACCCTGCCCGACGAACACACCTAGGTGACCACCCCGGGCAGCGCGCTGGTGTTTCCCGGTTTGTGCACCCCGACCGGTGACGCGCCCGCAGCGTCCGCGCCCAGACCCGACCCCTGCGCCGAGCGCACCGCCATGATGCCCACGCGCACCCGCCCCCGCGCCCAAAAAACCGGGCCGCCCGCATCGCCACCGAACGCCGTCGCAACCGGCAAGCACGGTTAGCCGCCTCGGCAATACATGTGGGGCAGCCGGTCGAAGGCGGCGGCGAACCACCGCCTTTCCAGCGACTCCGCGCCCGCAGCGTGTTTGCTGGGTACCTCAATTTCTACTGCCGCGTATCGCCAATGCCTCTAGAATGAGTTGCTTTGGTGCTGTCCTGTAGCCGGTCGGGATGAGGTTGGTCATGAATTGCCATGCGCTCAGGTCGGCACTCGTGTGGGCAGCGACGGTACTCGTGGCGGCCGGCTGCTCGACGTTCGTCGAGGGACGCGCGCTGTCGATGCTCAACGACCCCTTTCTGGTCGGGGGCCTCCCCGCGACCAACGGGCCCAGCGGGATCCGTTCCAACGCACCCAGTCCCACCGGCAAGGTGCTCAACACCGACAACCGGCCGATCGACGCCTTGGCCCTGCTTTCGGTCAACGACATCGAGGACTACTGGCAGTCGGTCTACGACCAATCGCTGCAGGGCAAGTTCGTTCCGGTCAGCAAGATGGTGTCCTACGACTCGACCAATCCGAGCAGCCCGATCGTGTGCCACAACGACACCTACAAACTGGTCAACGCCTTCTACACCGGCAAGTGCAACCTGATCGCCTGGGACCGCGGCGTATTCATGCCCATGGCGCAGAAGTACTTCGGCGACATGTCCGTCACCGGTGTGCTGGCACACGAATTCGGACACGCGCTGCAGCAGATGGCGAAGCTGGTGACCAGGCGGGACGCGACCATCGTTCGCGAGCAACAGGCCGACTGCTTCGCGGGCGTCTACCTGTACTGGGTCGCCGACGGCAAGTCGCCCCGTTTCACGCTCAGCACCGCCGACGGGCTCGACCACGTGCTGGCCGGGATCATCACCACCCGTGACCCGGTGATGGACAGCGAGACGGAAAACGACGACGCGCACGGGTCGGCACTGGACCGCATCAGCGCCTTCCAGATGGGTTTCCTCAACGGCGCGTCGGCCTGTGCGGCGATCAACCGCCACGAAATCGAGCAGCGCCGCGGCGATCTGCCCAACGCCTTGCGGGTCGACTCCACCACCGGGTCACCCGAGACCGGTGAGGTGTCGACCAACAAGGACACCCTGTCGAATTTGATGGAGCTGCTGGGAAAGATCTTCTCCCCGACCAGCCCGCCGGCGCTGTCCTACCAGCCGGCCGATTGCCCGGACGCCAAGGCCACCCCACCGGCGTCCTACTGTCCGGGGACCAACACCATCGTCGTCGACCTGGCCGGGCTCGCCGCCTTGGGCGCGGTCGCCGACGAGAAGCAACAGACCCTGCCCCAAGGCGACGACACCGCGCTGTCCGTCGTGATGTCGAGATACGCGCTGGCGGTGCAGCATGAACGCGGCCTGCCGATGCAGAGCCCGTGGACCGCGTTGCGGACCGCATGCCTGACCGGTGTCGTGCACCGCAAGATGGCCGAGCCGATCGACCTGCCCTCACACAACCAATTGATCTTGACCGCAGGTGATCTCGACGAAGCGGTTGCCGGTCTGCTCACCAACCATCTGGTCGCCAGCGACGCGGACGGCACCAGCGTACCGGCCGGTTTCACCCGGATCGCGGCCTTCCGTGGTGGCGTGACCGGCAACGCGGACGCCTGCTATTCGCGCTATCCCGGATAGCGGTATCAGTCAGGGGTACTAGTCCTCGCCGACGACATCGGTCGCGTCATCAAGCCCACGGGACTAATTCGTAAACCTTCGCGGTTGAGTGAGCTGTCTGCCCGGGCGCCGGACTGCCGACATGCAGGGGAACCCGGGGGCTTGAGAGGAGAGCTGATATGAAGGCGTGGCTGTGGGACGGACAAGCGGGATTGGACCATCTGCGCCTAGAGGAAGTGCCCGATCCGGTCGCGAAAGAGGGCGAAGTGGTGATGGAGATCCATTACGCCGCCTTGAATCCGGCCGACCGGATGATGGCAGAGAGGCGCTACCCCTACCCTGTCTACCCCCCGGTGCCACACGTGTTGGGGCGGGACGGCGTGGGGACCGTGGTTCAGGTCGGTGACGGCGTGGAGGATGTTCACGTGGGGGACCGACGTGTCCTGCTGCGCAGCGAGGTCGGGCTTTTCCGCTGGGGCATGTTCGCCGAGCGAATGTCCTTGCCGGCCAATGCCTTAGCCGAGATCCCCGTTGGCTGGAGCGAAGACGAGTCGTCGGGCGCCGCTGTCGTCTATCTGTCGGCGTATCGCGCGCTGACCATGTGGGAGCCGCTGAAGCCGGACTCGGTGGTGCTGGTCACCGGAGCATCGGGAGGGGTGGGAGTCGCGGCGGTCCAACTGGCGGCGGCGTGGGGCCACACGGTGGTAGCGCTCTCGCGCAGCGAAGAAAAGCAGCGGCGTCTGCAGGAGCTCGGCGCCACCTTCACGTTCAATCCCGACGACCCGCAATGGCTGGCCGGCGCGAAGGACGCGCTGGGTTCGCGTGGCGTGAACCTGGCGGTCGACACCATCGGGGGCAAGCTGCTGCCCGACGTCATCGACACCATGGGCGATTTCGGCAGGATCAGCTTGGTGGGCGAGCTCGGCGGTCCGGTGCCCAATTTCTATACCGGAACCCTCTTTTCGCGCTGGCTGAGGATCGGGGCGATGGCCCTGAGCCAGTACGCACCGGAGGAACATCGCGCCGCCTGGCACGATCTGCTGGCCATCTTGGCCCGCTCCGGGGCGCGCCCACTGGTAGACCGCGCGTTTCCGTTCGAGCAACTGCCCCAAGCCTTCGAACGCCTGGCCGCCGGCCCGATGGGGAAGGTGACGCTCAGGGTCAAGCCCTGAGGCGGGTCGGGGCCCCCGTCAACCTATCTCGGCAAGCCGGGGAATCACTTCGTCACCCAGGCGGCGAACAAAGCCGACCGGATCCGGATTGCCCGGCAGCGGACCGATATTGATCATGTCGACACCGAGCCCGGCGTAGCGTTCGACCGTCTTCAGGAACTCGTCGGTGTTCTCGAAGGGGTCGGTTCCGGCGAGGCCGCCGGACGTCAATCGGATATCAGCGCGGTCCCTGCCCACCGTGTCGCAGTGCCGGTTCAGCACCTCGATCTTGTGCTCGAGTTCGTCGACGTCGGTCGACATGCTGTTCCAGATGTCGGCGTATCGCGCGACCAGGCGCAGCGTCTTCTTCTCACCGTCCCCGCCGATCAGGATTGGGGGACGCCGAATCGGTTGCGGCGCGCAGATCGTCTCGTTCAGCCGGTAGTGCTCACCGTGATAGGGCCCGTCGTTGTCACTCCACATCTGCCGGCAGATCTGCAGCGTCTCTTCGAGCATCTCGAAGCGGGTGCTCAGCGACGGATACGGGATGCCCAGGGCGGTGTGCTCGCGTTCGTACCAGGCTGCGCCCAGCCCCAGCATCGACCGGCCCTGCGACAGCACGTCCAGGGTGGTGACCGCCTTGGCGAGCACGCCGGGGTAGCGATAGGTGACCCCGGTGACCAGCAGGGCCAGGTCGATCGTGGTGGTCTGGGCGGCCAGGAATCCCAGCGACGTGTAGCCCTCGAGGAACGGATTCTCTGCGGGTGCAAGCTCTTCCATCTGAAAAAAGTGGTCGGCCAGGGTGAACAGTGTGGCGCCGCCCTGCTCGGCCGCGGTGGCCGCACCGGCCAGCGTTGGGCCCAGTCGGGCTGGGTCTCCCGGCAGAAAGTCGATGAAGTGCAGTCCTACTTCCATTGTGGCACCTGTCCTTTCATTGCTCAGTCAAGCGCTCGAGTAATGACAACGCGCGGACGATGACGCGCCGCTCCGCCTCGGTGTAGCGCTCCTGGATGGCGCGGGCCAGCCACTCCTCACGCGCGCGCCGGTCGCTTTCGGCTCGCTTCTTGCCGGCCGAGGTCAGCGAGACCACTTGGCGCCGACCATCATTCGGGTCCGCCGCGCGCTCGATGAGCCCGCGCTGGCGCAGGGCGGCCAGGATGGTGGCCATCGACTGGGGACGCACCTGCTCCGCGCCGGCCAATGCGCTGGCCGACGACGGGCCTTCCTTCCACAGCCGGGTGAGCACCGCCGTCTGTGACGGCGTCAAACCGTCGACAGCGATGTCTTTCAACCGGCGCCGTAGCCGGCTGAACACCACCCGGATATCGCGTGCCGCCGCTACCGCGGAGTCGCTGACGCCATCCACGCCACCACTCTAAATTGGACAGTTAAAACTGTCCAGTTGTGGCTGTCTAATTCCGCCCGAGTAGCTGCAGCGCGGCGTCGACGGCCAGCGCCGGCACGTTCAGGGTCTTGGATCGCAGATCGTGCCGGGCACCGGCGATCTCGACGACCGCGGTCGTTCCGGTGACCAACGCGGCCGCGGCGCGCAGTTCGTCGGGCGAGCCGAACGGATCCGACGTCCCGTGGGTGAACACCGTCGGCACGGTGATGTCGGGCAGGTGCTCGGTGCGGGCGCGTTCGGGCTTACCCGGGGGATGGACCGGATAGGAGAACAGCGTCAGCACGTCCACCGCCGCCTCTCCGGCCGCGACGACCATGGATGTCTGGCGACCGCCGTAGGAATGTCCGCCCGCGATCAGCGGCCCGCCGGCAAGGCCGCGGCACAATTCGATGGCCTCGACGATGCCGGCCCGGTCGGTGGCGGCCGAACCGGACGGCGGTCCGGTGGGCCGGCGCCGCCGGTAGGGCAGGTTGTAGCGCACCGCAAGCCAGCCCCGCTGCGCCCATTCGTCGCACACCTGTTGCAGCAGAACGGAATCGCGGTTGCCGCCGGCGCCATGCGTCAAGACGACCACACCCTTGGGGCTACCCGAGGGTTCGTGCGCGATACCCGCGATCTGATCGAGGAGGCGGGCGTTCATGACAGCCGAAACAGCGGGGAGACGGGGCCGTGGCCGTGGCCCAACGGGTAGGCGGCGCGCAGACATTCGGTGACCCACCGCTTGCCGAACGCGACGGCATCCGGCACCGTGAAGTCGTGCGCCAGCGCGCACGCCACGGCGCTGGCGAGCGTGTCGCCACCGCCGTGGTCGTTGCCGGTGGCGACCCGCTGCGCGTCGAACTCGTGGAAATCGGCGCCGTCATAGAGCAGGTCGCAGCTGCGATCCGACGTCCGCAGGTGGCCGCCCTTGACCAGAACCCACTGCGGGCCCAGCGCGTGCAGGGCCTTGGCCGCCGCGCGTTGTGAATCGCCGTCCACCACATCGATGTCCACCAGCAGTCGCACCTCGTCGAGGTTCGGTGTCGCCAGCGTCGCCAACGGAAATAGTTGAGTGCGAAGCGAATCCAGGGCCGCCGGCGCCATCAGCGGATCGCCGTGCATGGAGGCTGCCACCGGGTCGACGACCAACGGAACGGTCAACCCCAGCCGGCGCCACGTGGTGGCCACGGTGTCGATGATGCGCGGCGACGCCAGCATCCCGGTCTTGGCCGACTGGATGCCGATGTCGCCGACGACGGCTTCGATCTGGCCGGCGACGACATCGCCGGGCACCTCGTGAAAACTCTGCACGCCCAACGTGTTCTGCACGGTGACCGCGGTAACCGCGATGCACGCATGCACACCCAGCAGCGCCATCGTGCGCATGTCGGCTTCGATGCCCGCGCCGCCCCCGGAGTCCGATCCGGCGATCGACAGCACCCGCCGCGGCGTCATTCCCGGCGCGGGCAGCGGCAGGAACGTCACTGGGCCAGCGGTAGATACACCCGGTTGCCGTGCTCGGCGAACTCGCGAGACTTCTCCGCCATGCCCTCGCTCATGGCCGCCTCGATCGCCTCCTCGCTGTCCAGGCCGTGTTTGGCGGCGTAGTCGCGGACGTCCTGGGTGATGCGCATCGAGCAGAACTTCGGCCCGCACATGGAGCAGAAGTGCGCGGTCTTGGCGGGCTCGGCCGGCAGCGTCTCGTCGTGGTACTCGCGTGCGGTGTCCGGGTCCAAAGACAGCGCGAACTGGTCGTTCCACCGGAACTCGAAACGCGCCGTGCTCAAAGCGTTGTCGCGTTCCTGCGCGTGCGGATGCCCCTTGGCCAGATCGCCGGCGTGCGCGGCGATCTTGTAGGCGATCACCCCGTCCTTGACGTCCTTGCGATCCGGCAGCCCCAGGTGTTCCTTGGGGGTGACGTAGCACAGCATCGCCGTGCCGGCCTGGGCGATGATGGCCGCGCCGATCGCCGAGGTGATGTGGTCGTAGGCCGGCGCGATGTCGGTGGCCAGCGGGCCCAGCGTGTAGAAGGGGGCCTCCTCGCACCACTCCTCTTCGAGCCGCACGTTCTCGACGATCTTGTGCATCGGGACGTGGCCCGGGCCCTCGATCATCACCTGCACGCCATGGGATTTGGCGATCTTGGTCAGCTCACCCAGGGTGCGCAGCTCGGCGAACTGCGCGGCGTCGTTGGCGTCGGCGATCGAGCCCGGCCGCAGGCCGTCACCGAGGGAGAAGGTGACGTCGTAGCGGGCGAAGATCTCGCAGAGCTCGTCGAAGTTGGTGTACAGGAACGACTCCCGGTGATGCGCCAGGCACCAGGCCGCCATGATCGAGCCGCCGCGGGACACGATGCCGGTGACGCGCTTGGCGGTCAGCGGCACGTAGCGCAGCAACACCCCGGCGTGCACGGTCATGTAGTCCACACCCTGCTCGCACTGCTCGATCACGGTGTCGCGGTAGATCTCCCAGGTCAGTTCGGTCGGATCCCCCTTGACCTTTTCCAGCGCCTGATAGATGGGCACGGTCCCGACGGGCACCGGCGAGTTACGCAGGATCCACTCGCGGGTTTCGTGGATGTTCTTGCCGGTGGACAGGTCCATGATGGTGTCCGCACCCCACCGGGTGGCCCACACCATCTTGTCGACCTCCTCCGCGATCGAGGACGTCACCGCCGAGTTGCCGATGTTGGCGTTCACCTTGGTCGCGAACGCCTTACCGATGATCATCGGCTCGATCTCGGGGTGGTTGTGGTTGGCCGGGATCACCGCGCGTCCGCGGGCCACCTCGTCGCGCACCAGCTCGGCCGGCATGCCCTCGCGGGCGGCGATGAACGCCATCTCGGCGGTGATCTCGCCCGCGCGGGCGCGCTGCAGCTGGGTGCCGCGATCGCGGACCACGCCCGCCCGCGCCGGCAGCCCGGCCGTCAGATCGATCGTCGCGTCCGGATCGGTGTAGGGCCCCGAGGTGTCGTACAGGTCGAAGTCGTCGCCGGTGGACAGGTGCACCCTCCGCAGCGGCACCCGCAGGGTGACCCCGTCCGGGCCGTCAATCTCGCGGTAGGCCTTGCTGCTGCCCGCGATGGGGCCGGTGGTCACGGCGGGCTCGACGCCGGGCGAGTCCGTGCCCGAAGCGGTTCCGGAAAGGACATCAGTCATTTTTCATCTCCCTACGCCGGCATTACCCGGTCAGGTTCGTACGGTCGACGGCCCCGAGCCGTCCTCTCAGCGCACTCGGCGTGCGCTCCCGTGTCTTATGGATGGGTCCGCACGCGACGTTACCCCCACCCCGGACCGCATGGCATGGTGACGGCCTTTTCACCCGGGACGGTAGCCGAGGGCCTTCCCTTAGTGGAAAAATGCAAACGTGCAACAGCGCAGGCGAACAGGGGAATCGTCATCCAATGGGGGCGGCGTGCGATTTTCCGAGGCAATCGATCCAGCCCCCGGATACCTGAACGTCGGTGCCTTCCGCTTCTGGTTCGTCGGTCAACGCTGGGAATGGTCCGACGAGGTGGCCAGGATGCACGGCTACGAACCCGGGGAGGTCCAGCCGACGACCGAGCTGCTGTTGTCGCACAAGCATCCCGACGACCGTGCGCATGTTCAGGAGTTGCTCGACTACGCCTTGCAGTCCGAAGAGTCGTTCTCGAGCCGACATCGGTTCATCGACACAGCGGGCACGGAGCACGACGCGATCGTCGTCGCCGACCGGATGCTGGACGACTCGGGCGCCGTGCTGGGCACCGCCGGCTACTACATCGACCTGACAAACACGTTCGACGAGACGCGTCAAGCGGTGCTCGACACGGCGTTGCCGGACCTGTTCGAAAGCCGCGCGGCCATCGAACAGGCCAAGGGCGTGCTGATGTGCATCTACCGGGTCAGCGCCGAGCAGGCGTTTCGCGTGCTGCAGTGGCGGTCGCAGGAGACCAATGTGAAACTGCGTGCCCTGGCCAGGCAGCTGCTGACCGAAGTGCCCACTCTGCCGCCACCGACGGCCGCCGTGCAGAGCCAGTTCGACCATTTGCTGCTGACGGTGCACGAGAGGATTCCTCCCGAGCACATCGGGTAACCAGCGAATCGGCAAACGAGCAGTTCGGGTACAGGTTAATCTCTGGTGATCTGCGATGCGCGACCGCGCATTCCTGCCGCGTCGTCGGGCTTAGCGGCTGCAGATCCCCGTTGGCTGCGGCGAAAGGCACGAGGTTGTTGGCGGTCGAACACGAGGCTCACGAAGACGTGGTGATCGTGAGCGTCAAAGGCGATGTCGACTCCAGTAATGTCGGTGAGCTGTCCGCTCATCTGACCACCGCGCTCGAGCTGGCCTCGGCGCAGCCGGTCCGACCGGTGGTGATCGACTTGCAGGCTGTTGATTTCTTCGGGAGCGCGGCGTTGAACGCCGTGCTCGACTGCCACGAGGACGCGAAAGCCGGCGGGACGTCGGTTCGGCTGGTCGCCGATCACGACCAGGTGCTGCGGCCGATCCGGGTCACCGAATTAGACCGGGTCTTCGACGTCTACCCGACGTTGTCCGCAGCCTTGCAACGAAGACGGCAGTGATCAACTCGCGACTGCCGGCTGATCTGGCCGCTGCTGTTTCATTGGGCGGCGAGATGGGCCGGCGGTTCGCCGAATACGACTGGGACGCGCACCCGCTGGGACCACCGAGTGACTGGCCGGCCGAATTCCGCGCAGCGGTGGCGACCGCGCTGACGTCGCGGTTTCCGATCGTCCTGTGGCTGGGGCCGCAGGATCTCTTCCTGGTCTACAACGATGCCTACATATCTGCCCTGGCGGACAAACATCCCGCTGCACTGGGCCGGCCCGGCCGGGAAGTGTGGTGGGACATTTGGGACTCGATCGGCCCGATGCTCGCCGGGGTCGTCGCGACGGGCGCGGCCACCTGGTCCCGCGACCTGTTGCTGTCAATGGTGATGGAAGGCCGGCGGCAGGACCGATATTTCACCTTCACCTATGGCCCGATGATCGCCGCTGGCGGAGAGGTCTCCGGCATTTTCTGCGCGGTCACCGAGACGACCGAGCGGGTGATGGGCGAACGGCGGCTGCATGTGCTCAATGCCGTCGCGTCCGCGGTCATGGAAACACAGACCATTGATGAGGCGGTCAGCGCGACCGTCGAGGTATGTGCGGCACAGCCGGCCGACCTCCCATTGATCGCCATGTATGTCGCCGACGCGGAGGGTGACACCACTCTGCGGGGCGCTACCGCCTCCGCGCTGGCGATCCTGCCGAATTCGCTCGCTCAGTTGACCGACTCGGACCCGGCTTCGCGGTCTCGGGGCGACGTACAAGAAATCGGTGATATCGCGGCAAGGGTCCCCGGCATCAAGGTGGCTTTGGGCGACGACTGCCCGGACCGCGTGCTGGTGCTACCGGTGGGTGAGGGCGCGACCGCCGGCGCCTTAGTCGTCGGCACGAATCCGCGCTGTCCCCTGGACACGCAGTACCGCGGTTTCTGCAAACTGTTGGCCGACCAGTTGACGTCGACATTCGCGTCGATCGTCTCCTACGAGCAGCAGCGGCACCGCGCCGACGCACTGGCCGAACTGGACCGGGCCAAGACCGCGTTTCTGACCAACGTCAGCCACGAGTTCCGGACCCCGCTGACGCTGCTGCTCGGGCCGCTGGACGACGCGCTGTCCGATGCGGCACCGGAAAGCGTTCTCGCCGAGCGGCTTACCACCGCGGGACGCAATGCGCGGCGTCTGCAGCGCCTGGTCGACTCGCTGCTCGACTTCTCCCGCATCGAGGCCGGCCGGGCCAACGCGAAGCTGGTTTGCACCGACGTCGGCGCGCTCTCCGCCCAGATAGCGTCGTCGTTCACCGAGCTGTGTCACCGGGCGGGGCTCGAGCTCGCGCTGGACTGTGCGCCGGCGCTCGCCGACGTCGACCCGGGCATGTGGGAGACGATCGTCCTCAACCTGCTTTCCAATGCGGTCAAATACACGCTGCAGGGCACGATCTCGGTGCAGGTGCGGACCGACTCCACGCACTGCGAGCTCGCCGTGCGCGACACCGGAGTCGGTATCGGCGCCGAGGATCTGAACATGCTGTTCGAGCGCTTCTACCGGGCCGACAACGCGCGCGGCCGCAGTGTGGAGGGCACCGGGATCGGACTGTCTCTGGTGCGGGGGCTGGTCGACCTCCATCGGGGCACGGTCCAGATCGACAGCGAACTGGACCGCGGCACCACCGTGACCATCCGGGTGCCGCGATCGGTCTCGGACGCGGCGGTCCACCCGGCGCCCGCCGGGCTGGACGAGACCAATCCTTACGTTGCCGAGGCCAGCCAGTGGGTGATGTCGGTTGCCGAACCGGTCGCCGCCGCGCCCCGGACCAACCGCCAGCTGGTGCTGATCGCCGACGACAACGCTGACATGCGAGCCCACCTGGACCGGGTGTTGTCCAATCGCTGGGAGACGGTTCTGGTCGCCGACGGCGAGTCGGCGCTGGCCGCGACCCGAAAGCTGCGCCCGGACGCGATCGTCACCGACGTGATGATGCCGGGGCTCGACGGTTTCGGATTCGTGGCCGCCGTTCGTGCGGACCCGGACCTGGCGGCGACGCCGATCCTGATGCTGTCCGCCCGGGCGGGCGCGGAAGCCGTCAACGAGGGCTACGCCGGTGGGGCGGACGACTACCTGCCCAAGCCGTTCCGGTCACAGGAGCTGATCGACCGGGTGGCGTCCAGGCTGTCCGCGGTTGGCCGCGAGCGCGACCGGCAGCGCCGCGAGGCGCAGTCGAGCCTGGCCTCGGACCTGGTGCACCTCGACTCGGCGCTGCAGACGACCAACTCGATCTCCGGGATCATGGACGCCCTGCTGGGCTCCTCGTTCGGCTCGGGAGACGCCGGCGCCGTCGCGATCGGAGTGGTCGACGGCGAGCAGTATCTGCGGTTCGAATACGCCGGCGATCTGCCCGCGGAGTTCCGCGACCGCTACCACATCGTCGCGCTCGATGCCCCGCTGGTCGGCGCCGACGTCGCCCGCACCGGCGAGTCGATGATCGTCACCGACACATTCGAACTGCCGGAGCGCTACGAACTCGCCGTGGCGGACAGCGCGGCGAGCATCCGCGCGTGCGTCACCCACCCACTGCGGGACGGCTCCGGCCGCATCCTGGGCGTGCTGGCTTTGCTGTGGCCGGCGCCGCGCCAGTTCGACCCCGCCGAACTCGATGCCTTCGCCGGCATGGCCGAGCTGACGTCCTCGGCCCTGGACCGAGTGCGCCTGATGGCCCGCGAACACGAGATCGCCGTCGACTTCCAGGAGCACCTGCTCGACCTGGACCGCGGCTCCACCGCGGCCGTCGTGGCGGCCATCTATCAGCCGGCCGGGGAGGCGATGCGGGTCGGCGGCGACTGGTATTCGGTCACCCCCCTGGACCAGGGCGGCAAGATCGCGATATCCGTCGGTGACGTGGTCGGACACGGCCTGCCCGCGGCGATCGTGATGAGCAGACTGCGCGCCGCGGTGGCCGCCGCGGCGCTCACCGCGGGGGAGCCGGACGCAGTGCTCGGCGCCCTGGACAGATACGGCGCCAGCGTCGACGGCGCGCGTTGCGCGACGGTGGCCTACGCGCTGATCGATACTGAAGGCCCCGCCGGGGGCGCCACCATCAGCTACAGCTGCGCCGGCCACCCATATCCGCTGCTGGTGCTGCCCGACGGGCAGGCGATGTTCTTGGAGTCCGGTCGGCGTACGCCGGTGTCGGTGACCGGCCACCCTGTCGCCGCCACCGCGGACGACCCGCCCGGCGCCACCGCAAGGGCCGAGCTGCCACCGGGCGGGCTCCTCCTGCTCTACACCGACGGACTCATGGAACGGCCCGGCGAAACGCTTGACGACGGCTTCGCCCGTCTGCAAGCGGCGGCGGCGCAGTGCGCCGGCCAGCCGGTGGAATCGATCTGTGCGGAGTTACTGTCCCGGATGGCCCCGCCGTCCGGCTACCGCGATGACGTGGTTGTGCTCGCGTTGCGGCCAAGCCACCTCGCCGCGGGTAGCTTCGCCACCGTGGTGTCGGCCGCGCCCGCTCAGATCCCCGTCGCACGCGAACAGCTGCGGGACTGGCTGCGCAGCATCTTCGTCGTGCCGAGTCGCGAAACGGACATCCTGTTGGCCACCGGCGAGGCGGTCACCAACGCGATCGAACACGGCAGCCGCAACGAGTCACGTCAGACGGTGTCCGTCGAGGCCTTCCTGCATCGCGACACCGTCGTCATCACCGTCAGCGACACCGGCCAGTGGATCGGCGATTCGTCGGCCAGCCTGCGCAGCCGTCGCCGCGGGCGCGGGCTCACCCTGATGAGCGGATTGGCCGACGACGTCGAAACGCTGCGCACCCCGGCCGGCACCCGGGTCACGCTGCGATTCGCCAGTGCGGTCGCGGGGAGCTCTGCGGCGAGCTGACCGGCTAGGCCTCCTCCATCGCCTCGCCGAGCTCCTCCAGGATCTTGTTGTGGTGGCTGCTGGCCAGTAGGTGACCGGCGGCGATGACCACGGCCACCGGCCAGTCGATGAGTTCGAGGGCCGCCAGGGCTGCGAGTCCGCCGAAGTACGCCAACTGCTCTGGCCGGGGGATTTCCACCTGTCCGATCGCCGGCAGATTCACCACAAAGGTCTCGCCCTCGCGGATCTTTTGCACCGCCTCGCGCTGGGGAGTGCCGCGCCGCGACTTCTTTTCCGCCATCATTTGCCTTTCGGTAACGAAGGGTTTCCCGTCTCGCTGGGTCGAGCGTTCACCGTCGGTCTTATGTCGACGATGACCGACGCCGGGGGCGATCCGCTAGTTTCATCGTTCGCTTTGGTGCTGAAAGTGCCGCTACTCGAACTCTATGCGTTGTTGTGGCGCGTCGGGGTCGTCGAGATTCGGCACAGCGATGGGGCGTCTCGTCGCGGTGCGAAGGCGCCGTCCCGGACGGTTCGGGGTCCGATCTGCCCGGATCCGTCCGCTCACGAGACGGATCGCGTTGCGCGATGGACATCGCGGCAGGTAGCCCCGGCATGTGGGACCAAACGACCGGCTGATCAGCGGCGGCTCGCCTAGTTGGTGCTGCGCAACCCCGTGGTGCCCGCCCGGCGTCCGGCTGTTTTCTTGGCCGTCGACTTGCTGGCGGCTTTCGCGGCCGCCGGTTTCTCCGGCGCCGGCTCCACCGGCACCGCTTTCAGATTCGCCTTGACCGCACGCGACTCGCCGTTTTGTCTGTGGCTCAATCTCTGAATCAGCAGGGCGCTGCCCCCGACCGCCAGCAGCACCGGCCACTCGACCAATCCGGCGACGCCGAGCGCGCCGAAGGCCAGGGCGGCCGCGGGCGCCGAGTGGCTCCCGCTGCTCATGCCGCGCTTGACGCCCTCCGCCGCTCCGGTCACGCCGCCGATGACTCCGTTGACCGCCGCGCCACCCACGGCACCGGCGGCCGCGGTCGTCGCGGTCGCCGCGCGGTTCACCGCCTGACTCACGCCCCGGACTGCTCCGCCGATGACACTCATGATGACTCCCTGCTTGTGCTGCTGAATATCCAAAGCCTGCCACCTTGCCATCGCGCTGACAACGAGAAGCCTGATCAAATTTGCCTGAGGTTAACGCGATGTCGGGCCCGGCCCGGCGGCCATGATCGCGGTCAGTCGCGCCTCACGTCGATGAGCACTGGTGCGTGATCGCTGGCCGCCTTGCCTTTACGTTCTTCGCGGACGATCTGCGCGTCGGTCACGCGGCCGGCCAAAGCCGGTGAGCCCAGGATGAAATCGATGCGCATGCCTTGCCGTTTCGGGAACCGCAGCTGGGTGTAGTCCCAGTACGTGTAGACCCCGGGGCCCGGCGCGAAAGGACGCACCACATCGGTGAATTGCGCCTCGACGATGGCGGCGAACGCGCGGCGCTCCGGCTCGGAGACGTGGGTGGCGCCGGCAAAGAACTCCATGCTCCAGACGTCGTCGTCTTGCGGAGCGATATTCCAGTCGCCGGCCAGCGCGATCGCGGCCGTGGGATCGTCGCGTAACCATCCTGCCGCCGAATCACGCAGTGCGGCAAGCCATTCAAGCTTATAGGTATAGTGCGGATCGCCCAGGGCGCGGCCGTTGGGCACGTAGAGGCTCCACATCCGGACGCCGCCGCACGTGGCGGCCAGGGCGCGAGCCTCCGCGGTGGCGGCGACTTCCGGCTTGCTGCTCCAGGTGGGCTGGCCGTCGAATCCGACCTGTACATCGTCGAGACCGACGCGTGAGGCGATCGCCACGCCGTTCCACTGGTTGAAGCCGACGTGGGCGACCTCGTAGCCGAGTTCAAAGAACGGCAGGGTGGGGAACTGGCCGTCGGCGCATTTGGTCTCCTGCATCGCCAGCACGTCGACGTCGGCGCGGGCGAGCCAGTCGACCACGCGGGGCAGTCGGGAGCGAATCGAGTTGACGTTCCAGGTGGCCAGCCGCAGTGGCGCTCGCGAGGGCGGCGCTGCCGGGCGCAGCGGATCGCCGCCATCAACTCCGCGTTGCGAGTCGTTCCCGTCGGGCATGGCTAGACGCTATCCCAGCCGCCCGGGGGCACCGGGACGTAGCGGCGGCGGTGGTGCAGCCGGAATCCCAGCGCCCCGGCAAGCGTCGTCGCGCCGGTGTCCGGCACCGCCATGTAGCCGCGCGTCGCGCCGCAATCGGCGCCCCACGCCAGCAACGCCTCACACAGCTGCGCTGCCGATCGCTCGTCGGCATGCTCGGTGGAGCGCACCGCCGCGATGCCCAGCCACCGCGCGCCATCGGGTGCGTCGGTCACCGCGGCACGCGCGACCGCGGCCTCGCGGTGCGTGCCGAATGCGAGCTCGCCGTCGATGACGGCGGTCAGCACCTCGACGGGAAACTCACCGCCGGATATTTGCAGCCACGCCTCGTCGGGGCGCGGTGACAAGGTGATGGACGGATTGGCCTCGCGGGCGGCCAAGCCGGAAAGGTCGCGCACGACAACCTTTTCCGTGCGCTCGCCGGTCACCCCCGGCGGCAGCGCCAGCAGCCGATCGGGCACGGCCAGTCGCGGCGGCAGGTCGCGGCGCTCATACCAGTCGACGATCGCCGGTATAACACTGGGTTGAGCCGAAAAATCCAGTGGTACAGCGGAATTCGCGGCCAGCCCGCCGGCGTTGCCGGTCGGGGTGCCGGCCCGCAGCAGCCAGCCGTCCAGCCAAACATGCTGCGCGCCCGGCCAGGCCGCGGCCGCGGCATGCTCGAGCGCGCGGATCTGCGAGGTACGGACGGGGGTGTCGGTCAGCACCCGCAGCGCGACCGCTTCGGAGGGCGCGAATTCGACGACCGCGCCGGTCTTCGTCCGCACCCGCACCATCGGGTCGACCGCCAGCAGGTGCCCCACCGCATCGGTCAGCGGCGGCACGGAACCGGCCGGGCGCCGGTAGCGAACCGTCACCCGCGTTCCCGGGTCGGGCCACGAGAACATCAGTTACCGAACGGGTCCGGCCCCTCGCCGGGCATCCAGGAGAGGCCGGGGACACCCCAGTTGTGGGATTTGACGGCGCGTTTCGCGCTGCGCGCGTGCCGGCCGATGAGGCGGTCCAGATAGAGAAAGCCATCCAGGTGCCCGGTCTCGTGCTGCAGCATCCGCGCGAACAGGTCGTTGCCTTCGATGGCGACCGGCTTGCCGTCGGCGTCGAGTCCGGTGACGCGTGCCCACTTGGCGCGGCCGGTGGGGAACGACTCGCCGGGCACCGACAGGCAGCCCTCATCGTCGTGGTCCGGGTCGGGCATGGTCTCGGGAATCTCGGAGGTCTCCAGCACCGGGTTGACGACGACACCGCGCCGCCGCTCGGTGCGACTCCGGTCGTCGGCGCAGTCGTAGACGAAGACCCGCAGGCCGACCCCGATCTGGTTGGCGGCCAGCCCCACCCCGTGCGCGGCGTCCATGGTGTCGTACATGTCTGCGATCAGCTCGGCCAGATCCGCCGGCAGCGAACCGTCGGCAGCGACCGGCACCGGCTGTGTCGGGGTATGCAGGACGGGATCTCCCACGATGCGGATCGGAACGACTGCCATGGTCGGCTAAGCTACCGCACGCCCGCGGGCTGCTCGGCCGGCGATCTTCAGTCCGGGCAATCTAGGTCAATCCGCCGACTCGCGGGTCTGGATGACGGCTTGAGGGTTTGCAGCGTGTTTCAATATTCGCCGAAACACGCCCTTAGCTAAGTCAAGTCATTCGAGCAGTTCGGAATTCGCCGGAAGGGTCCAGGGGAAGCGATATGGACAGCGCCATGGCGCGGGCAAATCGATCGGGGGACGACTCTGAGATCGCAGATGGGCTAACCCGCCGCGAGCACGACATCCTGGCCTTCGAACGCCAGTGGTGGAAGTTCGCCGGTGTGAAGGAAGAGGCCATCAAAGAGTTGTTCTCGATGTCGGCGACGCGTTACTACCAGGTGCTCAACGCGCTTGTCGACCGGCCCGAGGCGCTGGCCGCCGACCCGATGCTGGTGAAACGGCTGCGCCGGCTGCGCGCCAGCAGGCAAAAGGCACGCGCGGCGCGGCGCCTCGGCTTCGAGGTGACCTGACTCGTTACAGTAGGGCTCGATGAAAGAACGAGTTCCCGACTCCACCGGGCTGCCCCTGCGGGCCATGGTGATGGTGCTGTTGTTCCTCGGCGTCATTTTCCTGCTGCTCGGTTGGCAGGCGCTGGGGTCATCCGGGAGCTCTGACGACGATTCGGCGTCGCCGGCGTCTAGTGCGAGCACCACCACCTCGGCCTCCACGTCGCCCACCAGCAAGCCGCCCAGCACCCAGGCCGAGGTGCAGATCTACAACATCTCCTCGAAAGAGGGTGTCGCCGCGCGTACCAAGGACCAGCTGACGTCCGCCGGATTCAAAGTCACCAAGGTCGACAACATGACGGTGCCCGACGTTTCGGCCACCACGGTCTACTACACCGATGCCGGCGACGAGCACGCCACCGCCGACGCGGTGGGCAAGAACCTGGGCGCACCCGTCGAACCACGGATCCCCGCGCTCAGCGGCGAGCCGCCGGGCGTCATCGTCCTCGTCGCGGGTTAGTCGCGCCGGGGTGATCGCCCGACTCCTCAGCGAGCCGTTCCGGCTCGCATTGTCGCCGGGCTAGGCTGCTGGCTATGCCTAAGCTGCCCCCATTGGTTCTGGCCGGTTGCGTCGTGCTGCTGGGCGCCTGTTCGTCACCCGAGCACGTGTCGTCGGTTCCGGGTACCACCCCCGCGGTCTGGACCGGATCGCCGTCGCCCTCGGGCGCCAAAGCCCCGGAGCCCGGGCCCGCGGCGGCACCGAGCATCACCACGCACCTGAAGGCTCCGGACGGCACCCAGGTCGCCACCGCGACGTTCGAATTCAACAACGGCTATGCCACCGTCACCATCGAGACGACCGCCAACGGTGTGCTCGCGCCCGGCTTCCACGATGTGCACATCCATAAGGTCGGCAAGTGCGAGCCCAACTCGGCAGCCCCCAGCGGCGGCGCGCCGGGGGACTTCCTGTCCGCCGGCGACCACTTCCAGGCGCCCGGGCACACCGGTGAGCCCTCCAGCGGAGCCCTGCCCTCCCTGCAGGTGCGCCAGGACGGCTCCGGAACGTTGATGACCACTACGGACGCGTTCGCCATGGAGGATCTGCTCACCGGGCAAAAGACCGCGATCATCATTCACGCCGGGGCGGCCAGCTCCGCCACCCCCGCATCAGGGGGCAACACTCAGACCAGTGGCACGCCGGGCGCCAACGACATGACGATGAGTACCGGTGACGCCGGCAAGCGGGTGGCGTGCGGTGTCATCGGTGCCGGCTAAAAAGGCCATCACACACATCGATTTCGCCCGTTCGCCACGGCCGACCCTCGGGGTGGAATGGGAGTTCGCACTCGTCGACGCGCACACCCGCGACCTGAGCAACGAGGCCACCGCGGTGATCGCCGAGATCGGCGAAAACCCGCGCGTACACAAGGAATTGCTGCGGAACACCGTCGAGGTCGTCACCGGCATCTGCCAATCCGCCGGCGAGGCCATGGAGGATCTGCGGCAGACCCTCGGGCCGGCGCGCCGCATCGTCCGGGATCGCGGCATGGAGCTGTTCTGCGCCGGTGCACACCCGTTCGCGCAGTGGACTTCTCAGAAGCTCACCGACGCCCCGCGCTACGCCGAACTGATCAAGCGCACTCAATGGTGGGGACGGCAGATGCTGATCTGGGGTGTGCACGTGCACGTCGGCATCTCCTCGCCGAACAAGGTGATGCCGATCATGACGTCGCTGCTCAACTACTACCCGCACCTGCTGGCCCTGTCGGCGTCGTCACCGTGGTGGACCGGCGTGGACACCGGGTACGCCAGTAACCGGGCGATGATGTTCCAGCAGCTGCCCACCGCCGGGCTGCCGTTCCAATTCCAGACGTGGGCGGAGTTCGAACGCTTCGTCTACGACCAGAAGAAGACCGGCATCATCGACCACGTCGACGAAGTCCGTTGGGACATCAGGCCTTCGCCGCACCTGGGCACGCTGGAAATGCGAGTCTGTGACGGCGTTTCCAACCTGCGTGAGCTGGGCGCGCTGGTCGCGTTGACGCATTGCCTGGTGGTCGATCTGGACCGCAGGCTGGAAGCCGACGAGTCGCTGCCCAGCATGCCGCCCTGGCATAACCAGGAGAACAAGTGGCGCGCGGCCCGCTACGGCCTGGATGCGGTGATCATCCTGGACGCCGACAGCAACGAGCGGTTGGTCACCGAGGACCTCGACGACGTGCTGAACCGGCTGGAGCCGGTGGCCAAAAAATTGAACTGCGCCGACGAGCTGGCCGCGGTGGCCGACATCCCCCGCCAGGGCGCTTCGTATCAGCGGCAGCGCCGAGTGGCCGAAGAACACGACGGCGATCTGCGGGCGGTCGTCGACGCGCTGGTGGGCGAGTTGGACATCTGATGACGGAACCCCTTGAGCTGGCGATGTTTCCGCTGGAGTCGGTGCTGCTGCCCGACCAGGATCTGCCGCTGCGGATCTTCGAGCCACGCTACGGCGCGCTGGTGCGGCACTGCCTGGACACCGGGGACCCGTTCGGGGTGGTACTGATCTCGCGCGGACGTGAGGTCGGCGGCGGTGATGCGCGTTGCGACGTCGGCGTCTTGTCCCGGATCGTCGAATGCGCCGACCAAGGTGCCGGGCGTTACGTGCTGAATTGCCGTACCGGGGAACGAATTCGGGTGTCCGAGTGGCTGCCCGACGACCCCTATCCCCGGGCGCGGGTCACCCCGTGGCCCGACGAGCCCGGCGATGAGGTTTCGGACGCCCAGTTGCTCGAGGTCGAAGACCGGGCCATGGCGCTGTTCGAGCGCATCGCGCAGGCGCGCGACATTCAGCTCCCGGGCCGCGAGGTGATCCTGGGCCACCCGGCGACCGACCCGGCGGGAAAGCGCCTGTTCGCCTTGGCGTCTCGCATCCCGATCGGCACCGCCGACCGCTATTCGGTGCTGTCGGCGCCGACGCCCGGCACCCGCCTTGTGGCGCTGCGCGAAGCCGTGGACGCGGTCGCAGAAGTCGTAGAGTTTCAGCTTTCCGAATGACCGGGCGTGTTAAGGACGGGCGCATGAAGGTTCAGCTTCAGGTCAGCGGCTCACCGGCGGAGG
Source organism: Mycobacterium mantenii (assembly GCF_010731775.1). NCBI lineage: Bacteria > Bacillati > Actinomycetota > Actinomycetes > Mycobacteriales > Mycobacteriaceae > Mycobacterium > Mycobacterium mantenii. The sequence continues at coordinate 3,756,277 of NZ_AP022590.1, read as the reverse complement.
CGGCGGCGAGTGCCGCCGACATCGCCGCGACGGGTGCGGACGGGCTGTTCACCTTCGAGGGCCAGCACGATGTCTTCTTCCCGCTGCTCATCGCCGCCGGAGCGACCGGCCTGGACTTGATGACCAACGTCGCGATCGCCCCGCCGCGCAGCCCGCTGCACTTGGCGCACTCCGCCTACGACCTGCAGCTCTACAGCGGCGGCCGGTTCCGGCTCGGCCTTGGCTCGCAGATCAAGGTGCACATCGAAAAGCGTTACGGCAGTAGCTGGGACAGGCCGGCGGCCCGGATGGCCGAAGCCATCGCCGCGATCAAGGCGATCTTCGCCGCGTGGGAAGGCCAGGCCCGGTTGGACTTTCGCGGCGAGTTCTATACGCACACCATTATGGCGCCCAATTTCAACCCCGGCCCCAACCCGTTCGGGCCGCCGCCGGTGCTGCTGGGTGCGCTGGGCCCGGTGATGACGCGCACCGCCGCCGAGGCTGCCGACGGCCTGTTGGTGATGCCGTTCAACAGCGCCCGCCACTTCGCCGAACGCACCGTGCCCGCCATCGGCGAGGGGCTGCGCCGCTCGGGGCGGGCGTTGGGTGAGTTTCAGATCATCGCCCAGGCCATGGTCGCAGTCGGCCGCGACGAGGCCGACCTGACGACCGCGGTCAACGGGGTGGCTTCCCTCATCGCGTTTTACGGCTCGACGCCAGCGTATTTGCCCGTCTTGCAGGTCGAGGGCTGGGCCGACGTCCAGCCCGAGCTCAATGCGCTGTCCAAGCAGGGCCGCTTCGCCGAGATGCGCCGGCTGATCACCGACGAGATGGTGGCCCGGATCGGGATCGTCGGCACGCCCGAGCAGTGCGCAGAGCAGATCGCCGCGCGGTTCGGTGAGCACGCCGGCGAGGTGTGCTGTTACTTCCCGGGCTATACCCCCCGTCCCGCGGACGTCGCCGACATGATCGGCGCCCTGCACCGGGTGCCGGCGCTGCGATGAGCACCGACCTGACGGTCGACATCGATTCGGGCGTGGCGGTGCTCACGCTCAATCGGCCCGACCACCTCAATGCCTACACCGCCGAGATGGGCACACTGCTCAGCCGCGCATACCGGGACTGCGACGAGGACGACGACGTCCGGGCCATCGTCCTGACCGGCGCCGGCCGCACCTTTTGCGCCGGGGCCGACTTCTCGGGCGGCGCAAGCCCATTCGACGCACCCCCGGACCCCGGCCCAAAAGGCACATTCTCGGCCTCGCCGATCACCCCCGCGGCGTTCGAGTTGCGCAAACCCGTGATCGCCGCGGTCAACGGCCACGCCATCGGCATCGGGCTGACCATCGCGCTGCAGGCCGACATCCGCATCGTCGCCGAGGACGCGAAATACGGTGTGGTGCAGGTCCGCCGCGGCGTGCTACCCGACTGCATGGCGCACTGGACGCTGACCCAGCTGACCAACCTGGGGGTGGCCGCCGACATCCTGCTCACCGGGCGCACGTTCGGCGGGACGGAGGCCGCCGCGCTCGGCATCGCCAACCGGGCCATGCCCGCCGGGCGGGTGCTCGACCACGCGCTGACCGTCGCCCGCGACATCGCGGTCAACGTGGCGCCGATGTCGGCGGCGCTGTGTAAACGCCTGTTGTGGGACAGCGCGATCAATCGCTACACACCGCGACAGGTCGCCGTGCTGGAAACCCTTCTGCACGAACGGGTGATGGGCGGCGCCGATGCGGCCGAGGGCGTCGCCGCGTTTCTCGATCGCCGGCCGCCGCGCTTCACCTCGCGGTTGTCCCGCGAATGGATGCCGCTTCCCGAGCCGTAAGGCGGCGTGCGATCAGGTTGTGGCACAAAGCCTCTCGGAGAGCTCCCACAGTTCGGCCGCGCGCCCCGGGTCGCGAGCGTGGGGTGCGGCTTCACTGATTCGGCAGTCTTCCAGGTAGAGACCGCCCCAGTCGGCCAGCTCTGGGCCGACCGCGGCCCACACCTGCGTCGCCGCGCCGTGTTCGGGCATCACGAAGTCAAGGAAGCCGTCGGAGGGTTCGGGACTGTTCTGCGCGGCGAGCTTACGCAACTGCGAGAAATCCGTGCGCGACATGTACCGGGCGAGCGAGGTGGCCACGGTGCCGGGATGCACCGCGTAGGCGCGGATTCCGAATTCGCGCAGGCGCCGGTCGGCCTCCATCGCGTGCAGGACGTTCGCCGTCTTGGAGGCTCCGTAGGCGGCGAACTTGTCGTATTCGCGTCGTTCCCAATTAGGGTCGTCGAAGTCGACGTCGCCCATGACGTGGCCCCCGGAAGACAGGGCGACGATCCGGGCTCTGCCGGTGGCGGTGAGCTGGGGGAACGAGCAGCCGGGCGAATTCGAAGTGCCCGAAATAGTTTGTCCCGATTTGCAGTTCGAAGCCATCCCGGGTGCGGGCGAACGGCGTGAACATGACGCCGGCGTTGTTCATCAGCACGTCGACGACCGGGGTGATGCCGCCGATTGCGGCGGCCGCCGCGCGAACACCGGACAACGCGGTGAGGTCGAGCTGCACCGTGGAAGTGCGGGCTCCGGGTACCTCGGCCGCAATCCACCGGGCCGTCTCCGCGAGCGCCTCGCGGTTGCGGGCGGCCGCGATGACGTGGGCGCCAGCGGCGGCCAGCGCCCGGGCCGACTCGCGGCCCAGACCCGACGACGCGCCGGTGATCACGAATGTCTTGGCGGACAAATCGATTCCCTCGACGACCTGCAGCGCGGTCGGATGTTCAATCATGTGGACTAACTTATCTCCGCCAGGGCACCACCCTTGTGAGCGCTGCGCTGCATCAGCCGCGGCGCCACGGCCCGGTGTAGAGGGCCGATCAGCGCCCAGACCGCCCGGGCGGCGATCCGGTGGCGGTAGTGCAGCCGGGTGGTGAGCACGGCGCGCCGGCCGTCTTGGCGGCGCAGCGTCAGCTCGCCGCGCATCAGCGGTCCGCGCGTCGAGAGCACCAGCTCGTCCGGATCCGACCGAACGATCGGCCAACCGATCAGGTGATCGGGGGAGCGGGGCGGGCCCAGGCGCAACCTCAGCACGTTGCGGTGGATCCACAACACCAGGCGTCCGCCGGCACCCGGCATGTCGCCGAGGCCATCGCGAAACGCTTGCTCGGCGGTGCGCACGTCGCCGGCGGAGATGGGGACTTCGAAGACGTCCACGTAGTCGGCCGCGGTCTCACCGGTTTGCGTGCGGTCGTCGAGCACCGCCGCGGCGACGCGTTTCAGGGTTCGCCGCACGACGACACGGTGCCCGCCGGTGCCGATCACCAGCGCCCGATAGGCCTTGCCGTGCAGGCCGGGGAAGTCCGCCCAGGTGGCCGCGCGCAGCCGGGTGCGGGCGGAGTCGAGGGCGTCCAACTCGAACACCCAGCGGTAGACCGCGAACGGGTGTCGGCCCTTGAGCGCGAACCGCTCCGGTGGCCGGGCCTCGTCCAGGACGAAGCCGAAGGGCACGGGCGACGGGTCGTGCGGGTCGCGGCACATCACCCGCAGCAGCGCCGACCACGTGTCGTCGCGCGTGGCGTCGATGGTTATGGCATGCTCATCGATATAGGGTAATCGTTCCATATAGAAGGAATGTACTAGATCGTGGCACCTCCGCGGAAGCACGGAACCGATGTGATCCTCGACGCAGCCCGAGGGCTGGTGCTCGACGGCGGACCGCGCGCGGCCAGCGTGGCCGCGATCGCGAAAGCCAGCGGCGCACCGGCGGGCACGCTGTACCACCGGTTCGGCAACCGGGACGGGATTCTGACGGCGGCGTGGCTGCGCGCGCTCGAACGCTTCCAGCAGCGCGCGCTGGCCGCCGACGGCGGCACCCCTCTTGACACCGCCGTCGCGATGGCCGTCGCCGCCGTCGGCTTCGCGCGCGCCCTCCCCGAAGACGCCCGGCTCTTGTTGACGATCCGCCCGAACGACCTACTCGACGACGAGCCCGACGCGGCATTCCAGCAGACGCTCGCCGCGATGAACGCCCCACTGACGCAGCGCATAGCGGTGTTGGCCCGGCAGCTATACGGCAACAGCAAGCCGCGATCCGTCGACGCCGTCGCGCGGGCGGTCGCCGACCTTCCCTACGCCGTGGTGCGGCGCCACGCGCGGGACGACCCGATGCCGACCTGGCTGGAAAAGGACGTCGCGGCGTCGGCCCTGGCCGTGCTACAGAGCTTTGGCGAACGCCCGTAGCGACTCGATCTCTACGGGATCCAAAGAGGGCCGGACGTTTTCGCGCGCCGCCGCGAGGTCGGCGGCCGTCACGTCGGTGGCGTCGATCGACCGGCGCATCGCCGTCAGCGCGGCCTCGCGCAGCAGCGCCACGCAATCGGCGGCGCTGTACCCGTCGAGTCCGGCGGCCACGTCGTCGAGGTTGACGTCGGCGCTCAGTGGGATGGATTTGCCTGCGGTGCGCAGAATTTCGCGGCGGGCCGCGGCGTCGGGAGGTTCGACGAAGACCCGGCGCTCCAGCCGGCCCGGGCGCAGGAGTGCGGGGTCGATGAGATCCGGCCGGTTGGTGGCACCCAGCACGACCACGTCGCGCAACGGATCGACACCGTCGAGCTCGGTCAACAGCGCGGCGACCACCCGATCGGTCACGCCCGAATCGAAGCTCTGTCCGCGTCGCGGCGCCAGCGCGTCCACCTCGTCGAGGAAGATCAGTGCGGGCGCCGAATCCCGGGCGCGCCGAAACAGTTCGCGCACGGCCTTTTCCGAACTGCCCACCCATTTGTCCATCAGCTCGGAGCCCTTCACGGCGTGTACGGACAGCTGCCCGGTGCTGGCCAGCGCACGCACGATGAAGGTCTTGCCACAGCCCGGCGGCCCATACAGCAGCACCCCGCGCGGCGGCTGCACACCCAGCCGGGCGAAGGTGTCCGGGTGTTGCAGCGGCCACAGCACGGTCTCGGTCAGCGCCTGTCTGGCTTCGGCCATGTCACCGACGTCGTCGAGCGTGATGTCGCCGACGCTGACTTCCTCACTGGCCGAGCGGGACAGCGGCCGGATGACGGTCAGCGCGCCGGCCAGGTCCTCCTGCTTCAGCGCGGGCGACCGGCCGTCGGTGCTGGCCCGCGAGGCCGCCCGCAGTGCCGCTTCGCGAACCAGCGCGGCAAGGTCAGCGACGACGAAACCCGGTGTACGAGACGCGATCTCATCGAGATCGAGATCGCGAAAGGGAACGTTTCGCAGGAGCGACTCCAACAGTGCCTTGCGGGTGCCGGCATCGGGCAGCGGCAGGCCCAGCTCGCGGTCGCACAAATCGGGGGCCCGCAGCCGGGCGTCGAGCTGGTCGGGCCGCGCGGAGGTGGCGATCAGGGCGACGCCCTCGGTGGCCACCGCGGTCCGCAGCTCGCCCAGGATCAGCGAGGCCACCGGCTCGGCGATGGCCGGCAGCAGGGCATCGACGTCGGTGATCAGCAGGACGCCCCCACCGTCGCGGACCGCCTGCACCGCCGAGGCGACGGCCTTGAGCCGGTCTTCGGCGCCCAGCGCGCCGACCTCCGGGCCGTCCAGGGTGACCAGCCTCCGGTCGCCGCACACCGCGCGCACCAGGGTCACCTTGCCCACGCCGGCCGGGCCCGAAACCAGCACGCCGAGGTTGGCGCCGGCGCCCAATGTCTTGAGCAGGTGCGGTTCGTCGAGCGCGAGCTTGAGCCATTCGACGAGCTTGGCGGCCTGCGGCTGGGTGCCCTTGAGTTCCTCGACGACCATCTCCGGCCTGGCGACTTCGACGGATATCCGCGACGAGGCGCCGGACGGGACACCGGTGCCCCACGTGACCAGCGAGTTGGGCTGCACGCTGACCGGCCCCTCGGGGTCGACGCCGGTGACCGTCAGCAACTCCGAGGTCCAGCTGATGCCCACCGCGGTCGCCAGCGCGCGGGTGGCCTCCGACGTCGAGGTGCCCGGACCCAGGTCGCGGGGCAGCAACGACACGGCGTCGCCGACGGTAAGCACCTTGCCCAACAACGCTTGTCGCAGCGTGACCGGCATGACCGACTGGGTGGCCAGCGCCGAGCCGGACAGCGTCACCGACCGCGCGCCGTAGACGGTGACCGCGCCGACGATCACCGCCGTGCCCTCCCGCAGCCCCGCGTTGGACAGTGTGACGTCGTCGAGCAGCACGGTGCTGACGGGCGTGTCCGGGCCGGCGAGGCCGGCGACAGCCGCCGTGGTGCGCGACCCGATCAGGGATACCGCGTCCCACTCCCGAATCCCCAGTGCGGCAACGGCGTTCGGATGCAACCGGATGACCCCGCGGCGGGAGTCGACGGCGGAGGCGTTCAGCCGCGCGGTCAGCGTGAGCTGACGGGCCGGGCCGGAGCCGAGGGCCCCGCCGCTGCCCGGGCCGGAGCGGCCCGCATCGTCGCCGGAGCGACTCACGGCAAGCGCCTGCCCGGCTTGTGCAGGCCCAGCCGCGCCACCGACCGGCGGTGGGGCTCGGCCCGGCGGATCGCCCGCCGGGTGGCGCGGCGCTGCTTGGGTGCGTCATCCCACGCCTCGGGGTGCGCGGCCAGCCAGCGCGAGTTGCGGATGGCGAACGGCACGTGGCACAGGTAGGCGACGATGATCACCCAGATCAAGACATACGGCGCCAGCACCGCCGCCGCCGCGCAGATCGCCAGCACCGCCAGCAGGGGTGCGGCCCAACTGGGCGGCACGGCGACCGCGTGCATCTTGCGCATCGGGATCTTGCTGACCATCAGGATCGAGGTCCCGGTGATCCAGATGCACAGGAACAGCGGCGACGTCCACCAGCCGTCACCGAACTGCAGCTTGAGTCCGATGAGACCGATCATCGAGATGGCGCCGGCCGGCGCGGGCATGCCGACGAAGAACTCGTGCGCGTAGGACGGCTGGCTGCCGTCGTCCTGCAGCGCGTTGAATCGCGCCAGCCGCAACACCACGCAGACTGCGTAGAGCAGGATCACCACCCAGCCGGCCGGCGACTTCGTCAGCAGCGTCACGTAGAGCACGATCGCCGGGGTCACGCCGAAGTTCACCGCATCGGCCAGCGAGTCGATCTCCTCGCCCATCCGCGACTGGGCGTCCAGGATGCGGGCCACCCGCCCGTCGAGTCCGTCCAGAATGGCGGCCGCCGCGATGAGCGCCATCGCGGCCTTGGGCTGGTGTTCGAGAGCGAACCGGATCGAGGTCAGTCCCGCGCAGACGGAGAGCACCGTCATCGCGCTCGGCAGGATCTGCAGATTGACCGCCGGCCGCCCGCGCGGCTTGCTGATCATGGCAGCTCGGCCAACACAGTCTCGCCGGCGATCGCGCGCTGGCCGACTTTCACCAGCGGCTCGGCGCCCGCAGGCAGATAGGTGTCCAGGCGGGAACCGAACCGGATCAGGCCGTAGGTGTCACCGATGGACAACTTGTCCCCGACGTGCGCGTCGCAGATGATGCGTCGGGCCAGCAACCCGGCCACCTGCACCGCGACGATGTCCGCGCCGCCGGCGGTGCGGATGCGCAGGCTGGTGCGCTCGTTTTCCGAGCTCGCCGCGGCCAGATCGGCCGAGCCGAATCGGCCCGGCCGGTGCTGCACGGCGATCACCTCGCCGCTGACCGGGGCGCGCTGCACGTGGGCGTCCAGCAGGGACAGGAAGATGCTGATCCGTGGGAGGGGCGCGTCGCCCATGCTGAGTTCGGCGGGCGGGGCGGCGAAGTCGATCACGCAGACCTCGCCGTCGGCCGGTGCGACGACCGCACCGGGCCGGGTGGGTGGCACCCGAGGGGGGTGACGGAAGAAGCCCGCGCAGGCGCCCGCCGCCAGCAGGCCCGCGCGTCGTATCCATCGGTGCCGGCGGCCGACGAGGGCCAGCGCCAGCCCGGCGCCGATGAACGGTCGCCCGGCCGGATGCACTGGTGGGACGGCCGAGCGCACCAACTCCAGCGCATGCTGCGGGCTGAAGCCCGGGTCCGAAGCCGTGGGGCCGATAGTGCGGGGGCGTCGTGCCACGCGGCCATCTTACGGAGCGCGCGGCTGATTCGTAGACGCCCGCAGAGGGAACGCCCACCTTCGACATGCAATCCCAGAGCGCCGATCGGCCGGCAACACACGTGGGCCGGGCGAAAGTCGCGGTCACCACCGTATTCATCGCGCACGGTGTGGTGTTCTCGTCCTGGGCCGCCCACATTCCCCACGTCAAGGCCGGGCTCGGCCTGTCCGACGCGGCACTCGGCACGGCGCTGTTCGGCGCGCCGCTGGGATCGGTGGTGGCCACGCTGCTCAGCCACTGGGCGCTGCCCCGCTGGGGGAGCCACCGGCTGATCCCGGTCACGGTGGCCGGTTATGCCCTGGCCGGAATGACGGTAGGCCTGGCCGGATCCGCGGCCTCGCTGTTCGGTGCGCTCGCGCTGTGGGGGCTGTTCCAGGGGGCGCTGGACGTCGCGATGAACACCCAGGCGGGCACGGTCGAGCGGCTCGCCAAAGCCCCGATCATGGCGCGATTCCACGGCATGTGGAGCGTCGGGGCGTTGGTGGGGGCGGTGATCGGTGCGGCGTGCGTCGGCGCGGGTGTCGGCCTGGCCGTCCAACTGACGGTGCTCGGGCTGGTGGTCCTGATCGTGGTGGAAACCCTGTCCCGTCGCCTGATCTCCGACGCGGTGGACGCCTCGGCCGCGTCTCCGGAGCCGACCCCGGGGAGGCGGGCCTGGATGACGCCGACGGTGGCAATCCTGGCGGCGGTGTCGTTCGCGTCGTTCCTGTGCGAAGGCGCCGCCACCGACTGGTCGGCCAATTACCTGCGCAACGTCATCGGCGCCGGCCCGAGCGTCTCCGCGCTGAGCTACGCCGCCTACACATGTGCGATGGTCGTCACCCGGTTCGGCGCACCCCGGCTGCACGCGCGGGTGTCCAGTCGCCGGCTGCTGCCGGCGCTGGCGCTGGTGGCCGTCGTGGGCATGAGCGTGACCTTGGCCGCCGCCAACGCCTGGGTCGGCGTGCTCGGTTTCGCGGCGCTGGGCGCCGGCGTGGCGCTGCTGGTGCCCACCGCGTTCAGCGGGGCCTACGGCGCGAGCGACGGCAAATCGGCGGTCGCCATCGTGGCAGCGACCGGGTGGCTGGGCTACCTGCTGGGGCCGCCGCTGATCGGCCAGCTGTCCGGTCGGGTCGGGCTGGCGGCGGCGCTGGTCACCATCCCGGTGATGATGTCGATCGTCGGCATCGCCATCCGCTGCACCCCGGCCTTCGACAAGGCCGACGAATTCCATCGGGACGTGGCCACGCCCGCGGCCTGAACGCGGTCGGCGCTAGCGCAGATCCCAGACCTGCAGCTGGGTTCCCTCGGGCACCTCGACGACGTCCTCCGGGATGTCCAACAGCCCGTTCGCCGACGCCAGCCAGCGCAGGTGATGCGATGCCGGCGGCCCGTAACTGGTGACGCTCCCGCCGTCGTCGCTGAGCACCGCGCGCCGGAACTGGCGCTTGCCGCGCGGCGAGGTCAGCGACTCGGCGAGCACCGCGGTGCGGTGCGGGCGTTCCGGGTCCGGCAGGCCCATGGCTTTGCGCAGGGCGGGCCGGATGAACACCTCGAAGGACACCAGCGCGCTGACCGGGTTGCCGGGCAGCGTGACGATGGTCGCGCCGGCCACCCGTCCCACGCCTTGAGGCATCCCCGGCTGCATCGCGACCTTGACGAATTCCACGCCCTGGTCGCCCTCGCGCCCGAAGGCGTCCTTGACCACCTCGTAGGCACCGGCGCTGACGCCGCCGCTGGTGATGATCAGATCCGCGTCGCCCGCGTATCGCTCGATGATCGAACTGAATTGGGCCACTTCGTCTTCTGCGGTTGCCACGGCGACCAGCTCGGCGCCCGCATCCCGAACGGCGCCGGCCAGCATGATCGAGTTGGACTCGTAAATCTGCCCCGGCCGCAGCGCGGTGCCCGGCGTCACCAGCTCCGACCCGGTCGAGATCACCAGCACCCGCTGGCGTGGGATCACCGGCAACTCGGCGATGCCCAGCGCCGCCACCAGCCCGAGCACGGCCGGCGTCACCACCTGGCCCCTGCGCAAGACCGTGGTGCCGGGCGAGACGTCCTCGCCCGCGCGGCGAATGTGCTTGCCGGCCTCGCGGGGCGCGCGGATCGACACGGTCTCCACGCCGCCGTCGGTGTCCTCCACCGGCACGACGGCCGTCGCGCCGGCCGGCAGCGGCGCGCCCGTCATGATCCGGTGGGCGGTGCCGGGTTGCAGCGTGAGTTCGTCGGTGCGCCCGGCCGGAATGTCCTCGGCGACGGGCAACACCACCGGATGTTCGGGCGTGGCGCGCGACGTGTCCTCGGCGCGCACCGCGTAGCCGTCCATCGCGGAGTTGTCGAAGACCGGAAGCGCGAGCTGCGCCACCACGTCTTCGGCCAGGACCAGGCCCTGGGCCTCGGCCACCGGGACCGCGACCGGGGGCCGGGCACGAATCAATTCGGTGACGACCCGTTGATGTTCGGCGACTGAGCGCATCGGAGCCATTATCCGCGCGTCAGACGGGGAAGCTGACGCCGGTGAGTTCTTCTGAGACGGCCCAGAGCCGGCGCTGCAGCTCCGGGTCGTGGGATTGGGCGCTCGACTCGACGAGCTTGGGGCGGCCGCGCTGCTCGAGGAAGCCGGACGGGCCGTAGTACTGGCCGCCCTGGACGGCTGGATCGGTGGCGGCCCGCAGCGTCGGCAGCGCGCCCATGGCCGGGCTCTGGAACAGCACCGGCCCCAGCACGGCCTTCACCGGCCGGAAGACGCCCGGCAGGTTGCGGGCCAGCTCGGTGTTGGAGCCGCCGGGATGGGCGGCGACGGCGATGGTTCTCGCGTCGGGCTTGGCCGCCAGCCGGCGCTGCAGCTCATAGGTGAACAGCAGGTTGGCCAGCTTGGACCGCCCGTAGGCGGCGATCCGGTCGTATCGGTGTTCGGACTGCAGGTCGTCGAAGTCGATCGCGGCCCGCAGCCGGTGACCGAGACTGCTGACCGTCACCACCCGCGAATCCCGCACTACCAGCAGGTTGTCGAGCAGCAGCCCGGTCAGGGCGAAGTGGCCCAGATGATTGGTGCCGAACTGCAATTCGAAGCCGTCGTGGGTGACCTGCTTGGGCGTCCACATCACCCCGGCGTTGTTGATCAGCAGGTCGATGCGCGGGTAGGCGGCGCCCAGCGCGGCGGCGGCCGAGCGCACCGAGTTCAGGGAGGTGAGATCCAGCTGCTGCAGTGTGACATCCGCGCGGGGACTCGCGGCGACGATGCGCGCCAACGCCGCGTTGCCCTTCTCCAGGTTGCGAACCGCGAGCACGACGTGGGCGCCGCGGTAGGCCAGCACGGCGGCCGCCTCGTACCCGATGCCGGTGTTGGCGCCGGTGATGACGACGACGCGGCCGCTCTGATCCGGGACGTCGCCCTCCGACCAACTGCGGTTCTCTCTGTCGTTGGAAGCCATGGCCCAAAAGATACTCATCGACGACCGGCGGCGCCGGGTTGGGCGAGACCTTTCGACGGTCCGGTCGCGGCACGCTTAGGGAGAAAAAACCGTTATCCAGACTGCGATTTCCTCCGGATTCGGCAAATAAGGCGCGTGCGTTATCGCACTGGCGTCGACGCGAATTGCGCGCGCAGCCAGGCGATGATCTTCGGCACCACCTCGGGCGCCTTGCTCATTGCGACGTGGCCGGTGCCCTCGATCAGGTGCACCTCGGTGTCGCGGCGGCCCTGGAATACCAGGGTGTCGGACTGCGGGATGAAGTAGTCGTCGGCCCCGTTGATCACCAACATCGCCGAATTGTCATGCCGGGCAAGCAGATTCTCGCGGTTCAGGTGATTCATACCTGCGCTGAGCTCGTCGAGGGTGGGGGAGTGGTCCCGGTGCATGGCGTTGCCGAGGATGTCGTGCATGCCGTAGGGCAGCCTGTCGAGATTCTCCGGACCGAAGGCGGCGACGACCGGACCGCCGAGATCGACTGCGGCATCGACGATTCCGGACAGCCCGGACATCGCGGCGAAGTTGCCGCCGAACGACGCACCGAAGTGGGCGACCCGGCCGTCGCCCAGTGTCCGGGCGTAGTCGGCGAGCCCACGGATCACCTCGTCGGCGTGTCCGTCGAGCGGGATCGCGGTCTCACCGGTGCCGGGATGGTCGAAGGCCATCGTGGTCACGCCCGCGCCCTGGGTGAACCCGACCCACCATGGGTGGATGTCCATCTTCCAGGTGTCGACACCGCCGCTGGCGATCAGCACCGGCCGGGTCGCGTAGGTGCCGTCGGCGGAATACAGGTGCACCGGCACCTCGACGGACCCACCGCGATGCGGGACGGTGACGATGCGCCGCTCGAAGTGCACCGGAAAGTCGCCGGCCGCCAACTGAAATTGCTCGAGTTGGTGCTGCATCGCCTTGACCCGCGCCGGGTCGGTGAGGCAGGGGAACTTGGCGCACCCGTAGACCAGGGAGGCCATCGGGTGCTCTCCGCGCTCGACGTATTCGCTTGCCAGGCAAGACCATTCATAGACCCATCCGCCGGGTGTATCGGCCCACATGTTGTCGACGGCCGCGCGGACCCGCTCGATGTCGCCCAGTGGGATGCCGAACTTCGCGAACTGATCGGTGCGGTCGTCGAACATGGCCGCGGTGTCGATGTCGTAGATGTACATGGTGGCACTGCTCCTCAATTTTCACGGCCCGTTGAGACTAGTCTCACGCTACGTTGAAACAAGTCTCAACGCAAGAGGAAATTCACGCTAGGATGAAACTCATGGCGAAGAAACCGTTAACTCCCGGTCCGCGGGATGAACGCGGGGTGCTGGCCGCGCGGATCGTGGCCGCCGCCCGCGACGAATTCGCCGAAAACGGTTGGGCGGGAACCACAATCCGCGCGATCGCCCGGGCCGCGGACGTCGATCCCGCGCTGGTCTACCACTACTTCGGATCGAAGGAGAAGTTGCTCGACGCGGCGACCAACCCGCCGCAGAAGTGGTTGGACAACGTCGCCAAGGTCTGGACCACGCCGGTGGACCGGCTCGGCGCCGCCGTGCTGAGGCTGATGCTGGACAGCTGGGCCGACGAGGAGATCGGGCCGACGTTGCACGCCATCCTGCAAACCGCGGCGCACGAACCGACCACGCGCGAGAAACTGCGACGCGTGGTCGCGGGCAGCCTGATGGGCGTCGCGCAGCTCGGCAGCGACGAACACGAGCGCCTGGTCCGCAGCGGCCTGATCGCATCGCAGACCATCGGCCTCGCGCTGATGCGCTACGTCTGGCAGATCGAGCCGCTCGCGTCGATGACCGACGACGAGGCGATCGCGGCCATCGGTCCCAACCTGCAGCGCTACGTGGACGGCGACCTGAAAGGCGTGCGTTAGCCGCCGATTCTCGCAGTGCGCTGTTACCGAATGGGCGACGGGCGCCGGCCCGACGTGCGCGGCACGCGGGGCCTTCGGGTCATCGCGGGCGGTGCCAGGGACAGGCGTGCCTGGGCCCGATCGCGGTATCCCCGGCCGCCGCGCTGATAGCCGCTAACCCGGATACCGCGTTCCCGCACGGCGACCGGCGCCGGTGGGCGCGGCCGAAAATCCGGTGTGCTCCGGGGTTTCCGGCGTTTGACGCGCAGGCTGATCATCACCGGGGCGCTCATCGACCAATCGATTCTCTGCCGCATCCAGGCCGCAGCCCGCTTCGACGGCTTCCTCGTCCGCACGGCCACACCCTACGCCGGTGGCCAGCGCTCGAGGCGAGCGACCAGAAGCGTTACGGCAGAGGAAAATCCGGATTAATGGAAGGGTTTACTGCACCCAGAAATTATCGTGGCGGATGAACCATTCCCGGCGCTCGTCGTCGGTCATGTCGGCCAGCGCCGCGAAGCCTTCGAAGTAGGCCTCGCGGGGCGCGCCGGGCGCGAACAACATCAGGATCGATGCCGGGTCGTTCGCCTCGTTGCGAAACCCATGCACGCCCCCGGGCGGCACGTAGAGGAAGTCGCCTTGCCGCCCGTCCGTCCACTCGGTGCCGTCGTAGAGCTTCATCGTTCCGGACAACACGAAGAACGCCTCGGACATGGCCCGGTGGAAATGCGCGGGCGGCCCGCCGCCGGCCGGGGCGATGTCGACCCGGTAGAGCCCGTAGTCGCCGGCGGTGTCCTGTTGGTTGGCCAGGTAGTGGTACTTGACCCCGGACGTCTCATAGTCGGGTGGCTGATCGGCCCGCTTGAGCCAGGCGCTGATCTCCGGTTCGTCTTTGGTGTATCGGGCTGGCGGATAGGGCGGCACGACAAGGGACATGGTTCCAGTGTGCGCATAGCATCGCCGATGTGGACCGATCGACCGCCGAAGATGTTCGCGTGCAACGACTGCTGGACGCCGAACGCAAAGCCGCGCAACTGTTCGACGAGATCGAGCGGCGGGCCATGATTCGCCCCGGGCTGGCCGAGAAGGAACTGTCCGATGACATCCACCACCTCGCCGGCGAGATGTTCGGGGTGACCCGGCACTGGCACCGGCGGATCGTGCGGGCCGGGGCGAACACGCTGCAGCCGTTCCACGAACGCCCGCCGGATCGGCTGATCGTCGAGGGCGACATCGTCTTCCTCGACCTGGGTCCGATCTTCGAGGAGTGGGAGGCCGACTTCGGGCGGACGTTCGTGCTCGGCGCCGACCCGCACAAGACGGCCGTTCGCGACGCCCTGCCGCGGGTGTGGGAGGCCGGCCGCGAGTACTTCGAGGAACGTCCCGACGTCACCGGGGCCGAGCTGTTCGACTTCGTTGTCGGGGTGGCGCACGCCGAGGGCTTCGAGTGGGGCAGCCGCATCGCGGGCCATCTGATCGGCGAGTTCCCGCACAAGAAAATCGCCGGCCCGGGCGTCGAGTGGTACATCATGCCCGGGTCAAACAAACCGATGCGCCGCACCGATCCGCGCGGCCGCACCTGCCACTGGATCCTCGAGATCCACCTCGTCGATCGCTCGCGCGGTTTCGGCGGGTTCTACGAGCAGCTGCTCGATCTGCCCTGATCGGGGACGGCTCGACCTGCCGGTGCTGATCGCAAGCGCGGCGCTTGCGCCGGGCGCGGCGGGTCGGCACCATCTGCCCTAGTCGAGCGGGTAGACCACCCCGGTGAGCTCCTCGGAAACCGCCCACAGCCGCCGCTGCCGGTCGACGTCGTGCGACTTGGCGCTGGAGCCCACGATCTTCGGATAGCCCCGCGTCTGGCCAGGGCCGTCGGGTCCGTAGTACTGCCCACCGAGCACCGCCGGGTCGGTGGCCGCGCGCAGGGTGGGGAGCGCGCCCATGGCCGGGTTCTGGGCGACGAACGGTGCGATCCGCTCGAACGCGAATTGCAGCGGGCCGGGCATGTTGCGCATCAACTCGGTGTCGGACATGCCGGGGTGCGCGGCCGCGGCGATCGTCGTGCCATGTGGGGCGAGCCGCCGTTGCAGTTCGTAGGTGAACAGCAGGTTGGCGAGCTTGGCCTGCCCGTAGGCGGCGACCCGGTTGTAGCGGCGTTCCCATTGCAGATCGTCGAAGTGGATGTCGGCGAGGATGCGGTGACCGACGCTGCTGACCGTGACGATCCGCGATCCGGCGACCGGGAGCAGCCGGTCCAGCAGCAGGCCGGTGAAGGCGAAGTGGCCCAGGTGGTTCGTGCCGAACTGCAGTTCGAAGCCGTCCTTGGTGTTCGACTTCGGCGTGTACATCACCCCGGCGTTGTTGATCAGCAGGTCGATGCGGTCGTGCGCGGACCGCAATTGGTCGGCCGCGGCCCGGACGGACTCCAGCGAGGTCAGGTCGAGCTCCTGCAACGCGACGTCGGCGTGCGGGCTGCGGGCGGTGATCCGGGCCGCCGCGTCTTTGCCCTTGTCCAGGTTGCGCACCGCCAGCACCACGCGGGCGCCGTGTCCGGCCAGCGCCTGGGCGGTCTCGAAGCCCAGGCCGGTGTTGGCTCCGGTGATGACGGCGACCCGGCCGGACTGGTCGGGGATGTCCGCGGTGGTCCACTTGGCCATGGCAGGCTCCTTGAACTTGTAGAGTAAACGGGGCGAGCGCTCCGGTTGATTGGAACTATACGGAACGCTCGCCCCGCTTTGTCAACTGCGGAGGAATGAACAGATGGCGCAGCCCGATCGCCCGCTGCGCGCCGACGCGGCGCGCAATCGCGCGCGCGTGCTGGACGTCGCCTACGAGACCTTCGCGGCCGAGGGCCTCGCGGTGCCCATCGACGAGGTCGCGCGCCGCGCCGGCGTCGGGGCTGGCACCGTCTACCGGCACTTTCCCACCAAGGAGGCGCTTTTCCAGGCGGTCATCGAGGACCGGATGCAGCGGCTCGTCGACGACGGGCGCGCGCTGCTCGAGTCCGTCGGCCCCGGCGAAGCGCTGTTCGCCTACCTGCGGTCGATCGTGCTGCAGTGGGGCGCGGCCGATCGCGGCCTGGTCGACGCGCTCGCCGGGTTCGGGATCGACGTCGCCACCGCCGCGCCCGAAGCCGAGGACGCGTTCCTGGCCATGCTCGACGAGCTGCTGCGGGCCGCGCAGCGGGCGGGCACCGCGCGCCAGGACATCGGGGGGCGCGAGGTGAAGGCGATCATGGTGGGGTGCCAGGCCATGGAGGCCTACGACTCGGCGTTGGCCGAGCGCGTGACCGACGTCGTCATCGACGGTTTACGCGCTGGGCGAGAGCGCTGACCTCTTTCTTGCACTCGACATAGGCGAGTGCTAAGAATGACATTGGCACTCGCAGTGGGTGAGTGCTAGGTCGGGACGGTGAGGCCAGCTCTGGTCGTCCGTCGCGGGCACTGCGCCCGGCCAGCGTAAGTAGCGGGGTTGCCGTAACCCGGTGACCCGCGTTTCATTCCCAATCCGGAGGAATCACTTCGCAATGGCCAAGACAATTGCGTACGACGAAGAGGCCCGTCGCGGCCTCGAGCGCGGGCTAAACGCCCTCGCCGACGCGGTAAAGGTGACGTTGGGTCCCAAGGGCCGCAACGTCGTCCTGGAGAAGAAGTGGGGTGCCCCCACGATCACCAACGATGGTGTGTCCATCGCCAAGGAGATCGAGCTGGAGGACCCCTACGAGAAGATCGGCGCCGAGCTGGTCAAGGAAGTCGCCAAGAAGACCGACGACGTCGCCGGTGACGGCACGACGACGGCCACGGTGCTCGCCCAGGCGCTCGTCAAAGAGGGTCTGCGCAACGTCGCGGCCGGCGCCAACCCGCTGGGCCTGAAGCGCGGCATCGAGAAGGCCGTCGAGAAGGTCACCGAGACCCTGCTCAAGTCCGCCAAGGACGTCGAGACCAAGGAGCAGATCGCGGCCACCGCGGCCATCTCCGCGGGTGATCAGTCCATCGGCGACCTGATCGCCGAGGCGATGGACAAGGTCGGCAACGAGGGCGTCATCACCGTCGAGGAGTCCAACACCTTCGGCCTGCAGCTCGAGCTCACCGAGGGCATGCGGTTCGACAAGGGCTACATCTCGGGCTACTTCGTCACGGACGCCGAGCGTCAGGAAGCCGTCCTCGAGGACCCCTTCATCCTGCTGGTCAGCTCCAAGGTGTCCACCGTCAAGGACCTGCTGCCGCTGCTGGAGAAGGTCATCCAGGCCGGTAAGCCGCTGCTGATCATCGCCGAGGACGTCGAGGGCGAGGCTTTGAGCACCCTGGTCGTCAACAAGATCCGCGGCACCTTCAAGTCGGTGGCCGTTAAGGCTCCCGGCTTCGGTGACCGTCGTAAGGCGATGCTGCAGGACATGGCCATCCTCACCGGTGGTCAGGTCATCAGCGAAGAGGTCGGCCTTTCGCTGGAGAGCGCCGACGTCGCCCTGCTGGGCAAGGCCCGCAAGGTCGTCGTCACCAAGGACGAGACCACCATCGTCGAGGGCGCCGGTGACTCCGACGCCATCGCCGGCCGGGTGGCCCAGATCCGCAGCGAGATCGAGAACAGCGACTCCGACTACGACCGCGAGAAGCTGCAGGAGCGCCTGGCCAAGCTGGCCGGCGGTGTTGCGGTGATCAAGGCCGGAGCCGCGACCGAGGTCGAGCTCAAGGAGCGCAAGCACCGCATCGAGGACGCGGTCCGCAACGCCAAGGCCGCCGTCGAGGAGGGCATCGTCGCCGGTGGTGGCGTGGCCCTGCTGCAGTCGGCACCGGCCCTGGAGGAGCTCAAGCTCACCGGCGACGAGGCCACCGGTGCCAACATCGTCCGCGTGGCGCTCGAGGCTCCGCTGAAGCAGATCGCCTTCAACTCCGGGCTGGAGCCCGGCGTTGTCGCCGAGAAGGTCCGCAACTCGAAGGCCGGCACCGGCCTGAACGCGGCCACCGGTGAGTACGAGGACCTGCTGAAGGCCGGCGTTGCCGACCCGGTGAAGGTGACCCGTTCGGCGCTGCAGAACGCGGCGTCCATCGCGGGGCTGTTCCTCACCACCGAGGCCGTCGTCGCCGACAAGCCGGAGAAGGCGGCCGCACCCGCGGGCGACCCGACCGGTGGCATGGGCGGCATGGACTTCTAAGTCCGCCTGCGAAAAAGCCCGGTCCCCACAAGGGGCCGGGCTTTTTCGTGTGCGGCGGACGAACGTCCGGCGAGCGTGAAGCTAGCCGCACATTCGACGCCGAGCGTGCGGCCAGCTTCACGTTCGGCGGTGATGAGTGCTGCCCACGCTCGGCGTTCTAGGGTAAGCGCGTGGCCCTTCCGTCTCCCTCAGCCACCAGCACCGCCGTCGTGACCGGCGCATCGTCGGGCATCGGCGCCGACATCGCCCGCGAACTGGCCGACCGCGGCCACGGCGTCACGCTGGTCGCCCGCCGCGAAGAGGCGGGTGCTGTTGCCGCTGCTGAAGAACCAGCATCCGGGACTGCGCAGGGACCGCTCAGCGCCCTGACTCCGGCCAGGGCCGCATCCAGCCCTCGACCGGAAGCGCGAGCGCGTTGCACAACGTGCAGATCGTGCGGTACCAGCCGACCGCGGTAAGCAATTCGATCCGCTGCTCGTCGGTCAGGTCGCGGCCCAGCGCGTCCCACGTCGCCTCTGACCACGAGCCGGTGCGCTCGAGTTCGTCCACCGCCTCGATCAGCGTCCGCTCGGCCGGGCTCCAGCGTGGGTCGTCCGCGCAGCCGGTGACCGGCGCGTCGCACTCGTTGTCGCTGACCCCCGCGATCGGCCCCCAGAACGCCGCCTGTCCGCCCCACTCGTACCGACAGCCGACCAGGGCGCAGATGCGAAGGATGGCGATGGTCCGCGTCCGTCCGGGCAAAAGCGCTGCGACATAAAGGGATTCGCCGAGCTTGCGCAGCCGGGAGGCGAGCGCGGGATGGCGCTGCAGGCAACGCACCAAGAGCAGCGGCTCGTAGGTGCGGTCGGGGTGACCCCAGCTGTTGATGCCAGCGGCATCTTCTTCGCTCCACGGCGGGGCGAGCGGTGCGACACGGCTCACGGATGAGACTGTACGGCCTCACGCCGGCAGCGAGAACACCACGCAGTCGTGCAGGCAGCCCTTGGCCGCGTCGGGGGAGTCGGCGTCGCGGTGCAGCAGCGCGCGGGTGGGAACCACGCTCAGGCGGGCGGTTTCATCGCCGGCGTCGGTCACTTCGGCGCTGCCGTCGACGATCAGGGAGTAGCCGCCCGGTTCGGCGGGCGGCCACAACAGGGTCACGTCGGCGCGGTGGGCGAGATTGTTCCGGGTGCGCCCACCGATGAGTCCGACATCGAGGGTGGCTTCACGCAGCTGCGGCTCGACCGTCACGGTGTGCACCCGGTACCCGTCGTCGACCGTGATCAGGTACGCGTAGGGGAAGTCGACAAGCGCGTCGGCCAGCGCCTTGAGATCGACCTTTTTCTTGGTGCGCATGATCTCCCAGGATAGGTGCGGCCCGGGACTACTGCGGTCCCGTCGGCCGCAGGAACCCGGCGATGCGCGACGTGTAGCCGCGGGCGACCGCGCCGGAGCTGGCCGGGCGTGTGACCGCGGTGCTGGTGTTGGAGAAGCCGAGGTTCTGCAGCACCTGATTCCAGGGCGGCAACTTGGCCACGGCCGCCGACGCGTCGGCGTGATAGCCGAACATCGCCGCCACGTCCGAGGCCCACATCTGCTCGTAGGCGGCCTCGATGTCGGCGATCGCCGGGGTGTTTTGCCCGAGGTGATTGTTGGCCGCCAACGCCGACACCAACGCCCGGTTGGCCGTCACCACGGCGGGCTGCACCGTGGCCGCCAGCGCCACCTCGAACGCGGTCGCGATGGCCGAGGCCTGGTGGGATACCTCTTCGGCCTGCGCGGCCGCGGCGCTGAGCCAGCTCACATACTGGCTGGCCACCGACATCATGGCCGCCGACGACGCGCCCTGCCAGGATCCGGTGGCAAGATCTGTCGTCACCGAAGAAAACGACGATGCCGACGATGCCAACTCCCCGGCCAGCCCGTCCCACGCCGCCGCGGCAGCAAGCAGCGGCCCGGGACCTGGACCGGAGAATATTAGTGCCGAGTTGACTTCTGGCGGCAACCACGCAAAATGCGGGTTCGTCACGGACCCAACTTAGCTGGTATATGCCACTTTTGGGGGCGTTATCGCGAGGCTGCGGGGATGGGCTGGCGGCCACGGACCAACTTGCCTGGGCGGGCGTCGGTGGGAACGCCGTTCTCCGCGATCACTTCTCCCGCCACAATCGTGGCGACATACCCATCGGCGGTCTGGTCCAGGCGCCGCCCCCCGGCGGGCAGGTCGTAGCTGATCATCGGCTTATGCAGCCGCAATGCGGCGTGGTCGATGACGTTGAGATCGGCCTTGTGGCCGACCGCGACCCGCCCGCGATCACCCAGCCCGGCGATGCGGGACGGCACCGACGTGAGCTCGCGAACCGCCTCGGACACCGTGAACCGTCCGGCCTTGCGGTCCCGCGCCCAGTGCGTCAGGAAGTACGTCGAGTAGCTGGCGTCGCAGATCATTCCGTAGTGGGCGCCGCCGTCGCCGAGGCCGAGCACCACGTCGTCGCGGTGCAGTAGCTCGCCGACGGTATCCAGCGAGTTGTTCTGCAGGTTGCTGGTCGCGACCAACAGCATGGCCCGGCCGTCGTCGTCGAGCAGCCGGTCGTAGGCCTCCTCCATCGGATCCACGCCGCGGGCGCGGGCGCGGGCCCCGATGCTGGTCGACGGGTCGGGCTCGTAGTCGGGGGTGTCGCCCAGCGGGAAGATCCAGTCCCACATCTGCGCCACGTAGAGGATCGGGTGTCCCTGCCCGGGCTTGTCGGCCAGGATGCGGGCGCGGACCTCGGGCTTGCGCATTTCGGCGACCCGCTCGGCCAGCGGCAGGTGCGCTATCTCCCGGTAACTGGGGTAGAGCACGAACGGGTTGGCGGTCAGCTGCAGGCCGATGATCAACCCGACCGGGCGCGGCAGCAGCTGCGCGGTTACTCGGATTTCGCCGCCATCGGCGGCACTGTTCGCCTTCTCGATCATGGTGATGGCGTCCGGCCAGGTCGGGTCGCCCGAGTTGGCGACGACGAGGGTGAAGGTGACCGGCAGCCCGACGTCCTCGGCGACGTCGAACACCATCTGCAGCACGGGCTGGTAGCCGCCCGACGGGATGTCGGGAACGAACTGCAGCAGCCCGCCGCCGCCGTCCACGACGCCGCGGGCGATCTCCTCGATCTCCTCCCGCGCGGCCTCGTAACTCGGGATGGGCGAGCCGCTTTCGGTCTTGTGGATGGTCAGCCGCGACGACGCGAAGCCCAGCGCGCCGACCTCGATCGCCTCCTTGGCCAGCGCCCGCATCTTCGCCAGATCCTCGTCGGTGGCCGGCTCGCGGTCGGCGCCGCGCTGGCCCATCACATACACGCGCAGCGGCGAGTGCGGCAGATACGCCGCCACGTCGATGTCCCGCTTGCCCGCCTCGAGCGCGTCCAGGTATTCGGGGAAGGTCTCCCACGTCCACGGCAGGCCGTCGGTCATGACCACGCCGGGAATGTCTTCGACACCGGCCATCACGTCGACCAGCACGTCGTGGTCGGACTGGCGGCAGGGGGCGAAGCCGACCCCGCAGTTGCCCATCACCACCGTCGTCACCCCGTGCGCCGAGGACGGCGTCAGGCGCTCCGACCAGATGGACTGGCCGTCGTAGTGGGTGTGCAGGTCGACGAAGCCGGGCGTGACCAGCAACCCGGTGGCGTCGATCTCCCGCGTCGCGGCCTCTCCGTTCACGTGCCCGACAGCCTTGATGACGCCGTCTTGCACCGCCACGTCACCGACGTACGGCTCACCCCCGAGCCCGTCGACGATGGTGCCATTGCGGATGATCAAGTCGTAAGTCATCCAAACAATCTACGACCGTTTCGGTAGGTCGTGCCAGGTCATTTAGCTCCCGTAGTGTCGGAGACATGGCGAATCCCGACGCATGCGTTCAAGAACTGCTCCGCGACGCGTTCACCCGGTTGATCGAACACGTCGACCAGATCACCGAGGGGTTGACCGACGAGGTGTCCGGCTATCGGCCGGCCCCGAACGCCAACAGCATCGCCTGGCTGCTCTGGCACAGCGCGCGGGTGCAGGACATCCAGTTGGCCGATGTCGCCGGCGTCGGGCAGGTGTGGTTCCGCGACGGCTGGGTGGACCGGTTCGGACTGGACCTGCCGCGCGACGACAGCGGTTATGGCCACGGGCCCGACGACGTGGCCAAGGTGAAGGCGCCCGCGGATCTGCTGTCCGGCTACTACCACGCGGTGCACAAGCTCACCCTCGAATACCTCGCCGGGGTGACCGCCGAGGAGTTGGCCCGCGTCGTGGACACCAACTGGGACCCACCGGTGACGGCCAGCGCTCGCTTGGTGAGCATCATCGACGACTGCGCCCAGCACCTCGGGCAGGCCGCCTATGTGCGGGGGATTGCGTAGATTCGCAGGCGTGCGATTCGCGGCGACCGCGCTGTTGTGGCTCATCACCACGCTCGCGCTTGCGGTGGCGGTTCCCGCCGCGTGGACGCAGCTGCATGTCGTTGACCCCGACGGCTACGCGGCGATGGCGCAGCGCGCGGCGACCGATCCGGCTCTGCAGTCGGCCATGGCGGCCGAACTGAGCGCCCGGGCAATGGCTCTCATCGCCGAGCACGGCGGCCGTTATCCGGTCGACAGTTCGGAGGTGCACGAGGCCGCCAGTGCCTTCACCGCCGGGCCCGCGTTTCCGCCGCTGTTCGCCCAGGCGAACCGCGCGGCACACGGCTGGTTGTTCAGCGACCCGGGCGCCGGCGGGGACGGCAACCAGTGGGCGGTCGACGTGGCACCGATGCTCAACGACGGCTCGATTCAGCCGCTGCTGAGCCGCCACAACGTGACGGTCCCCGCGAAACTCACTGTCCCGCTGACTGTTTCGGTCCCGCAATGGAAAGGACGGCTGAGCCGGCTGTCCACCTGGGGCCCGTGGCTCAGTGTGGGGGCGGCGGCGCTGTGCGGTGTCTGCGCGCTGCTCACGGTGGCCGCCGCCCGCCGCCGCGGCAAGGCGCTGAGCAGTCTGGGGGTCTCGGCGCTGCTCGTCGGTGCGGGCGGATGGGCGGGCATCGAGGTCGCCGCTCGCTACCTCAACGATGCGCTTAACCGCACCACCGGCAACGTCCGGCGCGTCGCCGAGGTGATGGTCGAACACGCCGAATCCGGTCTGCACCAATGGCTCAACGCCACGTTGCTCGCCGGCACCGCCCTGGTCGCGTTCGGTGTGATCACCGCGATGCTGGGCGGTCTGGTGAAGAAGTCGTGAACCCGGCGCCTAGCCGAACGTGAACGAGAACACCTGCAGGCCCTTGCTAACCCCCATGTCCAGCTGATCGCGGTGCGCGGAGTCGTCGGCGACGATCCGGTGCAGCGTGGGCGCTCCGCCGATCGGCGTCGTGGTGGTCTTGCCGTCGCGGGTCACGGTGAGGGTGCCGGTGCCGCCGACGACGGCGTAGACGTCTTTCGCGGTGTAGTTCAGCCGAACGGCGGAGTCGTCGCCGTCCGCCGTCGCCCCCTGGTCGTCCAGGGTCCAGCGGCCGCGCAGGGCGAACTTGCCGTCGGTCAGGTTCGGCGGGAAGCTCAACGTGGCGGCGCCCTCCTTATAATCCCCGCCGCCGCCGTAGTTTCCGGACTTGCCGACACCCAGGTAGGTCTCGGGCGTGAGCTTGGTCTGCGGCGTCATGTCGGGCGAGTTCGTCGGCGGGGGCAGCTGGACGCCGGGGTGGGCGTCGACCAGAAGCTTGCGGATCAGCTTCTCGGTTCCGTCGTAATCGCTCTCACCGAACTTGGTATGGCGCACTTGCCCATTCGCGTCGATCAGGTACTCGGCCGGCCAGTAGAGGTTCTGAAAGTTGTTCCACGTCGCGTAGTCGTTGTCCAGTGCGATCGGATAGGTGATGTGCAGGTCGGCGGCGCCGCTGGCCACGTTGGCGGGCACCCGCTCGAACGCGTACTCGGGCGTGTGCACCCCGACAACGAGGAACCCGCTGTCGCGATACCGGTTGTACCAATCGATTACGTGCGGGATGGCGCGCTGACAGTTGATGCACGAATAGGCCCAGAAGTCGATCAGGATCACCTTGCCGCGCACCGACGCCGGGTCCAGCGGTTTGCCGTCCGGGGTGTTGAGCCATCCGGTGACGCCCGTCAGCGCGGGGGCCGGTCCGCACTGTTGCAGGTCGGAAGAGCCGCTGGAGCAGTCGCTCAACGCCCCGTCGACGGTGGTGCTGGGCGGGCTCAGCTGCAGCCCGCTGCCGTGGTTGGGCTGCTGGGTGGGGGCCGGGCCCAGGTTGCGCTGAATGTCGTTGGC
Organism: Mycobacterium mantenii; assembly: GCF_010731775.1. NCBI lineage: Bacteria > Bacillati > Actinomycetota > Actinomycetes > Mycobacteriales > Mycobacteriaceae > Mycobacterium > Mycobacterium mantenii. Next base: position 3,731,544 of record NZ_AP022590.1, on the reverse strand, counting down.
CCCCAGCTTGTTCTGCATTGCCGTCGTGTAATCCGGGACGGCACGCTGCAGCATCGCGGGCAAGTTGAACACCAGCGCCACGGCCAGCACGATCATCGCGATCCCACCGGAGATCTGTATGGCGCGCTGCCGACGGCGGAATGCGGCCACCCGTTCGGCCACGCGCCGCCCGGCCAGCGCGAAGGCCAGCAGCGGAAGCGCGTTGCCGATGGCGAACGTCGCGGTCAGCACGAGCGCGCCGGGGCCGATCGACGAGGTCCCGCCGGCCACCACGATGGCCGCCAGCACCGGCCCCGCGCACGGCACATACAGCGCGCCCAACGTCAGCCCCAGACCGAAACCATCTGTGCCCGAGCCGATTTGGCGCTGCGGGAAATACGCGAACGGCCGCTCGATCAGGTGTTGCATCGGTGGGAAGATCAATCCCAGCCCGATCAGGATCAACACCACCAGCGCGGCCCACCGGATCGCGTCCTGCGGCAGGTGCAGCGCCGTCAGCAGCGCCGAGCCGATCAAAGTGGCCAGGCTGAAGCTGCACACCAGGCCCGCGATCACCAGGTACGGTCGCGCCGCGGAACTCACGCTGCGCCTGCGGGCTCCGGTGCCCATGCCGGACAGCAGGATCACCGGAAGCACCGGCAGGATGCATGGCGAGATGCCGGTGATCAGCCCGCCGAGAAACCCGATCAGGGCGATGGTTTGCACGGGCTACTCGGAGGGGCTCGATGGGCACCGGACGATGAGCATGGCTACACCTTTACCTGTTTCGGGGTCGGAGAGTGACCCGCCACAAATCATGTGACGTGCGTTATACAAATCACGCAACGTGCGTTACGCTCAGCCGGTGGCGCAACTAACATTCCAGCGCGCCCGCACTGAGGAAAAAAAGCGCCAACGTGCGGAGGCCCTCGTGGAGGCCGCACGCTCGTTGGCGATAGAGGCCGGCGTCGCGTCGGTCACCCTGACGGCGGTCGCCAGCCGCGCCGGAATTCACTACTCGGCGGTGCGCCGCTACTTCACCTCGCACAAGGAAGTTCTGCTGCACCTGTCCGCCGAGGGCTGGGTGCGATGGTCGAATACCGTGTCGGAGAAGCTGGCCGAACCCGGCGCGAAGTCGCCCTCGCGCATCGCCGAGACGCTCGCCGAGGCCCTGGCCGACGACCCGTTGTTCTGCGACCTGCTGGCCAACCTGCATCTGCACCTGGAACACGAGGTGGATGCGGAACGGGTCATCGAGGTCAAGCGGATCAGCACCGCGGCCACGGTCTCGCTCGCGGATTCCATCGAGAGTGCGCTGCCCGAGCTCGGGCGGTCGGGGTCGCTCGACATCCTGCTGGCGGCGTACTCGCTGGCGGCCACGCTCTGGCAGGTCGCCAACCCCCCGGAGCGTCTCACCGACGTCTATGCCGAGGAGCCCGAAGTGGTTCCGCCGGAGTGGAATCTGGACTTCGCGTCCGCGCTCACCCGCCTGCTGACGGCCACGTGCATCGGCCTCATCGCGCAATCCTCATGAACTCAGGAAGGGGGCCGGAGCGCTGTGGCTTGGCGAACTGTAACCGGTGAAAGACTTGAAGGGCCCATGACGACGACTGAGCCAAGGACCGAGCCACTAATGAAGCAGGGCTCCGCGGGCAGCGAGGGCGACAAGGTCGCCCCGCAGCGTGCTAGGAAAAAGGGGCTTCTGGGGCGTTTTTGGCTGGTGCTCACGATCGCAGCTGTCGTCGCGGTCTCGGGATTCGTCGTATACCGATTGCACGGGGTCTTCGGCGTTCACAAAGGTTCGTTCGGTGGTGGCACCTCGGGCGAGGTCCTCGATGAGTTCAACGCCAAGACGATCACGCTCGAAGTCTGGGGGCCACCGGGCAGCACGGCAACCATCAACTACCTCGACGAGAACTCCCATCCGCAGCAGGCCCTCAACGTGCCCTTGCCCTGGAGCAAAGTATTGAGTTCAACGAAACCCGGCATCCCGGCAAACCTGGTGGCGCAAGGAGACGGCAGTTGGATCGCCTGCCAGTTCGTGGTGAACAAGCACGACGGGAGCGGTGACGTCATCAAGACTCCGAACCGCTCAGATCCCAGCCAAACCGTGAACGCCTTCGTCTACTGCCTGGACAAGTCCGCATGAGCGAGCCGAGCGAGGCTCCGCCGCGCGTGGATCAGCCGCTGATCCCGCCGTTCCTGCCGCGAATGATCCATAAGCTGGCCCTGCCGATCGTCCTGGTGTGGTTGGGCATCGTGTTCGTCACCAACACCGTGGCCCCGCAGCTGGAGGTCGTCTCCAAAACCCACGCGGTGTCGATGAGTCCGACTGACGCGGCATCCTTCCAGTCGATGATGAAGGTCGGGTCGACGTTCAAAGAGTTCAACTCTGACAACTCGGCCATGATCTTGCTGGAGGGCGACAAGCCGCTCGGGGCGGAGGCTCATCGCTATTACGACGAGATCGTCAGGCGCATCGAGCAAGACAAGAAACACGTTCAGCACGTTCAGGATTTCTGGAGCGATCCGCTGACAGCGGCGGGTTCCCAGAGCCACGATCAAAAGGCCGCGTACGTCCAGGTCTACCTCGCCGGCAACATGGGCAGCGGGCTGGCGAACGAGTCTGCCGCGGCCGTCCGCAAGATTGTGGACTCGGTGCCCGCGCCGCCGGGAATCAAAGCCTATGTCACCGGGGCGGGTCCGCTGTTTGCCGATCAGTCCCACGCGGGTGAGAAGGGCGTAGCGAAGGTCACTCTCATCACTTTTTTGGTGATCGTGGTGATGCTGCTGTTCGTGTACCGGTCGGTGAGCATAGTTCTGATCATGCTGGTCATGGTCTTCATCGAGTTGGCAGCGGCCCGCGGTGTCGTCGCGACGCTCGGCAACTACGGCGTCATGGGGCTGTCGACCTTCGCCAACAACATGCTGGTGCTGCTGGCGATCGCCGCCGGGACGGACTACGCGATCTTCGTGGTCGGCCGTTACCACGAAGCCCGCGGTTTGGGCGAGTCGCGCGAAAAAGCGTTCTACACCATGTTCCACAGCACCGCGCATGTCGTGCTCGGGTCGGGATTGACCATCGCCGGCGCGATGTACTGCCTGAGCTTCTGCCGGCTGCCGTACTTCCAGTCGCTGGGGGTGCCCTGTGCGGTCGGCATGCTGGTCGCGGTGTTGGCGGCTTTGACGCTGGGCCCGGCGGTGCTGACGGTGGCTTCGTTCTTCAAGCTCATGGATCCGAAGCGCGTGCTGCAGACCCGGGGCTGGCGTCGCATGGGCACCGTGGTCGTTCGCTGGCCCGCACCGGTACTCGCGGTGACCATCGGGGTTGCGCTGGTTGGTCTGCTAGCCCTGCCCGGTTACAAGACGGACTACGACAACCGCCACTTCCTGCCGGCGGACACCCCGGCCAATGTCGGTTATGCCGCCGCGGACCGGCACTTCGACCAGGCTCGGCTCAATCCTGAGCTGTTGATGATCGAGACCGATCACGACCTGCGTAACCCGGCCGATTTCCTGGTCCTGGACAAGGTCGCCAAGGCGGTCTTCCACATCCCCGGTATCGGCCGGGTGCAGACCATCACCCGGCCGTTGGGCACGCCGCTCGACCACAGCACCCTCGGTTTTCAGATGGGTGCGCAGGCCGCAGGGCGGATTCAGACCCAGCACTATCAGGACGAGCAGGCGGCGAACCTGCTCAAGCAGGCGGACGAGCTGCATAAGACGATGGCGACCCTGCATGAGCAGATGCAGGTCACCCAGGACCTCAGCAACACCACGCACGAAACCACCAGGCTCACCAAAGAAACCGTGAAGATCACCGAGGCATTGCGCGACGACATCGCCAACTTCGACGACTTCTTGCGGCCGATTCGTAGTTACTTCTACTGGGAGAAGCACTGCTACGACATTCCGGTGTGCTGGGCACTCCGGTCGGTCTTCAATGCACTCGACGGCATCGACCAGGTGGCTGAGAACATCGTGAACCTCAGCGCGAACCTGGACAAGCTGGATCGGATCCAGCCGAAGTTGGTGGCGCTGATACCGCCGCAGATCGAGAGCCAGCAGCGCAATCTCGACACCATCATGTCGAACTACGCGACCACCATGGGTCTCAACGAACAGGCGAGAGCGCAGTCTGACAACGCCACCGCCCAGGGCGATGCCTTCGACAAAGCGAAGAACGACGACACGTTCTACCTTCCGCCGGAGGCGTTCAAGAGCCCGGATTTCGCCCGGGGTCTCAAACAGTTCATCTCGCCCGACGGGCACGCCGTCCGGCTGATCATCTCCCATGAAGGCGACCCGGCGAGTCCTGAAGGCATCAAACACATCGAACCGATCAAGCAGGCCGTGCACGAGGCGATCAAGGGCACCCCTTGGGAGGGCGCCAAGGTCTACCTCGGCGGCACCGCCGCGACGTACAAGGACATGCACGACGGCTCCGACATCGACCTGATGATCGCCGGAATTTCCGCGGCCACACTCATTTTCGTCATCATGCTGATCATCACGCGAAGCGTCGTGGCGGCCGTCGTGATCGTCGGGACGGTGTTGTTGTCGCTGGGCGCCTCGTTCGGACTCTCCGTGCTCTTATGGCAGTACATCCTGGGCGTGAAGTTGCACTGGATGGTGCTGGCGATGGCGGTCATCCTGCTGCTGGCGGTCGGCTCCGACTACAACCTGCTGCTGATATCGCGGTTCAAGGAGGAAATCCACGCCGGGCTCAAAACCGGGACGATCCGCGCGATGGCCGGTTCGGGCTCGGTGGTGACCTCCGCCGGTCTGGTGTTCGCCGCCACCATGGCCACGTTCATGTTCAGCCCGCTGCTGGTGATGGCCCAGGTGGGTACGACGATCGCGCTGGGTCTGCTGTTCGACACCTTGATCGTGCGGTCGTTCATGACGCCGTCGCTGGCCACCTTGCTCGGGCGCTGGTTCTGGTGGCCGCAGCACGTGCGTCCACGGCCGGCCAGCACCATGCTGCGACCGTACGGACCGCGTCCGGCCGTGCGCCAGCTGATCCTCAACGACGTCGACGAGCACCCACCGGGCGGAGTGGTACAACCGCGCTGATCCTATGAGGCGCTTGAGTGTCGAGATTCGCACTGGCGTGGAGAACTGCGACTCGAGCCCGAGGCCAACACCGAACGGCCACGACTCCGAACTACTGACGGAGGTCGGTCACGCTTAAGGCGTGACTCAGCTTGTGTACCGGTCTGCCGCAGGTCAGGCAGTAGGCACGCGGGGTGGACCTGATCCGGTCAAGCTGCCGCAGCACCTCGGTCTGCAGGTCGCGCAGGCAGCCGGTGCATAGGATGCCGACGGAATTGCCGAGCGGGTCCAGGGAGGGCTGATTGCAGCCGTCCACGGCGTGCCGGTGCACGACGTGGGTGGCGCGGCTGGTGCAACCGGCGTCGGATTGGCAGGTGACTTCATGCCAATCGAGCGTCGCCAGGATGCCCGCGAATTTGTTGCGGTGGGCCTCGCCCCGAAATGACTCAGCGCCTGTGCTGTGCATGGCACAACTATCCCGCGGGGAGGCGCGGCGGACCATCCGGTTAACGGATGATTGGGATGTCCCCCGATCGGGGGACGGCGGTTGAAGGCGTGCGGCTTATGCCCAGTTCCACACCGACATGTCGCCGGCCGGGTACGTGTTGCAGATGTCGGTGGCTTTGGCCACCACGCCCTTGTTGTTCCAGAAGATCTTCATGTGGTTGGGCCAGGCCACCCACAGCGGATCGGAGACGGGCGCATAGAAGTTCTCGGAGTAGTTCCGGCGGTCCTGCGGCGACAGCGAGTAGAACCAGTGCGCCTTGTCGATGGTCGCCTGCTGGACGTTCGGGTGGTTGTTGAAGTCGATCATGTAGCGCTGGTAGTACACCGGGCTGGTGTCCCGGGAGGCCGCCAGGATCTGCTCGGCGTCGCACGTCGTATTGATCATCCGGCGGGGGATCGGAAAGTCCTCCGTGGAATCGGCCCCCGCGGTCGACGGAAAGATCGCAGCGGTGATACCCAGAGCAAGAAATGCGGCGCCTGCACGCAGGCCAGTACTCAGCCGAGACATAGTTGTTACGGTAACACTTTTTGGCTGGCCGGGGACAGTTCCCAGCTCACTGCCAGGATTTCGCTAGTCCATCTCAGTATCAGTCGCGATCAGGGACGATGACGTGCGTAGGATCGGGCCGCAACTCCGGCGGGGCCTGGCTGTAGTCGCCGAACGGGCCGTCGCGGCGCTCGACGGCTGCCCGCACGCCCTGGGTTTGCGCGGTGTCGATGAAGGCCAGCGCGTCGGGGGTGTTGCGCATCAGGCCGTCGAGGATGCCGCCCAGCGTCTGGGTGGACGCCAGCCCCATGTTCTCGTAGGCCTGGTTGACGATCAGCTTCTGCGCCTGCAGCTGCGACAGGGGGATTTGCGCCAGCTCGGCGGCGATCTCGGCGACGCGCGCCTCGAGCCGTTCGAACGGCACCGCCTCGTTGATCAGCTCGATCTCGGCGGCCTGCGCGCCGGTCAGCGGCCGGCCGGTCAGCGAGTGCCACTTCGCCTTGGCCAGGCTCAGCCGGTAGAGCCACATGCCGGTCAGATATGCCCCCCACATCCTGCTGTAGGGCGTGCCGATCACGGCGTCTTCGCTGGCGATGACGAGGTCCGCGCAGAGCGCGTAGTCGCTGGCTCCGCCCACGCACCAGCCGTGCACCTGGGCGATCACCGGCTTGGACGCCCGCCAGATGGCCATGAACTTACTTGTGGGGCCGGTCGCGCGGGCACTGACCATCGCGAAGTCCTTGCCCGGGTCCCACTTGCCGTCGGTCATCATGGCGTCGCCCCAGTGCTGGAACCCGCCGCCGAAGTCGTAACCCCCGGAGAAGGCGCGGCCCGCGCCGCGCAGCACGATGACCTTGATCGCCGCGTCGCGCTCGGCCAGGCCGATGGCCGCCTCGATCTCGTCGGGCATCGGCGGCACGATGGTGTTGAGCTGCTCGGGGCGGTTCAGCGTGATGGTGGCGACCGGGCCGGCCGTCGTGTAGAGCAGCGTCTCGAAGTCGCTCGTCGGCATGGCTTCCTTACGGGTCGGGCTCGCGGTTTTCCGGCGAGGATGCGTAGATGCGCCCGTTGATCTTCAGATAAGGCGTGGTGAGGTAGGCCGAGAAGGCGACGATGGCGGAAAAGACCGCCGCCGAGAGGACGCCGTTCGGCCAGAGCTGGCCGGTCCCGAACGCAAAGCAGACGATGCCGACGATCGCGGTCGCCCAGTAGAACCGGCGCCCGGCGCGACGGTGCTTGATAAACCTATAGCGCGCCTGGGCCGCCGAGACCAGGATGAAGATCAATCCCGTCGCCAGCAGCGTGAGTTCGATGCGTTGGATCGCTGACACGCTGATGATCTTAGGGGCGGGTGAGCATCTGCCACAGGAACGAATAGGTCAGCGCCGACTTGAATGCGACCTGCTCGTTGTCGGCCGCGCCGGCGTGCCCGCCCTCGATGTTCTCGTAGTAGAAGACCGGATGACCGGCGGCCTCCAGTGCCGCGGTCATCTTGCGGGCGTGACCCGGATGCACCCGGTCATCGCGGGTCGACGTCGTCATCAGCACCGGCGGATAGTGGCGCGTCGCCGAAACGTTTTGGTACGGCGAGTATTCGGAGATGAACGCCCAATCCTTCGGGTTGTCCGGGTCGCCGTATTCGGCCATCCAGGAGGCGCCCGCCAGCAGCAGGTGATAGCGCTTCATGTCCAGCAGCGGCACGCTGCACACCAGGGCGCCGAATCTGTCCGGGTACTTGGTCAACATGATGCCCATCAGCAGGCCGCCGTTGCTGCCGCCCTGCGCGCCGAGCTGGTCGACGGTGGTGATGCCGCGCTCCACCAAATCGGTTGCCACGGCGGCGAAGTCCTCGGCCACCTTGTGCCGGCCCTCGCGCATCGCCTGGGTGTGCCAGGCCGGGCCGTACTCGCCGCCGCCGCGGATGTTGGCCAGGACGTAGGTGCCGCCGCGGGCCAGCCACAGCCGGCCCAGCACGCCGCTGTAGCCCGGGGTGTTCGACGATTCGAAGCCGCCGTAGCCGTAGAGCAGGGTGGGTGCCGGGCCCTCGGACCCGTGCGGGCCGCCGGGCCGCACCACGAAATAGGGGATCGGCGTACCGTCCTGCGAGGCGACGAAATGCTGTGTCACAGAGATGTTTTCGGCATCGAAGAAGGCCGGCGCGGACTTGATCTGTTCGAGTTGCCCGCCGTCGGTTCCGCGCATCAGCCGCGACGGAGAGTCGAATCCGCTGGAATCCAGGAAGAATTCGTCGCCGGTGTCGTCGGCGGAAACGACGACGGTGTTGGTCGCGGCCGGAATACCGGGGACGGGCTCACGCCGCCAGCTGCCGGGCGTGACGATCTCTACGCGGCTGGCCACGTCGGCCAGTGAGACGATCAGCAGCCGGTCCTTGGTCCACGCGTAATGGTTGAGGGCCGTGTGCGCGTCGGGCTCGAAGACGACCTGCAATTGCGCTGTGCCGGCGAGGAATTCTTCATAGTTGGCGGCCAGCAGCGACCCGGCGGTATAGCTGGCGTTGCCCAATAACCAGTCGCTGCGCAACTCGATTAACAGCCACTCGCGGTGCAGGCTCACGCTGGCGTCGGTGGGCGTGTCGATGCGAATGAGTTCCGGGCCGCGCAGTTCGTAGACCTCTTCGTTCCAGAAGTCCAAAGCCCGGCCGATCAGGGTGCGCTCGTAGCCGGGGATCCGGCTGGTGCTTGCCACCACGTTCACGTCCGAACGTGCCCCCTCGAAGACCGTTTCGGCGTCGGCGAGGGGGGTGCCGCGGCGCCACCGCTTGACCACCCGAGGGTAGCCGGAATCGGTGAGCGAGTCGGCGCCGAAGTCCGTGCCGACCAGCACGGTGTCCGGGTCGTCCCAGCTGACCTGCGACTTGGCTTCCGGAAGCTCAAACCCGTCGTCGACGAATTCCCGCGTCAGCATGTCGAATTCACGCACGATGGAGGCGTCGGAGCCGCCGCGGGACAGGCTGACCAGCGCGCGGGTGTATTCGGGGTAGATGACGGCGGCGCCGGCCCACACCCATTTCTCGCCGTCGTCCCGGCCCAACTCGTCGACGTCGATCAGCACATCCCACTCGGGAGACTCGGTGCGGTAGCTGTCCAGCGTGGTGCGCCGCCACAGCCCGCGCGGGTTGGCCGCGTCGCGCCAGAAGTTGTAGAGGTACTCGCCGCGGCGGACCACATACGGGATGCGGGCGTCGGTGTCGAGCACTTCGAGTGCCTCGGCGCGCATCCGCTCGAAATTCTCGTCGCGGAAGCGCGCCAGCGTCGGCTCGTTACGCGTCCGCACCCAATCCAGCGCCTCGTCACCGGTGACGTCCTCGAGCCACAGGTACGGATCTTCGTTGTCGTGCGGGGCGGCGTGAGCTTGCGACGTCATAGAAGCCATAGAAATCCATTGTGGCTCCGGCGGTAGTGTGAGGTGAATTACACAGCCGAACGAGGGGTGAGAGCAGATGACTGTTTTCGCACGTCCGGGTTCCGCCGGGGCATTGATGTCGTATGAATCCCGCTACGAGAACTTCATCGGCGGGCAGTGGGTTGCGCCGGCCAAGGGACGCTACTTCGAGAACCCGACCCCGGTCACCGGCCAGACGTTCTGCGAGGTGGCCCGCTCCGACGAGGCCGACATCGAGAAGGCACTCGACGCCGCGCACGCGGCCGCTCCCGGGTGGGGCAAGACGGCGCCGGCCGAGCGGGCGGCGATCCTGAACAAGATCGCGGACCGCATCGAGGAGCACACCGCCGCGCTGGCGGTGGCCGAGGTCTGGGATAACGGCAAGCCGATCCGCGAGGCGCTGGCCGCCGACATTCCGTTGGCCGCCGACCACTTCCGGTATTTCGCCGGGGCGCTGCGGGCGCAGGAGGGCTCGCTGTCGCAGATCGACGAGGACACCGTGGCCTACCACTTCCACGAGCCGCTCGGCGTGGTCGGGCAGATCATCCCGTGGAACTTCCCGATCCTGATGGGCGCGTGGAAACTGGCGCCCGCGCTGGCAGCCGGCAACGCCGTGGTGCTCAAACCCGCAGAGCAGACACCGGTTTCGGTGCTCTACCTGATGTCGCTGATCGGCGATCTGCTGCCGCCCGGGGTGGTCAACGTCGTCAACGGATTCGGCGCCGAGGCAGGCAAGCCGCTGGCGTCGAGCAACCGGATCGCCAAGATCGCGTTCACCGGCGAGACCACCACCGGGCGATTGATCATGCAATACGCGTCGCAGAACCTGATCCCGGTCACCCTGGAACTCGGGGGCAAGAGTCCCAACATCTTCTTCTCCGACGTGATGGCCAAGGCCGACGACTATCAGGACAAAGCGCTGGAGGGCTTCACCATGTTCGCCCTCAACCAGGGCGAGGTGTGCACGTGCCCGTCGCGCAGCCTGGTCCAGGCCGACATCTACGACGAGTTCCTCGAGCTGGCCGCGATCCGCACCAAGGCGGTCCGCCAGGGCGACCCGCTGGACAGCGAGACCATGCTGGGCTCGCAGGCATCCAACGACCAGCTGGAAAAGGTGTTGTCCTACATCGAAATCGGAAAGGACGAGGGCGCCAAGATCATTACCGGCGGCGAACGCGCCGAGCTCGGCGGCGACCTGTCCGGCGGCTACTACATGCAGCCGACGATTTTCGGCGGCAACAACAAGATGCGGGTCTTTCAGGAGGAGATCTTCGGGCCGGTGGTGACGGTGACGTCGTTCGCCGATTACGACGACGCGATCTCGATCGCCAACGACACCCTCTACGGCCTGGGCGCCGGGGTGTGGAGCCGCGACGGCAACACCGCGTATCGGGCCGGGCGCGACATCCAGGCCGGCCGGGTGTGGGTGAACTGCTATCACGTCTATCCCGCGCACGCGGCATTCGGCGGCTACAAGCAGTCCGGCATCGGCCGGGAGAACCACAAGATGATGCTCGATCACTATCAGCAGACCAAGAACCTGATGGTGTCCTACTCCGAGAAGGCGCAAGGGTTCTTCTGATGCGCCGGCGACGATAGACGGAGCGGAGCGATCGAAAAAGGGAGAGGAGTGGCGCGATGGGTCTCCCGCCAGCCGGGGTGGTGATCACGGCCGGTGCCGCCGAACTGCTGGCGCGCCTGCAGGACCGCCACGGCCCGGTGATGTTCCACCAGTCCGGCGGCTGCTGCGACGGGTCGTCGCCGATGTGTTACCCGCTGGGCGACTTTCTGGTCGGCGACCGCGACGTCTTGCTCGGCGTCCTCGACGTCGGGACAGGCGGGGTACCGGTGTGGATTTCGGGTCCGCAGTACACGGCCCACTATCGCGACAAGCACACCCAACTGGTCATCGACGTGGTGCCGGGCCGCGGCGGCGGGTTCAGCCTGGAGGCGCCCGACGGGGTGCGGTTCCTGTCCCGCGGGCGGGGCTTTACCGACGAAGAACGGGCCGCGCTGGCCGCCGCGGCGGTGATCACCGGCGCCGATTACGAACGCGGCGAACGGCCCCAGGCGCGGGGTCCGGTGGTGGCCGACGCGGCCTCGGCGACATGCCCCACGCGCCGGTAGCCGCAGTACAGTCGGGGAAGTGATCCCTCTTCCGCGTCCCTGGTTGTTGGCCAGCGCCATGTTGATCGGCAGTGCGGTCGGACTTCTGGCGGGTGTGGCGTGCACCGTGGCTATCCACGCCAGCGTCCGCCCGGGCATCGCGATCGCGTTGGGGGTCGGCATCCTCAGCGTGGTCGGGCTGACGACGATCCTGCTCTCCGGACGCCGCTGGGTCACCATGCTGGGCGCGTTCCTGCTGTCGGTGGCGCCGGGCTGGTTCGGCATGCTGGTCGCGTTGCGGGTGACCGCTGGTGCCTGACGACAAGGCGCCTGACCACAAGGACGCCTCGAACCCCGGCACCGAGGCCTTCGTGCCGGACTTCTCGGATGGCGACGACGACTCCGAGCACACCGGCACCCAGTCATGGGTCCCCGATTTCGATGACGACACCGGCGAGCACCCCGTCGCGACCGAGCCCGGGCCTTCCACCGCGACCGCGGACGTCGAGGCGACGACGCCCACGCCGGACGCCGACGAAGAGCCGCCCGAACCCGTCGGCCCGGTGCAACCGATCAACGTGCCCGGCCGTTACCTCTACCTCAAGTGGTGGAAGCTGGCGTTGGTGCTCCTCGGCGTATGGGCGGTGGCGGCCGTGATCGGGCTGGGCCTGTTCTATTGGTGGTACCACTCGGCCGACAAGACTCCGGCGCTGTTCGTGGTCCTGGTCTACGTGGTGGCGTGCATCGTCGGCGCGGTGATGCTGGCGATGACCCAGGGCAGGCCGCTGGTTTCGGCGCTCTCGGTGGCGGTGATGTCCGGGCCGTTCGCGGCGCTGGTCGCCGCGGCGCCCCTGTACGGCTACTACCACTGCGAGCGAGTGGGGCACTGTCTGGTCGGCGTCATTCCGTACTGACGCCTCGCCCGGGCGGCCACCAGGGGTCCTGGCGCACTAGGGTGGGCTCGTGACTTCTCACTATGACGTCGTCGTCCTCGGCGCCGGTCCCGGCGGATATGTCGCAGCTATCCGCGCCGCGCAATTGGGCCTGAACACCGCAGTCGTCGAACCCAAGTATTGGGGTGGAGTCTGCCTCAACGTCGGCTGCATCCCGTCCAAGGCGCTGCTGCGCAACGCCGAACTCGCGCACATCTTCACCAAGGAGGCCAAGACCTTCGGCATCAGCGGCGAGGCGACCTTCGACTACGGAATCGCATTCGACCGCAGCCGCAAAGTGTCCGAGGGCCGCGTCGCCGGCGTGCACTTCCTGATGAAGAAGAACAAGATCACCGAGATCCACGGCTACGGCCGGTTCAGCGACGCCAACACGCTGTCGGTCGATCTCAACGACGGCGGCACCGAGACCGTCACGTTCGACAACGCCATCATCGCCACCGGCAGCAGCACCCGCCTGGTTCCCGGCACGTCGCTGTCGGAAAACGTGGTCACCTACGAAGAACTTATCCTGTCCCGCGAGTTGCCGGAATCGATCATCATCGCCGGCTGTGGGGCGATCGGCATGGAGTTCGGCTACGTGCTGAAGAACTACGGCGTCGACGTGACCATCGTGGAGTTCTTGCCGCGCGCGCTGCCCAACGAGGACGCCGAGGTCTCCAAGGAGGTCGAGAAGCAGTTCAAGAAGCTGGGCGTCAAGGTCCTCACAGGAACGAAAGTCGAGTCGATCTCCGACAACGGCTCCGAGGTGACCGTCGTCGTCAGCAAGGACGGCAACTCGCAAGAACTGAAGGCCGCGAAGGTGTTGCAGGCCATCGGTTTTGCGCCCAACGTCGAGGGCTTCGGCCTGGAGAAGGCCGGTGTCGCGCTGACCGACCGCAAGGCCATTGGGATCACCGACTACATGCGCACCAACATCGAACACATCTACGCGATCGGCGACGTCACCGGGAAGCTGCAGCTGGCCCACGTCGCCGAGGCCATGGGTGTGGTGGCCGCCGAAACCATCGCCGGCGCCGAGACTTTGGCGCTCGGCGACTATCGGATGATGCCGCGGGCGACGTTCTGCCAGCCCAACGTCGCCAGCTTCGGACTCACCGAGGAGCAGGCCCGCGACGAAGGCCACGACGTTGTGGTGGCGAAGTTCCCGTTCACCGCGAATGGCAAGGCCCACGGCGTAGGCGACCCCAGCGGATTCGTCAAGCTGATCGCCGACGCCAAATACGGTGAGCTGCTGGGCGGACACCTGGTCGGCCACGACGTCTCCGAACTGCTTCCGGAGCTAACGCTGGCCCAGAAGTGGGATCTGACCGCCACCGAGCTGGCGCGCAACGTGCACACCCACCCGACCATGTCTGAGGCGCTGCAGGAATGCTTCCACGGCCTGGTCGGGCACATGATCAATTTCTGACCCGTCGATGATGCGCACCGTGAGCCCTCAGACCATCGCGGGTGCCGTCGCCGGCCTGGCGACCGGTTATGTCCTGTGGTTGCTGGCCATTTCGAACGGCGACAACGCGACGGCCGGCCAGTGGGGCCCGCTGGTGCTGCTGGCATCGGTGGTGCTGGGGATCGGCGCGGCGGTGTGGGGCTTGCGGCAGCGACGGCGTGGCAAGCAGTCATGGGGTGCGTTCGCCTTCGCGCTGCCGGTACTTCCCGTGATCCTGACGCTGGCCATCCTCACCGACGTCTATTTATGACCGGTGTGGGTTGTCCAGCGGAATCTCGAGCGCTGACATCGTCGCAGCAAGACCGTCGTATTGGCTTGCAAGCAAACAGAATTCGATCAGCTGTCGGCGATCCAGGTGAGTCGCCAGCTGACGCCAGGTATCGGCGGTGACCGTGCGGTCCTTGACGAACTCATCCGTCGCCGCCAGCAGCGCCTGCTGACGCACGGTCAGGTGTGCCTCGACCGGGTCCAGCTGCTCGGGCCAGGCGAAGATCGCGGTCTGCAGGTCCGCATCCAGCCCGGCCTTGCGGGCCATCCGGCGATGGTGCTGCAACTCGTATTCGCACGCGCGCAGATGTGCCACCCGCAGGATCACCAATTCGGTGTCGATGGTGGGAAGCTTGCCGCGCAGCAACCGGCCCCCGTACGCCAGCCACGTCCAGAACAGCAGCCGGCGCTGGCCCAGGGTGGTGAACAGGTGCATCTCCGGGGCGCCCACGGTGCGCGCACCCAACTTCGCGACCACCCAATTGATCGGTCCCAGTTCGCGAAACCGCCCCGACGGGATGCGGCCGTCCGGTGCGGTACTCATGGTTGGGTCACCAGATAGGGGGACACCGTGCTGCGGTGCTCGTCGAGATCGAGCGCGCGGCCGAGCGCCGGGAAGGCGCGCTGCGGGCAATTGTCGCGTTCGCAGACCCGGCAGCCCGCGCCGATCGGTGTCGCTATGTCCCCCGACAAGTCGAGTCCTTCCGAGTAGACGAGCCGGTGCGCGTGGCGAAGCTCGCAGCCCAAGCCGATCGCGAAGGTCTTACCCGGCTGACCATACCGGGCCGCGCGACGTTCCACGGTGCGGGCCACCCACATGTAGTTGCGGCCATCGGGCATCTGGGCGATCTGCACCAGGATCTTGCCCGGATTGGCGAACGTCTCGTAGACATTCCACAGCGGGCAGGTGCCTCCGCTGGAGGAGAAGTGAAAACCGGTGGCGGACTGGCGTTTTGACATGTTGCCGGCCCGGTCGACCCGGATGAACGAGAACGGCACGCCGCGCATCGACGGCCGCTGCAACGTCGAAAGCCGGTGCGCGATGGTCTCGTAACTGATCGAGTAGAACGACGACAGCCGCTCGACGTCGTAGCGGAAATTCTCCGCGACGTCGTGGAACTGGCGGTAGGGGAGCACGGCGGCCGCGGCGAAGTAGTTGGCCAACCCCAGCCGGGCCAGCGTGTGTGACTCGTCGCTGGTGAACTTGCCCTCCTCCACCAAAGTGTCGATCAGATCCCCGAACTCGAGGTAGGCCAGCTCGGCGGCCATCTTGAAGACCTGCTGCCCCAACGACAGGTGATTGCTGAATTCCAGCGTCTTGGTCGCGGGGTCGAAACGGTGCAGCACGGTGTCACCGAGATCGATCCGCCGGTTGATGTGCACCCCGTGCACCTCGGTGAGCCGGCGGGTCAGCTCACGCGCCAAATCGCCGTGGTGCAAACGCATTTTGATGGTCAGGTCTTCGGCGGCGGTGTCCAGCTCGTGCAGGTAGTTCTGCCGTTGATAGAAGTAGTCGCGCACTTCTTCGTGCGGCATGGTGATCGACCCGCTGCCACTGCCGTCGGAGTACCGCTCCTCGGTGGCGGCCGCAAGCTGCGCCGTGGTGATCCGGTAGCGCCGGTGCAGGTTGACCACCGCACGGGCGAACCCGGGATGGGCGTTGACCATCTCGGCGACCTCGGTTGGGTCGACGTCGATGTCGAGATCCCGGTCCATGGTGACCTCGCGCAGCTCGGCGACCAGCCGAGTGTCGTCCTGCGAGGAGAAGAAGGTCGCGTCCACCCCGAAAACCTCGGTGATGCGCAGCAGCACCGCCACCGTCAGCGGCCGAACGTCGTGCTCGATCTGGTTGAGGTAGCTCGGCGAGATCTCCAGCATCTGGGCCAGGGCGGCCTGGGAAAACCCGCGTTCGTTGCGCAGTTGGCGAACGCGGGAGCCGACGAACGTTTTGGACACTTCTCCGAGGTTACCGGCTATGCGAAGGTATGGTTCGCAGACTTGGCAGCAAGCACGGTCGCGTCGGGATTGGTTTTTGGCCCAGCTCGTTGGCATGATTCGCAACGGAGGCCCCAGGACTGGCCTGGGGTGCCCACGAGGAGGAAACGGGGAGCGAAGCCGTGAGCCTGGACAAAGAACTGATGCCGGTTCCCGACGGCCACCCCGACGTGTTCGACCGCGAATGGCCGCTGCGGGTGGCCGACATCGACCGCACGGGCCGGCTGCGTCTGGACGCGGCGTGCCGGCACATTCAGGACATCGGCCAGGACCAGCTGCGCGAGATGGGTTTCGAGGAAACCCACCCGCTGTGGATCGTCCGCCGCACGATGCTCGACCTGATCCGCCCCATCGAGTTCCAGGACATGCTGCGGTGCCGGCGGTGGTGTTCGGGCACTTCGAACCGGTGGTGTGAGATGCGGGTCCGGGTCGACGGCCGCAAGGGCGGGCTGATCGAGTCCGAGGCCTTCTGGATCAACATCAACCGGGAAACCCAGATGCCGTCGCGCATCTCCGACGACTTCCTGGCGGGCCTGCACAAGACCACGTCCGTCGACCGGCTGCGGTGGAAGGCCTATCTGAAGCCGGGCAGCCGCGACGACGCGGTCGAGATTCACGAGTTTCCGGTCCGGGTCACCGACATCGACCTGTTCGACCACGTCAACAACTCGGTGTACTGGAGCGTCATCGAGGACTACCTGGCGTCGCACCTGGCGTTGATGGCGCGGCCGCTGCGCATCACCATCGAGCACGAGGCGCCGGTGGCGCTGGGCGACAAGCTGGAGATCATCTCGCACATCCATCCGGCCGGATCGACCGAACAATTCGGTCCCGGGCTCGTCGATCGGCCTGTTACAACGCTCACATATGCGGTCGGCGACGAGACCAAAGCGGTCGCCGCGCTCTTCAATCGCTAACCGGACAAGCGTCCCGTTAATTTGCCAGCTGACCTGCGGATTCGGGTTACTGGCGGGTAGCTTCTGAAACGGTTCAGTTCCCGTTCATCTTCGCAAGATTTGCTAATTCCGGCGAAGCCGTTGCCGAAATTGGCAAATGAAACGGGTGGAAATGCATGGTCAGGCTGTGCCATCTTCGAGTTAGCACACCAGTGAAGTTGAGCCGCTAGCTACCGCCGGTGAGGCATCCACCAACTCAGTAGTGAAGATCGTGAAGGAGCATGCCCAATGTCTGTCGTTGGCACCCCCAAGAGCGCCGAGCAGATCCAGAAGGACTGGGACACCAACCCGCGTTGGAAGGGTGTCACCCGGACCTACAGCGCCCAGGACGTCGTCGCCCTGCAAGGAACCGTCGTCGAGGAGGCCACGCTGGCCCGCCGCGGCGCCGAGGTGCTCTGGGAGCAGCTTCACGACCTGGAGTACATCAACGCGCTCGGCGCCCTGACCGGCAACATGGCCGTGCAGCAGGTCCGCGCCGGCCTGAAGGCCATCTACCTGTCGGGTTGGCAGGTCGCGGGTGACGCCAACCTGTCCGGCCACACCTACCCCGACCAGAGCCTCTACCCGGCCAACTCGGTGCCGCAGGTGGTCCGCCGGATCAACAACGCGCTACTGCGCGCCGACGAGATCGCCAAGGTCGAGGGTGACACCTCGGTGGAGAACTGGCTGGCCCCGATCGTCGCCGACGGTGAGGCCGGTTTCGGTGGTGCGCTCAACGTCTACGAGCTGCAGAAGGCCATGATCGCCGCCGGTGTTGCGGGATCGCACTGGGAGGACCAGCTGGCCTCGGAGAAGAAGTGTGGCCACCTGGGCGGCAAGGTGCTGATCCCGACCCAGCAGCACATCCGGACCCTGACTTCGGCCCGCCTGGCCGCCGACGTGTGCGACGTTCCGACCGTCGTCATCGCCCGGACCGACGCCGAGGCCGCCACGCTGATCACCTCCGACGTCGACGAGCGCGACCAGCCGTTCATCACGGGTGAGCGGACCAAGGAAGGCTTCTACCGCGTCCGAAACGGCCTCGAGCCGTGCATCGCGCGGGCCAAGGCCTACGCGCCGTACTCCGACCTGATCTGGATGGAGACGGGAACTCCGGACCTCGAGCTCGCCGCCAAGTTCGCCGAGGGCGTCAAGGCCGAGTTCCCCGACCAGATGCTGGCCTACAACTGCTCGCCGTCGTTCAACTGGAAGAAGCACCTGGACGACTCCACCATCGCGAAGTTCCAAAAGGAGCTTGGTGCAATGGGATTCAAGTTCCAGTTCATCACGCTGGCCGGCTTCCACGCCCTGAACTACTCGATGTTCGATCTGGCCTACGGCTACGCCCGCAACCAGATGAGCGCGTACGTCGAGCTGCAGGAGCGCGAGTTCGCCGCCGAGGAGCGTGGCTACACCGCCACCAAGCACCAGCGCGAGGTGGGTGCCGGTTACTTCGACCGCATCGCCACCACCGTGGACCCGACCTCGTCGACCACCGCGCTGACCGGTTCCACCGAAGAGGGTCAGTTTCACTGAGCCGCTGAGCCCGCGAGGTCGCGGCGCACGCCGCGGCCCGAAAATGAGATGAAGTAGCGTAGGCCCCGCCCGGCTAAAGCCGGGCGGGGCCTATTGCGGTGCAAGACGATACGACACCGGAGAAGACAGTGAGTGATGCAACGATTCAGCGGGTAGGCGTTGTCGGGGCCGGCCAGATGGGGTCCGGCATCGCCGAGGTCTCCGTCCGCGCCGGTGTCGACGTGACGGTGTTCGAGACCACGGAGGCCCTGATCACGGCCGGACGCAACCGCATTGTGAAGTCGCTGGAGCGGGGCGTCAGCGCCGGCAAGGTGACCGAGCGGGAACGCGACCGGGCGCTGAGCAAGCTCACCTTCACCACGGACCTGAAGGACCTTGCCGACCGCCAGTTGGTCATCGAGGCGATCATCGAGGACGATGCCGTCAAGGCGCAGGTGTTCGCCGAACTCGATCAGGTCGTCACCGACCCCGACGCGGTTCTGGCGTCCAACACCTCCAGCATCCCGATCATGAAGATCGCCGCGGCCACCAAGAACCCGCAACGCGTGCTCGGTCTGCACTTCTTCAACCCGGTCCCGGTGCTGCCGTTGGTCGAGTTGGTCAGCACGCTGGTTACCGACGACGCCGCCGCTGCCCGCACCGAGGAATTCGCGAGCGCGGTGCTGGGCAAGCAGGTGGTGCGCTGCTCCGACCGATCCGGGTTCGTGGTGAACGCGCTCCTGGTGCCCTACCTGCTGTCGGCGATCCGCATGGTGGAGGCCGGCTTCGCCACCGTCGAAGACGTCGACAAAGCCGTGGTGGCCGGGCTGTCGCACCCAATGGGCCCGCTGCGGCTGTCCGACCTGGTCGGTCTGGACACCTTGAAGCTGATCGCGGACAAGATGTTTGAGGAGTTCAAGGAACCGCAGTACGCACCGCCGCCACTATTGCTGCGCATGGTGGAGGCCGGCCGGCTCGGCAATAAGGCGGGCCAGGGGTTCTATACCTATTGAGTAACGTCTCGCTACTCGTCCGTGCCCGGACGGCTGGCCACCGGCCCGTCGGTTAGTATGCTCGCGTTGAATAGGATGAAAGGTCTACATCGGGCATGACAGGTTTGGAACCGTACTACGAGGAGTCGCAGTCCATCTACGACGTCTCGGATGAATTCTTCGCGTTATTCCTAGATGCCACAATGGGCTACACCTGCGCCTATTTCGAGCGCGACGACATGACGCTCGAAGAAGCTCAAATCGCGAAGTTCGACCTGGCGCTGGGAAAGCTGAACCTCGAGCCCGGGATGACGCTGCTGGACATCGGTTGCGGCTGGGGCGCCGCGCTGAAGCGGGCTGTCGAGAAGTACGACGTCAATGTCATCGGAATTACGCTGAGCCGCAATCAGTTTGAGTACAGCAAGAACCTGCTGGCCGGCCTGCCGAGCAGCCGCAACATCGAGGTGCGCCTGCAGGGCTGGGAAGAGTGCGAGGACAAGGTCGACCGGATCGTGACGATCGGCGCCTTCGAAGCGTTCAAGAGCGAGCGTTATCCCGCATTCTTCCAGCGCGCCTACGA